>NZ_LIQQ01000540.1 GCF_001418565.1 Streptomyces graminilatus | reverse complement strand
CCAACCTCGCCGCCCTCGCCGAACAGCGCGACGGCGCCGCCCGCGACCGGGACACCTTCGTGCTGCTGTGGCTCGGCCACGGCACCGGCGCGGCCGTGGTCCTCGACGGCATCCTGCGCCGGGGGGCCTCGGGCGGAACCGGCGAGATCGGCTTCCTGCCGGTGCCGGGTACCCGGCAGTTGCCGTCCGCCACGGACTGCGCGGGCGGCTTCCACTCCCTCGCCGGGTCGGCGGCCGTCGCCCAACTGGCGGACGCGCAGGGCCTGGTGGCCGACGCCGACACCCATGAGCCGCACGCGGCGGCTCTGGTCCGTACGGCAGTGGCGGCTCCCGGGATCCCGGCCCACGACCGCTTCCTCGGCGCCCTCGCCGACCGCGTCGCCATCGGCGCCGCGTCCGTCGTCGCCGTACTCGACCCGGGGTGCGTGGTGCTGGGCGGCGAGGTCGGCCGGGCCGGCGGTGACGTACTGGCCGCCCGCGTCGAGGAACGGCTCGCCCGTATGTCACCCCTCGCGGTCCAGGTGCGCGCGAGCGCGCTGGGCGGCGGAGCGGTACTGCGCGGGGCGCTGCTGACCGCGCGGGAGGGCGCGCAGGAGGAACTGTTCGGCGCGCCTGCCAGGTAGGCGAGAGGCTTGGCCGTTCACCTCCGACCGCCCCTCACCCACCGCTCGCCCGCCGCCTGTTCCCCGTATTCCCGTTGATCGTTGTGAGCCAGTCCACAAAACTCACCCGCATGGAGTACGACCCGGCGTGGCACACTGGCCTGTAACAGAAGCAGCGCACTCCGGGGTCGGTGAAAGTCCGAACCGGCGGTTATAGTCCGCGACCCGTCCGCAGCGTTTTCGGCGGCCGGTTGACCAGGTGGAATTCCTGGACCGACGGTTAAAGTCCGGATGGGAGGCAGTGCGCGGCGGGCGGGCATTCGTGCGCGCCGCCGTACCGCTCGGCCGTGGGCCGAGCTCCGTCCGGCGTCGCTCCCGGTGTCCATGCCCGCTCAGAGCTGTCGTCATCGACAGGCCCCGGAGTCCGTGCCCGAAGAGGCAGGGAGGACCCGGGAAGTGTTCACCGGAATCGTCGAAGAGCTGGGCGAAGTCACGGCCGTCGAAAACCTCGGCGATGCCTCCCGCTTCCGGCTCCGTGGCCCCGTAGTGACCGAAGGTGCCCGCCACGGCGACTCCATCGCCGTCAACGGCGTGTGTCTCACGGTCGTCGAGCACGAGGGTGACGAATTCACCGCCGATGTCATGGCGGAAACCCTCGACCGCTCCAGCCTGGGCGCCCTCGCCGTCGGCTCCCGCGTCAACCTCGAACGCCCCATGGCCCTGGGCGCCCGCCTCGGCGGCCACATCGTGCAGGGCCACGTCGACGCCACGGGCACGGTCCTCGAACGCAAGCTGTCCGAGAACTGGGAGATCGTCAAGATCTCGCTCCCCGCCGACATCACCCGCTATGTCGTCGAGAAGGGCTCCATCACCGTCGACGGCATCAGCCTCACCGTCGTCGACGCGGGCCCCGACTACTTCACCGTCAGCCTCATCCCCACCACCCTCGAACTGACCACACTCGGCCGCAAGCAGCCCGGCGACCCGGTCAACCTCGAGGTCGACGTCATCGCCAAGTACGTCGAGCGGCTGCTCGGAGAGCGGGGGACGGCGAAGTGAACCGGCTGAACACCGAGGCGTTCACGCTTCTCGGCCAGCACATCCTCTGGTCGGACATGATCGGCAACATCCTCGGCCTGATCGCCCTCGCCCTCGGCTGGCGGCGGTCCCTGCTGAGCTGGCCGGTGCAGTTCCTGTCCGGCCTCGTCCTCTTCGGCGCCTTCTTCGGCCACCTCACCGGCAGCGCGGGCAAGCAGGCCGTCGTCATGGCCGTCGCGGGCTACGGCTGGTGGCAGTGGAACCGCCGCAAGGGTGAGTCGGCGGACGGCCACATCACCCCGCGGTTCGCCACCTGGCGCGAGCGGGCCGCCATGATCGGCGCCGCCGCCGTCGGCACGGTCGCCGTGGCCCTGCTCTTCAAGGCCTACCCGAACCTGTCCTGGGACCCCTGGCCGGACGCCTACATCTTCGTCGGCACCATCGTCGCCATGTACGCCCAGGCACGCGGCATGGTCGAGTTCTGGTTCGCCTGGCTCCTCGTCGACGTCGTCGGCGTCCCCCTCAACTTCGCCAACGGCTACGCCTTCTCCGGCTTCGTCTACGTCATCTACGGCGCGCTCGTCCTGTGGGGCATGCGCGACTGGTGGCTGCGCTCCCGCAAGGACACGCGGCCCGTCCTGGAAGGAGCGCCCGCATGACCACGGCCCCGATCCTCTACAGCACGGACAACATCGAGGACTGGTCCCTCGACCCGATCGAACAGGCCATCGCCGACATCGCCGCCGGGCGCCCGGTCGTGGTCGTCGACGACGAGGACCGGGAGAACGAGGGCGACCTCGTCATCGCCGCCGAGAAGGCGACCCCCGAGATCGTCGCGTTCATGATGAGCGAGTGCCGCGGGCTCATCTGCGCCCCCATGGAGGGCGACGAGCTCGACCGGCTCCGGCTGCCGCAGATGGTCGACGACAACACCGAGTCGATGAAGACCGCGTTCACGGTCTCCGTCGACGCCTCGGCCGCACACGGGGTGAGCACCGGTATCTCCGCCTCCGACCGGGCGACCACGCTTCGGCTCCTCGCGGACGGCAAGGCCGGCGCCGACGACTTCGTCCGCCCCGGCCACATCTTCCCGCTGCGCGCCAGGCCCGGCGGCGTCCTCGTCCGCAACGGCCACACCGAGGCCGCCGTGGACCTCGCCCGCCTCGCGGGGCTGCGCCCGGCCGGCGCCATCGTGGAGATCGCCGGCGAGGACGGCCGGATGCTCCGCCTGCCGGAGCTGATCCCCTTCGCCCGCAAGCACGGCCTGACGATCATCTCCATCGAGGACCTGGTCGCCTACCGCAAGAGCGCCGAACCCACCGTCCGGCGCGAGGCCGAGACCCGGCTCCCCACCGCCTACGGCACGTTCACGGCGTACGGCTACCGCTCCACCGTCGACGGCGTCGAGCACGTCGCCCTGGTCCACGGCGAGATCGGTGACGGCGAGGACGTCCTGGTCCGGATCCACTCCGAATGCCTCACCGGTGACGTCTTCCACTCCCTGCGCTGCGACTGCGGCCCCCAGCTCGCGACCTCCCTGGAACGCATCCGGGACGAGGGCCGGGGAGTCGTCGTCTATCTGCGCGGCCACGAGGGACGCGGCATCGGACTGCTGTCCAAGCTCCGGGCGTACGAGCTCCAGGAGCAGGGCCGCGACACCCTCGACGCCAACCTGGAGCTCGGCCTGCCCGCCGACGCCCGGGACTACGGCGCCGGGGCGCGGATACTCCAGGACCTCGGCGTCCACAGCGTGCGCCTGATGACCAACAACCCCGACAAGACCGAGGCGCTGGTCCGCCACGGCCTCAAGGTCACCGGCCGCGAGCTGATGCCGATACAGGCGGGCGAGCACAACCTCACCTACCTGCGCACCAAGCGGGACCGGATGGGCCACGACCTGCCCTGGCTCGACCCGGCCCCCGTGTCCCCCTGCGGCAACCAGTAGACCCAGCAGACCCAGCAGACCCAGTAGAGATCGCTGTAGAGACAGTCGTAGCGACAGTCGCAGTAGAGATCGCCAAGGAGAGACGAGAACGTGAGCGGCAAGGGTGCACCCGAACTGTCCGTACGCAACTGCGGTGACCTGCGCGTCGCCGTCATCGCGGCCCAGTGGCACGAAAAGGTGATGGACGGGCTGGTGGACGGCGCCCTGCGCGCCCTGCGCGACCTGGGCATCGACGAGCCGACCCTGCTGAGGGTCCCCGGGAGCTGGGAACTCCCGGTCGTCGCCAAGGTCCTGGCCGGGCGGGGCTACGACGCGATCGTCGCCCTCGGTGTCGTCATCCGGGGCGGCACCCCCCACTTCGAGTACGTGTGCCAGGGCGTCACCCAGGGCCTCACCCAGGTCTCGGTCGACACCGGCGTCCCCATCGGCATGGGCGTGCTGACCTGCGACACCGAGGAACAGGCCCTCGACCGCGCGGGCATCGAGGGCTCCAACGAGGACAAGGGACACGAGGCGGTGACGGCTGCCGTGGCGACGGCGGCCACCCTCCGCTCAGTATCTGAACCCTGGAGGTGAGCACCGCGCGGTTGCGCATAAGGTGAGCACCATCATGTCCAATAAGACGTTCGAGGAGCTGTTCGCCGAGCTCCAGCACAAGGCCGCCACGGGCGATCCCGCCACCTCCCGCACCGCGGAGCTGGTCGGCAAGGGCGTCCATGCCATCGGCAAGAAGGTCGTCGAAGAGGCCGCCGAGGTCTGGATGGCCGCCGAGTACGAGGGCAAGGAAGCAGCCGCCGAGGAGATCTCGCAACTGCTCTACCACGTCCAGGTGATGATGGTCGCCCGCGGCATCTCGCTCGACGACGTGTACGCCCACCTCTAATCCGCAGTCGCACACCGTTCCGTACGAAACGAAGGAAGCTCGCCTCATGCTGCGCATCGCCGTCCCCAACAAGGGTTCCCTGTCAGGCCCTGCGGCGGAGATGCTGCATGAGGCCGGCTACCAGCAGCGCCGCGAGTCCAAGGAACTGCGGATCGTCGACCCGGAGAACGAGGTCGAGTTCTTCTACCTCCGCCCCCGCGACATCGCGATCTACGTCTCCTCCGGCCGCCTCGACATCGGCATCACCGGCCGTGACCTGCTCATCGACTCCGGGGCCAACGCGGAGGAGATCCTCCCGCTCGGCTTCGCCCGCTCCACCTTCCGCTTCGCCGGCAAGCCCGGCACCGCGAGGGGCATCGAGGACCTGGCCGGCCTGACGGTGGCCACCTCGTACGAGGGGATCGTCGCCAAGCACCTCGCCGACCACGGCGTCGACGCCTCCGTCGTCCACCTCGACGGCGCCGTCGAGACCGCGATCGAACTCGGTGTCGCCGGGGTCATCGCGGACGTCGTCGAGACCGGCACCTCGCTGCGCAACGCGGGCCTGGAGGTGTTCGGCGAGCCCATCATGAAGTCCGAGGCGATCGTCATCCGCCGGGTCGGCGCGGAGACCGAAGAGCCCAAGGTCCAGCAGTTCCTGCGCCGCCTCCAGGGCGTCCTGGTGGCCCGGACGTACGTGATGATGGACTACGACTGCCGTGTCGAGCAGTTGGAGCGGGCCGTCGCCCTCACGCCCGGCCTTGAGTCGCCGACCGTTTCGCCGCTGCACAACGAGGGCTGGGTCGCCGTCCGCGCGATGGTCCCGTCCAAGGAGGCCCAGCGGATCATGGACGACCTGTACGACATCGGCGCACGGGCCATCCTGACCACGGCCATCCACGCCTGCCGCCTCTGAGACCCGGGAAGCGACGGACGAAGAGACCGACACCGTGAGCGACAGGGACCGTACCCCGATGCAGGACCCGCCCACCGCACCCGTACCGCCTGCCCTGCCCGCGCTGCCCGTCACTTTCCGGCCGGGCCGCACCCGGGCCGTGCTGGTCACCGCGAGCGCCGCGATCTTCGTCGTCATCACGACGATCGCGCTGATCCTGGAGACACTCAACCCCGGCGAACGCGTCAGCTTCGTCTTCACCGGCGCGCTGCTGTCCTCCGTGCTCCTGCTGCTGTCCCGGCCGAAGGTGGTCGCCGACGAGGCCGGGGTCACCGTCGTCAACATCGTGAGCAAGCGGCGCCTGGACTGGGCGGAGATCCTCCGGGTGAACCTCCGGCCGGGTGACCCGTGGGTGTTCCTCGACCTCAGCGACGGTACGAGTCTGCCCGCGCTCGGCATCCAGCCCGGCATCGCCAAAGAGCGCGCCATCGCCGACGCGCGCGCCCTGCGGGCGCTCACCGAGGCGCGGTCCGCGAGCGACCCCGAGCAAGATCAGGGCTGACTCAGGGACATCCACCCTGCCACAACAGCCCATGTCTTGATTAATCTGTTGGCGGAGGCGTTTTCGCGCGCCTCCGCCACTGACGTCCCCCCGGTCCTCAGTGGCCCCCTGCTACCCGAGGAGTGACTCCCTCCAGCGATGGACGGATCGTCCTGTAGTACCTGCGCCGCCCCCTCCCGGCATATCGAGGCGGCGGCATCATGACCACCCCCCTGCTGCTCCTTGCGGCGGCATTCCTGCTGATCCTGGCCAACGGCTTCTTCGTGGCCGCCGAGTTCGGCCTCGTCACGGTCGAGCGGCCGGACGCGGAGAAGGCCGCCGCCGACGGCGACCGACGCGCCCGTACGGTCGTCGAGTCGCTCAAGGAGCTGTCCTTCCAGCTCTCCGGCACCCAGCTCGGCATCACCATCACCTCCCTCGTCGTCGGCATGCTCGCCGAGCCGGCGCTCGCGGAGCTGCTGCACGGCCCGTTCACCGCGATCGGCCTGCCCGAAGGGGCCGTCCCGAGCGTCTCGGTGATCGTCGGCATGCTGCTGGCCTCGGCCGTGCAGATGGTGATCGGCGAACTCGTGCCCAAGAACTGGGCGGTCTCCAGGCCGCTCCAGGTCGCCCGGTTCGTGGCCGGCCCGCAGCACGCCTTCTCCCGACTCTTCCGCCCGGTGATCGCCGGGCTCAACGCGGTGGCCAACCGCCTGGTCCGTGCCCTGGGCGTGGAGCCCACGGCGGAACTGGCCTCGGCCCGCACCCCCGGCGAGCTGGTCTCCCTGGCCCGGCACTCGGCCCAGGCCGGCACGCTGGAACAGGACACCGCGGACCTCTTCGTACGGACACTGTCGCTGGGCGAGCTGACCGCGCAGCACGTCATGACTCCGCGCGTGCGGGTCAGCGCGCTGCAGTCGTCGGCCACCGCCGAGGACGTCGTCAACCTGACCCGGGCCACCGGACTGTCCCGCTTCCCGGTCTACCGGGAGCGGATCGACGAGATCGTAGGCATGGCCCACCTCAAGGACGCCCTCGCGGTGCCCTCGGGCGACCGGCTGCGCACACCGGTCGGCCGGATCGCCAAATCACCGCTGCTGGTCCCCGAGACCCTCCCCGTGCAGCCGCTGCTCGAACTGCTGCGCAGCCAGCAGCCCATCGCCGTCGTCGTCGACGAGTACGGCGGTACGGCGGGCGTGGTCACCCTGGAGGACATCGTCGAGGAACTCGTCGGCGAGGTCCACGACGAGCACGACGACGTGCTCAACGAACCCACCGAACTCGCCGCCGCCCCGCCCGAGGACGGCCGCCCCGCCTGGGACGCCGACGGCAGTTGCCGGGTCGACATCCTCCAGCGCATAGGCCTCGACGTGCCCGAGGGCCCGTACGAGACGGTCGCCGGCCTCGTCGCCGACCTGCTGGGCCGGATCCCGGTCCCCGGCGACCGGGCCGAACTGCCGGGCTGGCGCCTGTCGGTCCGCCAGGTCGGTCACTACCGCGCCGAGCGGGTACGTCTGACCAGGGCAGAGGGCAGCTCGAAGACGACGCCGGACCTCCGGGTGGAGGCGGCCCGATGAGCGTGCTGCAACTCCTCTTCGCCCTGCTCCTCGTGCTCGCCAACGGCTTCTTCGTGGGCGCCGAGTTCGCCCTCGTGTCCGTCCGCCGCAGCCAGATCGAACCGCTCGGCACGGCGCGGGCCCGCCAGGTGCTGTACGGCCTGGAACGGCTGCCGCAGATGATGGCCGCCGCCCAGTTCGGGATCACCGTCTGCTCGCTGACCCTGGGCGCGGTGGCCGAACCGACCGTGGCCCACCTGCTGGAGCCGGTCTTCAAGGCGGTCCACCTCCCTGAGGGCATGATCCACCCGCTGGGTTACGTCATCGCGCTCGCGGTCGTCGTCTTCCTCCACCTGGTCATCGGGGAGATGCTCCCGAAGAACATGGCGATGGCGGCGCCCGAGAAGACCGCGCTGTGGCTGAGCCCGGGCCTCGTCGCGTTCGCACGCCTGTGCGGGCCGGTCACGGTGGGCCTCGGCGCCTGTGCGCGACTCGTCCTGAAGCTCTTCCGTGTCGAGCCCAAGGACGAGGTCGAGGCGGTCTTCACCAGCGAACAGCTCAACCGGCTGGTGGAGGACGCCGGCCAGGCCGGGCTGCTCGACCCCGGTGAGCAGGAACGCCTGGAGGACGCGCTGGAACTGGGCTCCCGCCCGGTCACCGACGTCCTCCTCGACCGCGAGTCCCTGGTGACGGTGGGCCCGTCGGTCACCCCGGGCCAGGTGGTCGCCCTCACCGCCCGCACCGGCTATTCCCGCTTCCCGGTGGTGGCGGACAACGGCGCCTTCATGGGCTATCTGCACGTGAAGGACGTACTGGACCTGGAGGAGTCGCAGCGGGCGGTGCCGCAGCACATCTGGCGCTCCATGACGACGCTGCGGTCCGAACTGCCGCTGGACGACGCGCTGACGGTGATGCGGCGGGCGGCGACCCACCTCGCCCAGGTGGCGGACGGCTCGGGCCGGGTGATCGGCCTGGTGGCCATGGAGGACGTACTGGAACTCCTGGTGGGGGAGGTACGCGACCCGGCGCACCGTCAGCCACCTCCGGTGCCGAGGGTGACGGATCCGAGGGGGGAGCCCCAACGGGAGTCGGTGGCCGGCTGACCCCTCCACACGGGGCCTGCGCCCCGGAGGACCCACCTTGCCCGCGGTCGCTTGGCTGCGGGTGGGTGGGGGCTTGTCGCGCAGTTCCCCGCGCCCCTAGGAAGGGGTCCTGTCCCGAGTTGCTCGGCTGCGGCCCGGCGGGGGTTTGTCGCGCAGTTCCTCGCGCCCCTGAAGGGCGCTGCGCGCCCATCCAACCCGCCCAGCTGCGGGCAGTC
>NZ_LIQQ01000054.1 GCF_001418565.1 Streptomyces graminilatus | reverse complement strand
GCGACCGTGCGACACGAAGTTGCACGAATTTGAGTGGACTGACCGATTGGAGAGGCGGCTGATGGTGGGGCCGTAGGTACAGTCACGGGTCCGTGTCCGTACGACCCGTCCCCGCCCTTGACGTGCGACGCCGGTAACGGCGTGGTGCGGAGCTCAGGGGAAAGCCTAAGGACTCCCGTTCCATCCGGGAGTCACCGGCAAGGGGAAGACCGGACGGGTGAAGTCACATGAACTCCCGATGATGCCTCGTGATCCCAAGCCCCGCCGATGGGAAGTTTCAGCGGGGTGCATGGCTGGCCGCTGAGAAGCGGCAGGCGCTGGCCGGCAGAGGTCGCTCCGGCCAGGTGGACACCGCCGCCTCGGGGTAAAGGGAGCACCCACCCCGGTCGTATCTCATTCGTGTGGAACGTGGAAACCCCGTTGGGGTCCGGGCCGTCGTGGCCCGGTCGGCCGACCGCGAGGAAGGCTCAACTCCCCAGCGGGAACAGGATGGCCCAAGAAGCCAATGCCGGAAGCCGAAAGGAAACGGGAACCCGGGGCACGATGACCGGCCTCTCCGCCGGTCGCCCCGCATAACCGTCCGGATACGGGTGTGCTGCCCGGACTCGAAAGGGTGCTGACGTGGGCCAGGTGAGCCTGTGCGGACTCACTGGACAAGGACGATGGAACCGAGGGGCAAGTTGGACACCATGACGGACGCGGCCGGAGCGGTCTCGGCCGTCCCGCCCGCCGTCGCGACGGTGAACGGACCCGAGGACGAGGACCTGGACTGGGCGTCGGTCGACTGGCGCCGGGCCGAGGAAGACGTACGGCGTCTGCGGCAGAGAATCTTCACGGCATCGCAGGCAGGGGACCTGAAGAATGTCCGCAACTTGCAGAAGCTAATGCTCCGGTCCCGGTCGAACACGCTCCTGAGCGTGCGGCGGGTCACGGAGATCAACGCGGGACGCTCGACGGCGGGAGTCGACGGGAAGGTGGTGCTTCTGCCCCAGTCCAAGGTCGCGCTGGCCGACTGGGTCCAGCACCGTGCCCGGCCGTGGATTCCCAAGCCCGTCAAGCGGGTGTTCATCCCCAAGCCAGGGACGACGAAGAAGCGCGGACTCGGGATTCCCGTGATCGTTGACCGGTGCCTGCAAGCTGTGGCACTCGGTGCACTGGAACCCGAGTGGGAAGCGCGGTTCGAGCCGAAGTCGTACGGCTTCCGGCCCGGCCGCGGCTGCCAAGATGCGATCGGGGCCATCTACTCCACGCTCAACGGGAAGAACCCGCAGCGTGTGTGGGTGCTCGACGCGGATCTGACGGCGGCGTTCGACCGGATCGACCATGAACGGCTGATGGCCGCGCTCGGCACGTTCCCCGCCCGGGGACTGGTCCGGCAGTGGCTGAAGGCCGGGGCGGTGGATCGAGGTCGGTTCGCCCGGACCGAAGCGGGGACTCCGCAAGGCGGAGTGATCAGCCCGTTGCTCTTCAATGTGGCCCTGCACGGGATGGAGGAAGCCGCAGGGGTCCGCTACTACACGACCGGCAGGGATGCCGGAAGTGCGCAGAGCGGGAGCCCCGTGCTGGTGAGGTACGCAGATGATTTTGTCGCGATGTGCACCAGCCGTGAACAGGCCGAACAGGTCAAGGAACGACTGGCCGCATGGCTGACGCCCAGAGGGCTCGCCTTCCACGAGGACAAGACACGCATCGTCCACGCCGATAGCGGGTTCGACTTCCTGGGGTTCAACGTCCGCCGCTATCACGGCAAGTTGCTGATCAAGCCGAGCACAGCGGCTCAACGACGGGTCCGGGAACGGCTGAGTGCCGAGATGCTGGCCCTGCGAGGGGCCAACGCGGGAGCGGTGCTCAAGAAGATCAACCCGATCGTGCGGGGTTGGTCGGCCTACTACCGGACGGTGGTGTCCAGCGAGGTCTTCACCGCGCTGGACAATCACATGTGGAAGCTCGCTTACAAGTGGGCCAAGCACAGCCACCCGAACAAGCCGAAGCGCTGGATATCCGACAAGTACTTCGGCCGGTTCAACAAGTCCAGGAAGGACCGCTGGGTGTTCGGCGACCGCGACAGCGGCGCCTACCTGCTCAAGTTCTCCTGGACGAAGATCGTCCGGCACCAGTTGGTCAAGGGCAGGGCGTCTCCGGACGACCCGGCGCTTGAGTCGTACTGGGCCGAACGGCGTCGCAAGGGACCGCCTCCACCGGTCGACGGCATGACCGTGTGCCTGCTCCAGGCACAGCAAGGTCGTTGCCCGATCTGCGGAGGGCTCCTGTTGCACGCCGATCACCCGCCGCGAAGCCCGCAGGAGTGGGAAGGGTGGCGGGCCGTCATCAGGAAGGCGATCTCCAAGCAGTACATCGCTTTCCCGGGCGGCGGCTCATCAGGCGATCAACGGCTCCGTCTCCTTCACACCCTCTGTCAACGGCGGATGGAGCCGCCGGACTGACAAATCCTGCACCTTCTCCTGACCGCGAGCCCCTGAGGCTTGCTTGAGCCGTGTGCGGTGAACAGCTGCTTGCACGGTTCTGAGGGGGCGGGGACGCAGCAATGCGTCCCCGCTACCCGACTGATCATCGGAAAGAACGGCAAGTCCGCCATCGGCACACTCGTCGAACGCTCCACCCGCTACCTGATGCTTGTGCACCTGCCGGACGGCCACACCGCCCATGCGACCCGCAACGCGCTCGCATCGACCGTCCAGGTCCTCCCGGGCCATCTCTGGCGATCCCTGACCTGGGACCAGGGCTCAGAGATGGCCGCCCACCGGTCCTTCACCGTCGCGACCGACATCCCGGTCTACTTCTGCGACCCGGCAAGCCCCTGGCAGCGCGGCTCGAACGAGAACACCAACGGCCTGCTGCGGCAGTATTTTCCGAAGGGCACCGACCTCACCACCCACACCCCCGAGGACCTGGCGGCCGTCGCCGCCGAACTCAACAGCCGCCCACGCAAAACGCTCGACTGGGAAACCCCAGCCGAGCGCCTCGCTAAGCTCCTGGCCACAGCCAGTTGATCACCTGTGTTGCAACGACCCCTAGAATCCGCCCAAGATGGGGGGCCAAGGTGCTAGTGCGAGCGTCGGTCACCGGCGCCCTTCTAGATCGCCTCGACGATGCGGTCCGCGCCTTGGGACCAGGTTGCCGAGACAGCTCTGGAAATCACAGCGTCAGCCGGACACCCGCTCGATGTTGTTATCGGCGCCCGGCTGACGTGTTCGCCGCTCAGTCTTGGCGGATCCCTCGCTGTGAGTCATCCGGGTCATCTTCGGACGGCCTCTGGAAGTCCTTACGAGCCTTTCGCAGCTCTCGGGCCAGCTCCCGGAGCTGGCGCAAGAATCCGATGAGCAGGATGACGAAGAGAGCCAGAAGGCTAAAACTTTCGATGATGAATCTAGTGACTGAGTTCCAGTCCACTGGTCCGAACGCTTGCACGATCATCCTCATAGTGGGGCCGCAGCCCCACAGTGAGGGCTAAGCGGCAGTGGCCATGACTTCCTGGTCGGGAGTCGGCCGAGAGGAGGGCGCCCCTGGGACAATCGGGGAGGCAAGCCCTAGTACGCCGCAGGGCGAGGTGTCGTGGGGAGGGACGCAGCCTAGGAATCCGTATTGAGAGCTTACGTGCTGGTTAAGTGCACGCTGAGCGGCAGCCTTGATGCCGCGAACCGTGCTCTCGGCTCGCCCAAGAGTCTCCATGACTTGGTGACGCTCGACCGGCGAGAGGTGTAGGACGGATGGCCAGGACCTCCAGAGATCGAGGATTACCTGCTGCCCGAGGCTGTAGGCATCCGTCCAGAACGACGTAGGGCAGGGACGCGGGTCGAGCCCGTAAATGATTCCGGACGTTACAGAGGGCAGTCCGGTGTCTCGCTCAGCCCCAGTGAGCAGGTCCTCCGTGAGTTTTTGCGCGGCCTGCGAGTCGTCTCTGACGAGGCGAGCGAAGTCGTTAATCGCGGTGAGGACATGATCCGCCCGAAGCGTGAACTGCAAGTGCCGGCTAGCACGGCCGAGATCCGTGTAGTTGGACAGCTCCGGCAGGCCAGCATGCCCAAGCCCACTGGGGGTTGAGGCTGGATCCTGTCCGTGCGACATGGTCACAGACTAGTTCACTGGCTAGCTCGGCGTCTTCGTGTCGGGTGGTCAGCTCTGGACGGCGTGGAGCGGGTCTCAGTTGGGGTCTCAATAGCCCCTCTGTCTGGGGGAGTCCGTCGGCGTCCGACGATGTACGTGAGGGGCTGTGACCTCACCCTTCTCTCAACGAACGGACTGTGCTGGACGCCCCCGGACCAAGATCGGACAACTCGTAATGCGTAGGTCTCGGGTTCGAATCCCGAAGGCGGCTCCAAGGCGAACCCCAAGTCAGGCCTCTGACTTGGGGTTTCTTGTTTTGGATGACCTTGGAATCGACCCAAGTTGTGCCTCTAGGGTCTGTGCATCGTAATGCGTGTGTCGGGGTTCGGTTTCCGTGACCGTTTGGACGGCCTGAGCCTCTGAGGTGGGCTCTTGCTCATCCGGGATGGGCGGGTCAGGCCTGCGCGATGAGGTTCGGTGGACATCCGGTGGACAGGTGTGTCTGACACTCCGCCAGTGGCCTGGTTGCACCTGGACCGACGGGGTGAAAATACGACTGTCTTCGATGTGGCGATCGGAAGCGGCGGGACTGTCCGGTCCGGACAACTTCAGCTCCGACGCGGTCAGGTACCCGTCTGCGATGCCGTCGTATGAGTGGCAGGAGCCGGTGCACGTCTTCGCGCCGAAGCAGATGGTGAAGGTCAGCCGTCCGGGCACGTCCTCTGGATTCAGCGCCGTCCGGCTCAGGGCGATGGCGTCTTCCGGTGACACGGTCGGCCCCAGCCTGACATCGATGGGGGTTGTGCGCAGCCTGCGTGAGGCCGGTGTGGGCTCCACCCTGCTGGCGCGTCGGCTCTCCGATCACGATCCAGCGGAAGTGGGCGGATCCGCTGTACGTGCCGTGCGCGTCCTCCCGCACCAAGGGCCGTTCGTAAGGCGTGAGTGGTGCGTGCGGTGTGGGCTGTGGGGCGGTTTGCTCTCGAAACACCCTTGATTCGGTAAAGGAAGTCCCATATGTTTCCTTGGCCACTGCTGTACGGCATGGCCACATCATTTTCATAGCGGGCTCTGGGGAGAGCTCTCACGGGGGAAGGAGCAACGGGAATGACCTCCCGTTGGAACCGGCGGCCTCGCGCTGCCCGAAAACTCGGCGTGCTGCTCGGCACCGCCGTCGTACTCACTGGAACAGCGGGAACACCGGCCATCGGTGCGCCCACGACCACGGCCTCGACCAGCACCACCGGATCAACCAGCACCACCGGATCGACCACGAACAGCACGCCCGCCGAGGCGTCCGCTTTCGCGAAGGCCGCCGCCACCGGCGAACCCGTGGAGATCGTCGACCGGCGGGCCGAGGACGAACTCGTCTACGCAAACCCGGACGGCTCGCTGACCAGTGAGACCAGTGTCCAGCCGCAGCGGGTGGAGCGTCCCGACGGCAGTTGGGAGAAGGCGGACGCGACCCTGGAGCGCCGCCCGGACGGCACGGTCGGGCCGAAGGCCGCCGTTGTCGACCTGGCCTTCGCGGCGGGCGGCTCGTCCGATTTCGTCACGCTCGGCGAGGACGGAAAGTCCTTCACCCTGAGCTGGCCGAAGCCGCTGCCCGAGCCGGTCCTGAACGGGGACACCGCTGAGTACCGCGAGGTGCTGCCCGGCGTGGACCTGCTGGCCAGCGCCTCGGTCACCGGCTACTCGTACGTCCTGGAGGTGAAGACCCCCGAGGCGGCCCGCAGTGAGGAGCTGGCCGAACTGCGGCTGCCCGTACGGTCGCAGGGTCTCGACCTCGGCACCGGACCGACCGGCGGCCTCCAGGCGGTCGACGCCTCCGGGGAGCGCGTCTTCGGCGGACAGGCACCCAAGATGTGGGACTCCGCCACCACCGGGGTCCCTGCCGACGCCGTCCCCGCCTCGGGCACGGACACGCCCGCGCAGGAAGCGCCCGACGCCGGCGCGAAGATCGCCGACATGGCACTCGACGTCTCCGCGTCCGCCGTCACCGTCGAGCCCGACCACGCCCTGCTCACCGCGACCGACACCGACTTCCCGGTCTACATCGACCCCGAGGCCGGGATGTCCAAGAGTGAGTGGCTGTACGTGTCCAGCGCCAACCCGGGCACCGAGTTCCACAAGTTCAAGAAGGACGAGGGTGTTGGGCGCTGCTCGGCCGACACCATCGGCGGGATCTACTACGTGTGCAGCGGCTCGCCGTACACGAACCGCATGTATTTCCAGTTCGCCACGAAGGGCTGGAAGAACCGGACGATCTCCAAGGCGGTCTTCCAGGTCTACGAGACGTTCGCGTTCTCCTGCGCCAAGAGCGCCGTCAACCTGCACATGGTCGCCGAGGGTGGTGTCGACTCCGCCACGAACTGGAACAACAAGCCCAAGGACGGCGACCTGCTGGTCGACAAGAACGTCGCGTACGGCCGGGGCGACAGCTGCAGCCCGGACGCCCCGCCCAGCTGGGTGCACTTCGCGGACAACGCCGACGAGAGCAACGAGAACCTCACCGCCTCCGTCCGCAAGAAGGCCGCCGGCGAGGACCCGATCGCCTTCTCGCTGCGCGCCGCCGACGAGGACGACCCCAATTCCTGGAAGCGGTTCCAGGGTGACAACGCCAAACTCGTCGTCACCTACAACACCCGCCCGGACAAGCCCACCGGTGAGCGGCTGACCAACCCGGACGAGAAGACCTGCACGACCGACAACACCAAGCGGCCGTGGATCCGGGACGCGACCCCGACCATGTCCGTCACCGGTACCGACGCCGACTCCCACACCGACGGCAGCGGCCAGAACCTCACCGCGACCTTCCAGGTGGGGGACCAGGACACGAGCCGCCCCCTCGTCTACGAGGGCAAGGACGGACCGCAGAACGAGGGCAGGTTCGAGAAGGGGATCCCCGTCAGGGAACTCAAGCACGGCGGGGGCTACCGCTGGCGCGCTCAGACCTACGACGGTTCCACCGGCAATCTGAAGGACTCCGGGTACTCCCCGTGGTCCGACTGGTGCGAGTTCGTGGTGGACGTGGAGCGGCCCGACACCGAACCGCACGTCCAGCCGGTCGCGGGCGAGGCCGACCTGCCGGCGGGAGCCAAGCGGCACTTCACCTTCTCCGCCAACGGCAACTCCGACTCGGTGTTCAAGAACGACGTCGAGTTCTACGAATGGGACCTCGGCAACGACACCCCCACCCGCAAGGCTGACCCGCCCGCTCTCGGCGGCAAGGCCACCATCGAGGTCGCGCCGAGCACCTTCGGACCGAACGTGCTCTACGTCCGCAGCGTGGACCGGGCCGGCAACCGGGGCCCGCTGGAGAAGTACTTCTTCACCGTCGACCGCGCCTGCGCCGACGCCCTGGCCGACACCTGCGCCGCCGCCGTCTACGGCCTCGACCAGACCTCCGGCACCACGGCCCCCGACGCCTCCGGCCACAACCGGACGCTGACGGTGAAGGGCGCCGACTGGGTCGCCGGCCACAACTCCGCGACCACCCCGGCCGACAGGGCGCTGCGCTTCAACGGCACCACCGACCACGCCACCGCCGTGTCCCCGGTCCACACCGGCCAGGCGTTCACCGTCTCGGTGTGGGTGCGGCCCACATCGCTGGCCAAGAACATCGCCGTGATCAGCCAGGCGGGCAGCCAGGGCAACGGCCTCAACCTCTACTACTCCACCGCCTACAAACGCTGGATCTTCGGCCGGCACACCAGCGACACGGCGGACTCCGGCCTCGTACGCGCCATGGCGAGCAGCGAGCGCCCCGCGACCGTGAACAAGTGGGTCCACCTGGCCGGTACGTACGACCCGGTCGCCCGGAGGTTCACGCTCTTCGTCGACGGCGAGGAGCAGGGCAGCGCCACCGTCACCGATGTCTGGAACGCCGGCAAGGGGCTCAACATCGGTCGCGCCCAGTACGGCGCCGACTGGTCCGACGCCTTCGCCGGTGACATCGACGACGTACGTGTCGTCCCCGGCCTGCTGTCCGGCACGGAGATCTTCCGGCTCGCGAACAATTGACGACCGCTGACGACAACTGACGGCTGCCGACCAGAGCCGTCCACCCGGGTGCCCGGACCCTCCGGCACCCGGGCACTTTCCATACCCATACGGGAGGGGGAGCGCGCGTGCGCGCATCTCGCAGACACAGAACACACCCCTGGGCCAAAGCCCTCGGTGTCACCCTCACTTCAGCCCTGACCGTCACCCTGCTCCAGGGCACCCCGGCGCTCGGCGACGACCCCGACGACGCCCGGGAGCAGCGGCGCCCGAAGACCCAGGACGTTGCCTCCACCCCGGTCGTCGAACAGGACGGCGAGGTCACCCCGCTCAAGCACACCAAGGGGTACGGCAAACCGCTGAACCTCAAGGCCAGTTGGCCGAAGGCGGGCACCGCGACCGTTGACCTGGCGGGCTCCGGCAAGCGGAGCGCGCAGTCGGGCGCGAAGGCCGGCTCGCTGCCGGTCCGCGTCGGCCCGGCCAAGGGCGTGACCCGCTCCGCGATGGCCGCCGTCACACCGGCCCGCGCCAAGGTCGACGTCCTCAGCCACGCCGCCGCCCAGAAGGCGGGCATCGACGGACTGCTGCTCAAGGTGGCCCGCGCCGACAGCCGTATGTCGGCCACGAACGGCAGGGTGTCCGTCGAGGTCGACTACGCGGCCTTCGCCCAGGCATACGGCGGCGACTGGGCCCAGCGGCTGCGGCTGGTCGAACTCCCCGCCTGCGCGCTGACCACGCCCACGGCGGACAAGTGCCGCACCAGTACCCCGCTGAAGACCGACAACGACGTGCGCGCGCGGAAGCTCATCGCCGATGTGGCCGCGCTGTCGGCCGCCAAGGCCCCGCTGCTCGCGGTCGCGGCGGGGGACTCCGGCGGTTCGGGCTCGTACGCCGCGACCTCGCTGGCGCCCTCCGCTTCCTGGCAGGTCGCAGCGCAGACCGGCGGCTTCACCTGGCAGTACCCGCTGCGCGTCCCGCCGGCCGTCGCGGGACCCTCCCCGCAGCTCGGGCTCGGCTACAACTCCGCCTCCACGGACGGCCGTACGGCCTCCAGCAACAACCAGACCTCCTGGATCGGCGAGGGCTTCGACCTCAGCGCCGGCTACATCGAGCGCTCGTACCAGGCCTGCACGGAGGACGGCCACGACGAGGCCGGGTCGCAGAAGTACGACCTGTGCTGGCACTCCGACAACGCCACCATGAACTTCGGCGGCCGGGCCGGTGAGCTGGTCAAGAAGGGCAAGGACCAGTGGCGGCTGAAGCAGGACGACGGCACGCTCATCGAGCGTAAGTACGACGGCTTCAACTCCGACAACAACCACGAGTACTGGGTCGTCACCACCACCGACGGCACCCGCTACCACTTCGGCAAGGGCAAGCGCGAGTCGGAGGCCGCCGACGCCGAGAACACGGGCTCCACCCTCGAAGTCCCGGTCTTCGGCGACGACAAGGACGAGCCCTGCCACGCCGACACCTTCAAGGACTCCCGCTGCCAGCAGGCCTGGCGCTGGCAACTCGACTACGTCGTCGACGTGCACGGCAACTCGATGACGTACTACTACGCCACCGAGACCAACAAGTACGACAGCGTGCGCGGCGACAAGGTCGTCTCCTACGACCGCGGCGGCTACCTGAAGCGGATCGAGTACGGCGAGCAGGAGGGCAAGGAGAACACCACCGTCGCGCCCTCCCAGGTCGTCTTCGACGTCGCCGAGCGCTGCGAGGGCGCCGCCGCCGACTGCCAGCCGGGCGACCTGAAGGAGTCCACCGCCAAGCGCTGGCCGGACGTACCGTTCGAGCAGATCTGCACCTCCGACACCGAGTGCAAGGACCAGTGGTCCCCGACCTTCTTCTCCCGCAAGCGGCTGTCGAAGGTCACCACGCAGGTACTCGGCTCCGACGGCAAGACGTACGGGGACGTCGACGAGTGGGACCTGGCGCACAAGTACCAGAGCGCCGACACCACGCACGCCCCGGCTCTGTGGCTGGAGTCGGTCACCCACTCCGGCAAGGACGGCGCGAACAAGCTCCCGAAGGTCACCTTCTACGAGCGCCAGGACGCCAACCGGGTCCACGCCGACTCCCACGACCGTCTGCCGATGTACAAGTGGCGCATCCGGGCCATCCAGTCGGAGACGGGCGGCACGATCTCGGTCAACTACAAGCCCACCGAGTGCACCCCCTCCAACCTCCCCACCCCCGAGACCAACACCAAGCGCTGCATGCCGTCCTTCTGGTCGAAGGAGGGCACGATCGGGGAGAAGGAGGACTGGTTCCACAAGTTCGTCGTCGACACGGTGATCGAGGACGAGGTCACCGTCACCGGCCCGAACAAGGTCACCTCCTACGACTACTCGGGCGCCGCCTGGGCCTTCGACGACAGCGAGCTCGTCAAGACGAAGAAGAAGACCTGGAACCAGTGGCGCGGCTTCCGCTCGGTCACCATGAGGACCGGTGAGGCGGGCAGTAAGCAGCTCCGCACGGAGACCACCTACCTCCAGGGCATGGACGGCGACCGGGAGAAGGAGTCCGGCGGCACCAAGTCCGTCACGGTCACCGCCTCCGACGGCACGAAGGTCCGCGACGACAGCCGGCACCAGGGCTTCTTGCTGGAACAGCGCACTTTCAACGGTGGTGCGGAGGTGACCGGTTCGGTCAGCACCCCGTGGAAGTCCGAGCCCACGGCGACGGAGGGCAAGGACGAGGCGAGCTTCGCCGCCGTCAAGGCGACGAAGACCCGCACCGCCCTCGACGACGGCAAGGTCCGCCGCGCCTCGATCGAGCACTTCTACGACGCGTACGGCATGCTCGTCCGCTCCTCCGACTCCGGCGACCTCGCAGTCCCGGACGACGACACCTGCACGACGAACGAGTACAACCGCAACACGGACGCGAACCTGCTGACCCTGCTGAAGCGGGTGACGGTCGTCCCGGTCAACTGCGACGACGGCGCGCCGACTTCGTACAAGGGCGAGGCGATCTCCGACGTCCGCACCTGGTACGACAACCGTGACACCTACGGGACCACGCCCACCAAGGGCGATGTGGTGCGCAGCGAGAAGGTCAAGGGGTACGCGGACGACGGCACCCCGCAGTACGTGACGACGTCGACGGCCAGGTACGACGTGCACGGCCGTGTCGTGGAGTCCGCCGACCAGGCGTCGAACACGACGAAGACGTCGTACACGCCCACGACCGGCGGTCCGGTCACCGGCATGAAGGTCGAGGATCCGCTCGGCAACACGACCACGTCCACGGTCGACCGCCGCTGGGGCCTGGTGATCGCCACGGTCGACCCCAACAAGCAGCGCACCGACCTGGAGTACGACGCCCTCGGCCGTCTGCTGAAGGTGTGGCTCCCGGGCCGAGCCAAGGCGACGGCCACGCCGAGCCTCGAATACGGCTACCTGATCCGCAACAACGCCCCCGTCGTCACCACCACCAAGTCGCTGCTGCCGAACGGCTCGGTGGCCACCAGCCACCAGCTCAGCGACGGTCTGCTGCGCCCCCGCCAGACACAGACCCCGGCCGCGAACTCGGGACGGGTCATCACGACCACCGAGTACGACAGTCGCGGGCTGGCGGTCAAGGAGATCGGCCCCTTCTACAACACGGCGGCCGTCGGCACGACGTTCGTGAACGTGGCGGACGCCTCCGAGGGCACGCCCCGGGAGACGGAGACGGTCTACGACGCGGCGGGCCGGGCGACCGACTCGATCTTCCGCGTCGCGGGCACCGAGAAGTGGCGCACGAAGACCGCGTACCACGGGGACCACACGACGGTTGACCCGCCGGCCGGTGCCACGCCCACCGCGGAGTACACCGACGCCCAGGGGCAGACGACCAAGGTCCTGGAGTTCAAAGCGAGCTCGCCGACAGGCGCGGCGGACACCACGTCCTACGACTACGACGCGGCGGGCCGCCTCGTTGAGGTCAAGGACCAGTCGGGCAACCTCTGGTCGTCGAAGTACGACGTGCGCGGTCGTCAGACCAAGTCCGTCGACCCGGACGCCGGTACGTCCTGGATGACGTACAACGACCTCGACCAGCTGAAGACGGTCCGCAACGAGCGCGAGACCACCCTCTCCTTCAACTACGACAAGCTGGGCCGTCAGCGCTCGCTCTACAACGGCGACAAGAAGCTGACGACCTGGGAGTACGACAGCGCCACCGTCCCGAACGGCCAGGGGCGTCTGGCATCGGCCACCAAGTGGGTGGGCGACACCGCTTACACGAGTTCGGTCGACGCCTATGACGTGGCGGGCCGCCCGACGAAGACGTCGGTGACGATCCCGGCCGTTGAGGGCAAGCTGGCCGGCACCTACACCTCGACGGCGTCGTACAAGCCGGACGGTTCGGTTGACGACGTACGCATCCCGGCGGCCGGTGGCCTCCCGGCGGAGACGATTACCAAGGGCTACACGGCGACCGGCCTGCCGTCCTTCACCCTGGGCGACTCGACGGACTATGCCCGCGAGACCCGCTACTCCAACTACGGCGAGCTGCTCCAGCTCACGCTGGGCACGGCCAGCGCGGACAAGTACACCTGGCTCACTAACACCTATGAGGAGGGCACCCGGCGGCTGGAGCGCGCCCGTATCGACCGGGAGATCGTCAAGACCCCGGACGCCGACATCACCTACGGCTACGACGCCACCGGCAACATCCAGAGGATCGCGGACGCGCCCGAGGGCAAGACGGCTGACGTCCAGTGCTTCGCCTACGACTATCTGCGCCGCCTGACCGACGCGTGGACCCAGACGGCCACCGCCTGCGCCCCCAGCGCCGGTGAGGCGACTGTCGGAGGCCCGGCCCCGTACCGGCACTCCTACGAGTACGACGTAGCGGGCAACCGTACGGGCGAGGTCCGCCACGCCACCGGCACGACCGGGGCCGCGGCGATCACGCAGACGACGACGTACGTGCCGAAGGCCACGGACACCAAGGGCGGCACACATGCGCACGCCCTGAAGTCGGCGGAAGTCCGCACGGTCATGCCGGGTTCGGGTGGCTCGTCGGCGAAGGAGGTGACGGCGGCCCAGTCCTTCACGTACGACGAGGCGGGCAACACCGTCCGCCGCACGAAGGCGGCGACCGACCTCTCCCCGGCGGTCGACCAGAAACTGGACTGGGACGAGGAGGGCCGCCTGAGCGCGGTCACCCCGTACCTGTCCGGTGACACCCTGGACGAGGCCAACAAGACCTCGTACGTGTACGGCCCGGACGGAAGCCGCCTGCTCCGCAAGGAGAAGGGCGCGGTCACGCTGTACCTGGGCAGCCAGGAGATCCGCCTCGACACGGCGAAGAACACCCTGTCGGGCACGCGCTACTACTCCCACGGCGGTCAGAAGATCGCGGTGCGGACGTCGGCCGGCGTGACCTGGCTGGTCGGCGGCCAGAACGGCACCGCGGAGATCGCCATCAAGGCGGCGGACTCGGCAATCACACAGCGCCGTACGCTCCCCTTCGGTGAGGTGCGTGGGGCGAAGCCGGCGGCGGGCGCGTGGCCGGGTGACAAGTCCTTCGTGGGCGGCACAGCGGACGCGACGACGGGTCTGATCCAGCTCGGCGCCCGCGCGTACGACCCGGCGACCGGGCGTTTCGTCTCCGTCGACCCCATGCTCAACGTCGGGGACCCGCAGCACCTCAACGCATACGCCTATGGCCGTAACAACCCGCTGGCCTTCCCGGACCCGACGGGCCTCTACTGGGGCGAGTCCTGGCTCAGCCCGCTCGGCCACGGTGCCCTCGATGTCATCGGTCTGGTGCCCGCTTTCGGTGAGCCGGCCGACCTGCTCAACGGCGTTTGGTACACGGCCGAGGGCAACTACATCGACGCGGGTCTGTCCTACGCTTCGGCGATTCCGATCGCGGGCTACGGCGCGACCGCGGCAAAGGGAGCGCGGTACGTCGACAAGGCCGTGGACGCGGTCGACGCGGCGACGGACACCGTCAAGGCGGCCGAGAAGACAAAGGACGCTGTCAAGAACGCCGAGAACGTAACGCCGCCGTCCACCCCCAAGCCCAAGCCCCCGCCCAAGCCGGCGCCTCCGGCCAAGGCCAAGGAGGCCCCGGCGGCCAAGAAGGGAGACTCCGGCGGCAAGAAGGACGACGGCGCCGGCGGGAAGAGCGACACGGCGGACGGTCCGAAGAAGACGGACTCGAAGGCGGGTGCCAAGGACGGGGCCGACGAGCCGGTGAAGCTCTACCGTTCGCCGGGCGAGGGAAAGCGAGCAAGCGAGAGAAACGGCTTGAGCGTCAAGAACCATGCGGGGGACCATCCCACGGCATACCTCTCCAACATGCCGGAAGGTGCTGCGCAATATGCCGGAAACGGGCATGATCCCGGGTTTCACGTCTTCACGATGAAGCCCGGATTTAGAGAGGCATTCGGTGATCTCGAATTCCCCCTGCCGAACAAGAACGGACTGAATGGGGTTACCGAGTGGAGGATTCCTTCGAATAGGTTCGAAGAGTTCAACTCGTACATTGATCACGCCAAGACGGAGTGGTGGTACTCCGAGAAGGGCCACTTCTTCCCGTCGTAGCAAGTCAAACCGATGTTCTAGGATGGGTGCCTCCGCTGATCTTCACGGAGGCACCCATCCGGCGCGCCGGCTGAATATACTAAGAAATAAAGAGGTTCAATGAACAAACGTGACACTGAGGCCAGATTCTCTCGTTATCTTGAACAGCTGCTCCCGCTCACGGGAAAGGAGCCGACGGAAGTTCACGAGATCCCCCCCGCGAAGCCGGAGGACGGATGCGTACGCTCCATCGTCTACGCCGATACCCCAGAACCCGGGTATGTGACTGGTTTCACTTACGGACTCTCTCTCGTGCGTCATCCGAAGTGGACGTCGAGCAGTCGGGAATTGGTGATCACGGTCCGGTCCGACGACATCGGTTGGGCAAGTGTCCCTGCCGAGACGGCGGCGGCATTGCGTGGCATGTGCGCCTATGATCACGGGCAGGCCATCGGCTACTTGAAGTCCTATGTCGAGAGTTCGGAAATGAGCAGCATCGTGGTGGCGGATTCCGCTGTCTTCCGGAACTCCGAACCGATCGATCTTGGCTCGGGCGAAGAGAGCCGGACCGGTCGGGACCTCATTGATCTGGTTGGGGTATACCCCGTGTACGCCTCCGAACGGGACATTGTATATGCGAAGGGCTTCGACGCGCTCTGGAGCCTTGAGTGGGACCGTTTCGACCCCCTGCGGCCGCCTGCGGTGTGAAGCCGGGGGTGTGCTCAGGCGCGGAGGCGGGCCGATAGTCCGTTGAAGTGGCTGCGGTGTACGGCGGTCAACAGAACTGGAACCTCATCTCGCCGAGGTGGCCGACCGGCTCCAGCTGGTGTTCCCCGTCGGCGTCCGCGACAACGATGCGCACTACGGTCCTTTGCTCGTGATTCTCTCCGACCTGTTGTCCGAGCGGAACCTCGGCGTGGTGGTTGAGGCGGCCTTCGGCCTCGACCGGCATGTGGTGCGCAACCGGGCGGCAGCGGCCCTGTCCATCCGCAAACCGTCTGCTCAGCAGGTGGAGCAACTCAAGCAGCGCATGATCGAACGCGGCTGGTATCTGGAGGATGACGAGAGCTGAGAGCTTGAGGAGTCCGAGACCGGGGGTGCCGGAGTGGCCGGCTGCCCCCCCCGGTCCTGCGCCCGCCGGGTCAGGTACCGCTCGCGGAACGGCTCCGCGCAGCGTGTGAGCGACGGTTGTCCGGCGAAGGATGCGCGCACATGGGTCCTCCCGGATGTACCCGGGAGGACCCGGTGGGAGGTGGAAGCGTCCGTGGGGCTGTACAACCCCGTTGAGAGTGATGAAACAGTGACCGATGGTCTGGTGACAGAGGCCGAGACGGGCCTCATGGGGAGCATCGTTGAAGGGGAGGCCATCGCTGTCTTTCGCTGGGGCGTAATCGTTGACCTGGGTCTGTCATGGGTGGCCATCCTCGATGTCCTTTACATCGAGGATGGCGACAGCTACCAGGTGGGAGACCGAGTGTCTTGTTACCTTGACTGCTTCGACGAGCAGAAGCGCAAGTTCATCCTGAGGCCCCCGGGGCAGGTACCGATCGCGGAACGCCTGCGTAGGCGAGGTCTCTCCTCCTGACCTTCCGGACAACGGCGATCGCAGGGGAGCACGTACGACGAGCTCCCCGGCGCGGCAGTCGTATCACGTCGGCTCAGGAAGCCGTGGGATTCTGTAAGTCTGGTCGGGACAGCCGAAGAGTGGGTGGTCGGACTCGATACTCCGTCCGTCTCGGCGCTCGCCCTACTCCTCCGCGGTCGTGTGGCCGCCGAACTTTGGACGCAGGCAGGAGCGGACAGCGATCCGGAGAGCGGTACCGATTCCTAGGGGAGATGTCAAGCGGCGAGCGTGACCCGGCGGTATGGGGTTGCCAGGGGCGAGCACGCGGCGGGGCCTTGGATCAGCGCCCGACATGCGCCGACGGTTGCGCGCCTGGGCTGCCGAGATCCTCGATGAACGGCTCGACGAGAAATGACCCAGTCGGCCGTGTTGACCTGAGCGCCAACTGGCGCGACTCCTTCGCGGCTATGGCGTCGACCATCTGCACAGGGGAGGACAGGGCGCCGGAACCTCGGAGAAGGGGTACTTGCCGAGTTCCCACAGCAGCTTCCGCTCGACTACTCCGATCGGTCGACAGCGTCGTCGGAAGCCCAGCCCCGTCTCGCTGGTGGGCCGGTGACAACCCTGTCGGTGGACGGCCGGTGGACAGACGCCTTTGGACGGTGCATGACGAAGGAGCACCGGTCAACCTGCTACACGTGCTCTGATCAGCACAAACGTCACCGGACAGCACGACGGAACACCACGCAACACGATCACTCATGGTCTCGTAATGCGTAGGTCTCGGGTTCGAATCCCGAAGGCGGCTCTGTGGAAGCCCCAGGACTCACTCGCCGTGACCTGGGGCTTTTGCTTTTACCGGACCCGTCGGCGGCGCTGAGCGCGGGCTGCCCTGCGGTCCCCAGTCTCAGTTTTAGTCTCAGTTGCGGATGCGGGGGCAACTTTCGGGGCGGGCAGGAATGTGTCTCCCATGCGGCGCATGGCGTCCTTGGAGAGGTGGGATCGGCCCTTCACATACCGCCGGGTCTGGCTGATCTGGGTGTGCCGCAGGATTTCCATGATCGTGGGCATGTCGACCCCGAGTTCGTTGAGGATCGTGCCGGCGGTGTGGCGGCTCCCGTCGTAGAGACGGCGGTCTGTGATGCCCGCCCCTTCGAGTAGTTTCTTGAACTCCTCCCATTCGGCGCGGGGGTTGATGGGGCGGCCATCAGGTCGGGTGAACACGGCATGGTGCTCCTGCCAGAGTTCACCGGCCGCCTCTCGTAGTTCCCGGCCGCCCTGGCCGCGTTCGTCGGTAACCAGAGGACCGAGGCTTGCGTTCCGCACCGTCTGGCCTGCCGAGTCCTGGGGGGGGCGGGGTCCTGGTTCTACAAGTGGCGCGACTAGCCCACCACCGCGCGTGAGGTCCGGCGCGGGCAGCTGGCCGACGTGATCCGGAAGATCTTCGAGGGCTCCGGCGGCACCTACGGCTCCCCGAAGGTCTGGCTCCTCCTGGTCCGCGCGGGCTGGCGGGTCTCGGTGAACACGGTTGCCCGTCTGATGGCTGAACTCGGCCTGGCCGGACGGAAGTTCTGCTGACGGCGCGGACTGACCCGGCCCGGAAAGCGGCCAGCGGCTCCGGACTTCGTGCGGCGGGACTTCACCGCGGACGCTCCGGACCAGGTGTGGTGCGGCGACATGACCGAGATCACCACCGGTGAGGGCAAGCTCTACCTGGCCACCGTCATCGACCCGTTCTCGCCCCGGCTGCTCGGTTAAGCGATGGGGGCGCGCCATGACGCCGAACTGGTCGCGGCGTCGTTGAACATGGCTGCGGCCACCCGCGGTGGTGATGTGAAGGGCGTGATCTTCCATAGCGACCGCGGCAGCGAAGGTGGGTTCAACTGGTCGTCGCAACACCTTGATCTCGGAGGTGTGCGGCGTGGCCACGGCGGACTGGAGTTTGAAGACCAGCGATGTTCCTGAAGGGGCGCGTCGGCAGTGGCGTGCTGATCGAGTACTTCGGCCAGCGATGCGCTCGCCTCGCCGGCCGGACCCGTCACGGATGGTGCAGCGCCAGTTCTGGCGGCTGATCGCCACCCTGGCCGCCGTGAGTCTGTGGGGTACCCGCTCCCTGCGGCTCCTGCCGGCCCAGATCGACAGCCCGGCCGAGCAGTCGCCGAGCCTGTCGTCTCCGTGGAACTCATCGTCCGCCGCAGCACCGGCCCGGCACCGAAGGTCCAAGGCCCCGGTGCTTCCGGCGAGCCGCGGGATGCTCACCGCGGCTCCCTCACCGCCCGTCGGGTTCGTGCGCCGAGACGGGGATGGTCTCCTTGCGGAAGAAGCCGGGACGGATCACCCGGTACACGAGCATCAGGACGGCGCCGAGCAGCAGCGCGCCGATACCGGTGACGAAGACGCCGCCGAGCTGCCAGTGCGGCGGGAACGGCAGCGTCCATGAGGTGCTGCCGTAGTCCGAGGCGGAGTACACGACGCAGGCGTTGATGAAGAAGTAGAGGAGCAGGACGCCGCCGAGCCCGGGCATGATGCCCTTCGTCCACAGGTCGCGCGGACTGCGGGTGAGGACCTTGCGGTAGTACCAGACGCAGGCGAACCCGGTGAGCCCGTAGTAGAAGGCGATCATCAGGCCGACCGAGCCGATCGAGTCGGCCAGGACGTTCTCGCTCACCCGGGTCAGCATGACGTAGAAGGCGATGGAGGCCAGGCCCATACCCACCGTGGACCAGGTCGGGGTGAGGAAGCGCGGGTGGATGCGGGCGAAGCGGTCCGGGATGGCCTTGAAGGAGGCCATGGAGAGCGTGGTGCGCGCCGTCGGCAGGATGGTGGTCTGGGTGGAGGCGGCGGCCGAGGTGAGCACCATCAGGATCAGCAGTTTGGTGGCGGTCTCGCCCCAGCCCCCGGTGCCGAAGACCTCGGTGCCGAGACTGGAGAGGACGTCTCCGGAGTTGTCCGGGTTGGCGAGGCCGATGCCGTGCTCTCCGACTCCGGCGAAGGCCTGCGCGGATGTGGTGATGAGTACGTAGACGAGCAGCAGGATGACGGTGGAGATGACGGCGGCGCGGCCCGGGGTGCGATCGCGGTCGACGGTCTCCTCGTTGACCGATACGGCGGTGTCCCAGCCCCAGTAGATGAACACACCGGCGAGCACGCTCTTGGTGAGGTCGTCGAGCGAGTTGATCTGGGCGGGGTTGAACCACGACCAATGGAGTTCCGACGAGACACTCGGCGCAGTTCCCCCGTACACCTTGACCAGCGCTGTGATCGCGAGCAGGAAGAGCACCACGATCTCGACGCTGAGCAGCGCTTTCTGGAGGTTCGCCGAGATCTCGATGCCGATGTAGCAGATCAGCGTCATCACGACGATCCACACCACGCCGACCACGGTGACCCAGAAGGTGTCCTGCGCCAGTCCGTCCGCACCCACCAGCTGGAAGCCGTATGCCCCGGCGATCTGGGCCAGATTGGCCATCACGATGATGTCGGCCGCGACGATGCCCCATCCGCCCAGCCAGCCGGTGCGGGGACCGAACGCCCGGGAGGCCCAGGTGAAGGTGGTGCCGCAGTCGGGGTCCGCCCGGTTGAGCTCCTTGTAGCCGTAGGCGATCAGGAACATCGGGACGAAGGCGAGGATGACCACGATCGGTGACTGGAAGCCCACGATCCCGACGATGACTCCGAGGGTCGCCGCGAGGCTGTAGGCAGGGGCGGTGGAGGCCAGGCCGATCACCGTGCTGGAGAAAAGCCCCAGCGCGCCGCCCTTGAGCCCTTTGTCCGTTGCTCCAGGGCCCGACGGGGGCTGCACTGCGGGTGGGACAGAAGGCAGGCTCATGGCGCCCTCCGGAAATGTATGGCTTGCTCCGGTCGAAGAACGCGGAGCTGCTGTTCCCAGCATGAACCCACTCACCGGCAACCGAAACCGCTCGGCTCTTGCCGGTGATGTACGGCCGGCGCGGCTGGCGCGGCTGTCCAGTGCGGGGCCATACGGGCAACCAAGGGGAACGATGGGGGAACGGAAGCACCGAGAAAGACCGGGAAGGACCGAGAAGGACTCGGCCAGGGTGAGACGCCGGACCTCATCCGACCTGTCCAAAAGCTATCGATCAGCAGGATCGAGGAAGATCGCCAAGGGGTTCCTTCGGCTAGTGATGCGTAGATCTCGGGTTCGAATCCCGAAGGCGCAGGCTCGGGCGCAGGCAAAAGCCCCAGGTCACAGTGAGTCCTGGGGCTTCCACACACCGCCGAGAACATCGGAGGCAAGTAATCGCTGGGGTCCTGGGAGGAGCGTTTCCCGGGCCGTGTGTTCGTGTTCGACGAGTTCGGGCCGCTCGGCATCCGGCCCACTGCCGGGTCGTGCTGGGCCGAGCAATGCCCGCCCGAGCGTCATCCCGCGACCTACCACCGCACCCACGGAGTGCGCTACCTCCATGGCTGCTACTCGATCGGTGACGACACCTTGTGGGGCCTCAGCCGCCGCGAGAAGGCTACCGGGAACACTCTGGCCGCGCTGAAGTCGATCCGGGCTGCCCGACCTGACGGCGCTCCGATCTACGTCGGTGAATAGGGATGACCAGCCAAACCGGCAAACCTTCCCGGTCAGAGCACTAGCCGAGCCGCGGTCCGGTGAAGGCCGTCAGCTCGCCCTTGCGGAGGACCACCAGCGCGTCACACGTACACCGGCAGTACTCGATGTCGCCTTCGGACGTCGAATGGCTCGACAGCAGTTGCCACGAAGGGTGGCGCAGAGCGGTCAGACAGCCCCAGTCCCGCAGGGGGCACACATCCTGCGACGACGAGTGCGACGAGCCGTTCGCTTCGTCTCCGCGCTGCGGCCGGTCTGCCGGCGGGCGTGCGGGTTGCTCAGCGGTGGTCGTGTCGGGCGGGAGATAGCGCGGCATCCGTGTCGTCTCCGGTCTGCGGCGCCGTTGCCACGGGCTTCGGCGCGGTGGGTTCGGGCAGGGTGCGGAACAACAGCCAGCTCAGGGCGGGCATCAGGATCAGTGGCGTCAGGGCGGTGCGCAGGGAGGTCGCGTCGGCGACGGTGCCGATGAGAGGGCTGACCAGGCCGCCGATGCTGACGGTCAGCCCGAGGGTGATTCCGCTGGCGGTGCCGACGCGCGAGGGCAGGTAGTCCTGGCCGAGCGTGACCTGCAACGAGAAGGGGACGTACAGGCCGGCGGAGGTCAGTGCCACGAACAGGTAGATCGCCGGGCCGGGTACGAACACGATTCCCGCGACGGCGCCGACCGTGACCAGGTACGACCACCGGGCGACCGTGACACGGTCCCAGCGGTTGGCCAGGTTGCCGCCCAGCACCGAGCCCACCGCGCCGCCGAGATAGAGCACGAACAGAGCCGCGGTGCCCGCTGCCGTACTGCCTCCCAGGCGCTCCTTGGCGTAGAGCGAGATGAACGTGCTGACGCCGATGAAGACGATGGACCGGCAGACCACGGCGAGCGACAGCTTCACGAACGAGGCCCTGTCGTCGGGGCCCGTCGTGATCGAGGCGCTGGAGCCGTCGGCCGTCCTCTTCTCCAGCGCGCGCAGGACGGGCAGGCACAGCACGCTGCCGACGAGGGCCGGCACCACGAGCAGCGGCGAGAGGCGCAGACCGCCGGGGCCGACGACGGCGGTGACCATGAGGGGCGCGAGGGCGAAGCCCAAATTGCCGCCGAGGGAGAACCAGCCCATCGCGCTGTGACTTCCCCCGCTGGCGACCCGCGCCACGCGGGCGGACTCGGGATGATAGGCGGCGACCCCGACTCCGGACACCGCCACGAACACCAGCGTCAGAGCGTAGGAACCGCTCAGCCCGCTCAGGGCGATGCCCAGTCCGCCGAGGATCGTGCTCACGGGCAGGAGCCAAGGCATCGCCCAGCGGTCGGTGAGCGCACCGAACACCGGTTGTGCCACCGAGGACAGCAGGGAGGCGGCGAGTACGACGCCCGAGACCGCGGCGTAACTGTAGGCGCGCTCGGCGACGAAGAACGGCACGAGCGATGCGACAGCACCCTGGTAGACATCCACGCAGGCATGCCCGACCGACAGCAGAATGATCAACCTGTTCCTTGTCACATCGCCATGGTCATCGCCGAGGGAGGTGGAGCACTTCCGATAAACTGCCAATCAATGACGAACATCCGCCACGAGCCGGTGGCGCCGACTCGCACCCAGTGGCTGGCGCCCGGAGCCGCGATCGACGCGCACCACCACGACGATCACCAGATCGTCTACGCGGGCCGGGGAGTGCTGGCCGTCACCACCAGTGCGGGAATGTGGATCGCGCCGGGTACTCGCGCCATCTGGGTACCGGCCGGCACCGTGCACGCCCACCAGGCCCACGGCGAACTCGAACTGCACCTTGTCGGTCTGCCCGCGAGTGACAACCCACTCGGTCTGGACGTGCCGACCGTGCTGACCGTCGGCCCTCTGCTCCGTGAGCTGATCCTCGCCTACACCCGCAGCCCGCACGACGACAGTCCCGAACGTGGGCGACTGCGGGCCGTGTTGCGTGACCAGCTGCGGGCTTCGCCCCAGCAGCCCCTGTACCTGCCCGCCCCCACCGTCCCCCAACTCGCCGCACTGTGCGAGATCCTGCGCGCCAACCCGGCCGACGATCGCACACTGGCCGTGCTGAGCAGGGAAGTCGGCGCCAGCGAGCGCACCCTGTCCCGTCTCTTCAAGGCCGATCTCGGCATGACCTTCCCTCAGTGGCGCACCCAACTGCGTCTCTACCGTGCCCTGGTGCTGCTCGCCGAGAACACCCCGGTGACCGCCGTGGCCCACCTGTGCGGCTGGTCGTCCGCCAGCGCGTTCATCGACGTCTTCCGCCGTACCTTCGGACACACCCCGGGAACGCATCAGCCCCGATAGGCGGTGGCCAGGCTCGCTCGTGAGAAGGAGGTGCTGGAAGAGCTCGCGGGAGTCAGCGGCGCTCCCGCCGTGCGCGGCTGCTTCGAAGTGGCCCAACGCCCCGGCGGGAAGCCCCGGGGCGGCGGCGCCGCGTGGTGTGGCCTCAGCGGGGCCTCCCCAGGAACCGGGCGATGTCGGCCGTCTCCGTCGCGATCCCCTGCGTGAGTGCGGTGGCCTCGTCGGGCCCTGGGGGGAACAGGGAGACGTCGGTGTCCGCGGCGCTCCTGCGCCAGGCCCAGGTGCCCCGGACCAGTCCGTCGGCGACGACCGTGGGCCGGATCTGACCGCCACCCGGCCACACCCGCCGTTCGTGGGCGGACGGTACGGACAGCGCACGGGAGCGGTAGCCCAGCAGGTAGTTGTCGTACGCCGGCAGCAGCCGCACGTCGGGAGCGGCGGGGGGCGCGAGGTCCGCCTCCGCCACCCGTTCCGTGGGCAGGGCGGAGTCCTCATCGACGATGCGGCAGGGGGTGAGGTGGCCCGCGGCGCCCAGTGCGCGCCAGGCGCGTAGCGCGGCCGTCTTCGGCAGCCCCGACCACGTGGCGAAGTCCTCGGGGGAAGCCGGGGCGTGGGCACGGAGGTAGCGGCGGGCCAGTTCGGTCTCGGCCGCCTCCCCCGTGGGGCCGCCCGTCCGCGAGGGCAGCCAGTCCGTCAGGAGCACGAAGGTGGCCTCGCCGTCGCGCTCCGGGCCGTGGCAGACAACCCCCCGCAACGCGGCACGCCGGATCAGGTGAAAGGGGGCCTGTCCACGGGGAGCCACCCCGATCCTCGCCAGATGTTCCGTCAACTCGGCCCGGGTGGCCGGTCCCTGGTCGCCCAGCACCTTGACGAGGACGGCCTCCGCACGGTCGCACAGCCCCTCGTCGAGGCCGAGTTCGCGGTAGCGGCGGGCACTCAGTCTCAGGAAGCGCGGGCCGAGCAGCCCCAGGAGCCAGTGCAGGTCGGCGCCGGGCACCGTGTGCAGGGTGCCGCGCAGGAACCAGCCGCGTACGATGCTCCGGTCCTCTTCGAGGGCCCGCCGGACATCGGCGGCGGTGAGACCGCTCGCCCGTACCCGGATGCCGAGCTCGGCGGCTCGGGCGTCCTGCGCCTGCACGGCGAGGACCCGCTCGACCACCTCGGCCGCCGTACCGTACCTGACACCTCCGCCGATGCCCTGCCCCTGGCTGCGCAGGGCCCTCGCCTGTTCGTGATCGAGTACGCGCATGGGGCCGAAGGTACGCCGAAGGTACGCCGAAGGTACACAGATCGGCGACGCGTCACGCGGTGTTCGCGGGACGGGGCCGGGTCGGGAAACCGAGCCGAGAATTCGCCGACCCACGATGGCGGTGAGGGCCGATTCCTTGTCGGCGAATGCCTGTTCGTACAGTGCCGTGCCCGGTGCGACTGGGGAGCACCTTCTCTGCCATGCTCTTGGGCATGGACACGATCACGCTGTCTGGCGTTGAGGCGGCCCTGCGGGCAAGTTGGGGTGTCGACACCTGTGCGCCCGAAGACGTACCGAAATGGCATCCCGGCAATCCCGCTCGCGGGCAGTGCGGAGTGACCGCGCTGGTCGTGCACGACCTCTTCGGCGGTGATCTGGTGTGCGGAGAAGTGCGGGTCGAGGGAGAGGTCGTCGACTACCACTGGTGGAACCGGTTCGGCCAGGGGATCGAGATCGACCTGACGCGGGAACAGTTCGGTCCCGGCGAAAGCGTGGGCCCCGGCGAGGTCGTGGTGCGACCGCCCGGGCCGCCGGGGCACTGCCGTGAGCAGTATCAACTGCTTCGCCGACGGGTGTTCGCCCGTCTCGGCCCGGCCGGGGCCGGCAGCCCGGGCACTCACCAAGGAGAGGAAGATCATTTGGGAGACACAGCAGGGCACACAACATTAGTGTGATCTTCCATGAGCATTGCGGATGACCACATAGCGTTGCGCACGAAGCTGCCGAGAACGTATCTCCTCTGGCTCGGTGGAGCGTTCACGTCCCAGCTCGGGGATGCCGCGATGTACTTCGCCCTGGGGTGGGCGGCCACCGCGCACGGGGGTGGTGCCGCGGGGCTCGTGCTCACTTCGGTGGCGCTTCCGAGAACTCTGCTCCTCCTTCTGGGAGGGGCCGTGGCCGACCGGTTCTCCCCCCGGCGCATCCTGATCCTCGGCGACTCGATGATGGTCGCGATGACAGTCGGCGTGGCTCTGACGGCTTACGCGCGGGGATCCACCATGTGGCTGCTGCTGGGCGCCGGAGTGATCATCGGGACCATCGACGCGTTCTATCTTCCGGTGTCGGGTTCGATGCCGCGCAGACTGGTGGGCGCGGACAACCTCGACCGCGCGGTCGGTCTCAGCCAGAGCGGCAGCCAACTGATCTCACTGGTCGGCGGTTCGGTGGGCGGGGCCCTGGTGACGGCCGGCGGGCTCACCGGCGCGGCGGTCTTCGACGGGGTGACCTTCGCCTTCGCCGTGCTGGTGGCCGTGCTCATCCGGCCGCGCTTCGAGGTACCGCCCCCGGCGGAGCGTACGAACCTCCTGCGTGAGGCCGCGCAGGGAGTGACGTTCTCCCTTCGCCACCCCGTCCTTCGGCCCGCTCTGCTGCTGACCGGAGGGGTCGCCGGCTTCGCGATCCCGGTGGGGTCCCTGCTCGTACCCCTGCTCGCGCGTGAGAACCACTGGGGCGCGCAGGTCGCCGGCGTGGTGCTGGGCGGTGAGGCACTGGGCGCCCTGGTCGTCGCCCTGCTCGTGGCCCGCTGGGGGGCCTTCCGTCTGCCGGGCGTCGTCGCCGCGCTGAGCGTCGTACCCATGGCTCTCGGCATAGCGGTGCTCGGGCAAGCGCACCAGGCACCTGTGGCGGTGTCGGCCGGCGCCTGTTTCGGCCTCGGCCTGGGCCTGTTCGTCACCCATCTCGGCCCGGTGATGCTGGGAGCCAGCCCGGTCACGCACCTCGCGCGGGTTCAGGCACTCATCACCCTGGTACAGAGCCTCGTACTCGTGGTGACCCTGAACCTGCTCGGCCAACTGGCCGACGTCGTGGACGCCTTCGCCACAGCGCTGGTGTGCGCCGCCGTACTGGCGGGCGCGGGCGTACTGGCTCTCCTGTCCTCGCCGCTCAGGCGCGCCACGATGAAACAGCCGCAGCAGGACGGGCAGGACGGGCAGGACGAGCAGGACGGGGACGGGGACGGGCAGGACGAGCAGGACGAACAGGTTCGGCAGGGAGAGACCGTATGACGAACGCTCACCTGCCCTCGGTGCCCGCGGGGAGCACCGAGGGCCCGTCCGATGCCATGGCACGGCTCGTCCTGCCGCCGGACCACCGCTGTGAGTCCGATCGCCGGGCACAGGGCACGCGCACCGAGCAGGTCGTTCTGCTCGCCGGTGACGATGCCCGCGCGCTCTTCCGCTGGTGCCGTGCCAACGCCCTCCCGCCGACGCGGACCGTGCGACGGCTGGCCGAACACCTGGCCGAGCGCTGGAACCAGTACGCGGTCGCCGAGCCGGGAGTGAAGGCTCGGGACATCATCGCCTCCGCCGCGAGGACGGCTCCGGAGTCCGTGAACTCCCTCCAACTGGCCGTCCACGTCCCGCCGGACGACGCCCCGGGCGGAGAGGTGCGCCTCTCCACGACCTGGGACGAGGGCCTGCTCGACCATCGGACGACAACGGCGTTCACGGACGCCCTGCGCACGCTCGTGACCGGCTGGCTCGTCGATCCCGACGCCGACCTGGCCGGCCTTCCCCTCGTCTCACCCGACTCCGTCGCGCGCCTCTTGGCCCTGGGAGACGGCGGGACACCCGCCGGTGCCCGGTACCGCACAGTCCCGGAAGCGATCCTCGGGTGGGCCCAAAGCCACCCCCTGCGCCCCGCGGTCCGCTTCGACGGCAGCACTGTCACCTACGGAGACCTGGTCCGGCGGGCCGCGGACACCGCGGCCGGGCTCAAGGCCGCCGGGATCGCCCGCGGTGACCGGGTGCTGCTGTACGGGTCGCAGTCGGACGCGACCGTGGCGGGCATGGTGGCCTGCCATCTCGTCGGCGCGAGCTATGTCTCCCTGGACGTGGAGTCGCCCGTCGCGCGGCTCGCGCAGGTCGCCGCCGGCACGGGAGCCGGAGCCTGTCTGTGGGCCGACGACTCGCAGGAGCCGCTTCCGGCGGACTTCCTCCCCGCCGGGACACCCGTCATCAGGATCGGGCAGGACTCCGCGACGGAGTCGACGCCGTTGTCTCCCGCTCCGCCGGAGCCCTCGACGGCCGCGTACGTGCTGTTCTCCTCCGGGAGCACCGGAGTTCCCAAGGGCATCGAGGTGTCCCACGAGAGCCTCGGGCACTTCTCCCGGGAGATCAACGCCGCGTACGCCATGACGCCGGCGGACCGCGTGCTCGCTTTCGCCCGTCCGGTGTTCGACGTCTCCGTGTTCGAGGTGTTCGCCACTCTCGCCGCCGGGGCGCAGGTCGTGATCCCCGATGCGGACGCCCGGATGGATCCGATGCTGCTCACCGACTTCATCCGGGACGAGCGGATCACCCTGGCCGAACTGCCGCCGGCGCTGCTCCCGTTGCTGGATCCGGCCGAACTGCCTTCCCTGCGGCTGGTGTCGGTCGGCGGCGAGGCGGTGCCCGGCGCACTCGTGAACGAATGGGCGTCCGCCGAGAGGGAGTTGTGGAACGGGTACGGGCCCACCGAGGCCACTGTGGCGGTCACCCTGCAGAAGCTCACCGGTGAGTGGACCGCTCCGCCGCCGATCGGGCGCCCGATCGGCGGCTGTACCGCGTACGTCGTCGACGACCGACTGACGCTGCGACCGTGGGGCGCCGTCGGTGAGCTGTGCGTCTCCGGGCCTTCGCTGGCGACCGGCTATCTGAACGATCCGGTGCGAACGGCCGCCGCGTTCGTCGAACTGCCGCAGGTGCCGGGCACCCGGGTGTACCGCACGGGTGACCTGGTGCGCTGGCGCGGGGACGGAGCGCTGGACTACCTGGGGCGGATCGACCGACAGGTCAAGGTCAACGGCTTCCGCGTCGAACTCACCGAAGTGGAGGGCGTGTTGGCTTCGGCGACCGGAGTCCGGCAGGCCGCGGTCGAGATGGTCGAAGCCGCCGGCGGCGGCCGGGTCCTCGGTGCCCTGGTGGTGGGCGACGCGGAGCTGGACTCCCGAACGGTTCTGGACGAGGTCCGGGACGCCCTGCCTCCCTACGCTGTCCCCGGACGCCTGGTGGCGACCGGCGCCCTGCCGCTCACGGCCAACGGAAAGGTCGACCGGGCTGTCGTGCGGCGCATGCTGGCCGGGCACTGAGAAGTCCGGCGTCCTGCCGTGTGGCAGGACGCCGGACCGGGGACATCGGAGTCGGGCGCGGCCCGGGAGAGCCGAGCCGTCAGAGGGAGGCCATGAACTCGTCGCTGAAGAACTCGTCGGAGTCGCACGCGCCGGACAGCATCGAGAAGTACAGCCCCGTCATCTCCTCGCTCTTCGCGACGGCGCGCAGCATCGCGAGCCGTTCCTCCTTCACTGTCAGCTCCGCCACGAACAAGGTGCTGTGGTAGCCCTCGACGACCAGGTCGTAGTGGGCCGCCGCGTAGCGTCGCAGCGACTCGTCCAGCTCCGCGCCGCGTTTCGGCTCATCCGCCAGGGTGTCGGCCAGTAGCTGGGCCTGGAGGAACGCGTCGGTGATGCCGCGTGCGGTGATCGAGTCCTTGTGGTGGGCCGCGTCCCCCACCAGGGCCCATCCGGGACCGGCCGCCCGCCGGACGAAGTTCTGCTGGTCACCCGTCCCGTACAGCCTGTCGACGGGAGTGCTCCCGGCGAGCTCTTCGTAGAGTTCGGGTGCGTGCTCGCGGAAGCAGTCCAGATAGGCGTCGAGTGCGTGTCCGCGAATGCGCTGGAAGTCCTCCTGCGGGAAATAGCAGCCCACCAGCGTGGCGTCGTCGTTGGTGGAGACGGCACCCACCCAGCGGCCGGGAGCCTCGTGGAGGGACATCCTCGCGCCGGGAAGGTCCCAGTACGTGTAGTAGGCGCAGGTCCTCGGCGCGGCACTGTCCAACACCGTGGCCTTGACCTGGTTCGCCACCTGCGAGCGCATTCCGTCCGCGCCGACGACCAGGCCCGCGCGTTCGTCGCGCCACACGGAACCGGCCGTTCTGCACCGGAGCCCGACGACCCGGCCGTCCTCGAACAGCAGGTCGCCGGCGGTCGTCTCGTCACGGAACTCGACACCCGCCTCGACGGCCGCGTCGACCAGGATCCGGTCGAGCAGATACCTGCGCGGAGCGTAGGCCGCGCCCTGACCGTCCACGGGGCGGCTCGACCCGGTGAGCCGGACGTCCCCGACGGTGTACGTGACCGAGTCGACCGGTGGACATCCGGTGGACGCGATGCGCTCCAGCACACCCCAGGAGGCGAGCCTGGCCACACCCGGCTGATGGATGTACAGGGTGGAGAGCGTGTCCTTGGGGAACCTGGCCCGCTCGATCAGCAGCACCCGGTGGCCCTGCCTTGCCAGGAGCAGGGCTGTGGAAGCGCCCGCGCATCGGGCACCCACGACGATGACGTCATACATCCGCGCTCACCGAACCCGCCGGTACGGCTGCCGCGATGGCCCGGTAGGCGGCCAGGTGGGATGCCACCGTCCTGTCGAGGTCATCCGCGGAGAACGCGTCGGCCGCGACCGCCGCCTCGATGGTCAGCCGGTCGCCGCCGGGGGACTGAACCACGTCGAAGGCCATGGGGAAGCTGGTCTTGTCCATGATGCGTGTGTCGGTCACCCGCACCTCGGTGAGGCCGTCGGACTGGGCGCCGCGATGGAACTGAACGTAGTTGAAGACGACGTCGAACAGTGGCCCGGGTCCCATGAGGTCGCGCAACGCCGGGTAGGGGAAGCGCCGATGGGGGAGCAGCGTCTTCTCCTGCTCGAAGACCCTTTCGGCGATCTCCCGCCAGGAACCGGTGGTGGACGCCGACATGGGGAGCACGTTCAGGAAGAGGCCGACGAGCTGATCGCTTCCGGCGGTCTCCGGACGCCCGTTCACGATCAGGCCGGTCACCGGCTCGGCCGTTTCGAGCGTCCGGCCGAGAGCGGCCAGGTGACCCGCCACGATCAGGCTCTTGTACGGCAGCCGCCATTCCCGCGAACAGCGCCGCAACCCCTGTACGACATCGTGCGGTACGGGTACGGCCAGGGTCAGCCGATCGGGGCCCGGGTGACCCTCGGCGGCGCTGGTGAGCACCGGCTCCAGGGCGGCACAGTGCTCCTTCCAGAACTGCCGGGTGTCTTCCGACGCGAGTGCCCGCTGTTCGAGTTCCACGAAGTCGGCGTAGCCACGCACCACTTCCACAGGCTCGGGCGGCGCCTCACGGAGCAGGGTGTCGTAGCGGCGCAGCAGGTCCCCGGCGAAGACCGACTCGCTCCAGCCGTCCATCACGGCGTGGTGGAATCCGTAGGTCAGGTGATAGTCCGAGTCGGAGATCCGGGTCACCCGGAAGCGGATGAGCGAGCGGTCGTCCGGCTCGAAGGGCCGTGCGGACGCTCTGATGTCCTCGTCCACCGTGGAGTCGGCGGAGCCGGCACTCGTACCGCGCACATCCGTCACCACGAGGTCGACGGCCGGATCACGGTGCACCAGTTGTACCGGTGTCGTGAGTGTGTGCAGGTCGAAGCCGGTTCGCAGGGCCGGATGCCGGGTCAGCGTCGTCTCCAGCGCACGGGTGAACAGCGCTTCGTCGAAACGCCCCGCGATACGGCGGGTGATGACGTCGATGTACAGGCCGCTGTCCGGATCCGTCTCTGCCTCGAACAGCAGGCCGAGTTGCATCATCGACGCCGGATACACGGCCTCGATCTCCGGGCCGAAGTGCTGTGCCAGGTCGCCGCTTCCGCCAGCACCGACAGCAGGAGTGGTCTCCTCCACGTCGGTGTCCGTATCGGTGCCGGCGGCGCTGAGCGCGCGGACGGTGGGGGTGGCGAAGAGGTCGGCGAGGGCGATGTCGATGCCGGCTTCCTCGGCGTCGGCGATGATGCGGATGGCGAGCAGTGAGTCGCCGCCGAGGGCGAAGAAGTCGTCGTCCAACTCCGGTGTCACGCCCAGGACTTCGGTCCAGATCGCGCACAGGTTCCGCTGTGCGGGGGTGAGGTCCGGCGTACCGTCGTCCGTGACCGGGCTGTCGGTCGTTGTGGCGGTGGGTGTGCCGTCGGGCTGCGGGGCGGTCTTCGTGCTGAGCGCGCGGACGGTGGGGGTGGCGAAGAGGTCGGCGAGGCTGATGTCGATGCCGGCTTCCTCGGCGTCGGCGATGATGCGGATGGCGAGCAGTGAGTCGCCGCCGAGGGCGAAGAAGTCGTCGTCGGGCTCGATGCGGTCGACTCCCAGCACCTGCTGCCAGATCGTGGTGAGAACGGATCCGGCGTCGCTCGACCCCGGGGCCGGTTCCGCCGCGTGGGCCGGTGTGCCGGACAGGGCGGCGAGGGCCTTGCGGTCGATCTTGCCGGAAGGCGTCAGCGGGAGGGACGGCAGCACCCGGATCGACGAGGGCCGCAGATAGGCGGGAAGCCGGTCGGCCGCGAACGCCGCCAGGGCGTCGGCCGGTGATCCGTGCCCGGTGTTCGCCGCGGCCACATGGGCCACGAGCTGATGGCTGCCCACACTGGTCGCGCGGGCGGTCACGGCGACGGCATGGATCCCGGGACACTGGGCCAGGACCGCCTCGACCTCGCCCAGTTCCACTCGGTGCCCACGGATCTTCACCTGATCGTCCGCCCGGCCGAGGAACTCGATCTCCCCGTCGGCGCGCAGTCGCCCGAGGTCTCCCGTGGCGTACATCCGCGCCCCGGGAACGGTGGAATGCGGGTCGGCGACGAAGCACTTCGCGGTCAGACCGGGCCGTCCCACATAGCCACGCGCGACCCCGCTGCCGCCGATGTGGATCTGGCCCGTGGCACCCGGGGCGACCGGGTTCAGATCGTCGTCGAGCAGCCGGACCGTCGCCCCCTCGATGGCCGTGCCGATCGGGATGACCGCCCCAGGACCGTCCAGGTCGGTGATCTCGTAACAACTGACCAGTGTGGTCGCCTCGGTGGGGCCGTAGACGTTGGCGAAGGCGGCACCGCGCCCGCGGGCGTCCTCCAGATAGGCACGGGCGGCCGGCAAGGACATCGACTCCGCGCCGACGACGAGCCGTCGTACCGTGCCGAACGCGTCGATCCGCCGCCGGACCAGTTCGTGGAAGAGCGGAGGGGTGAGCAACAGCATGGTGACCCGCTCGGCCCGGAGCACGTCGGGGAGTTCGTCCAGCGCCTGGTAGGAGGCTGCCGGAACCACGAGACGGGCGCCCGAGAGCAGCGCTCCCCAGATCTCGAACGCCGAGGCGTCGAAGGAGGTGGGGGCGAGCTGCAGATAGGTCTCCTCGGGGCCGAACGCGGCGTAGGTCTGCCCGCGCACGAGCCCGAGCAGGTTTCGGTGCGTGATGCCGACGCCCTTGGGCTGCCCGGTCGATCCGGAGGTGAAGATGATGTAGGCGAGCGCGTCCGGCGGGGGCACGGGACGCGGCCGGGTGGCCTCGTCCGGGCTGCCGGAGCCCGTGGCCGCGCCGATTCCGATCACGGGGAGGCCGAACTCCCGGGCTGCCCGCTGGTGTCCGTCGGTGGCGACGACCGCCGCCGCTCCCGCGTCGGCGAGGATGCGGGCCAGTCGTTCCCTGGGATGGTCGGGGGCGAGACAGACGTAGGTCCCACCGGCCTTGAGTACGCCGAGCAGGGCGACGACGAGTTCGATCGAGCGCTCCGCGTACACGCCGACGACCGTCTCGGTGCCGATCCCGCCCCGGGTCAGCACATCGGCGAACCCGTCCGATCGGCGTCGCAACTCCTCATAGGTCAGACTGGTTCCCTGGTGCGTCAGCGCGACGCGGTCAGCGTGCCGTCGCGCCACATGGTCGAAGAGCTCGGGAATGGTCGCCGGTTCCTGCATCGTCAACTCTCTATGCTCGCAGCCGCAGCGGCAGGCTGCTCAGGCCGCTGAGGAAATTGGAATGGACCCGCTCGGTCGGCCCCGCGGGCTCCAGTACGCTCACGGTCTCGCGCAGACCGTCGAGCAGGGCCCCGATCTCGATCCGCGCGAGATGCACCCCGAGGCAGTAGTGGGGGCCGTAGGCGAAGGACAGATGCCGGTTGGGCTGACGGGCCAGGTCGAACCGGTCCGGTTCGTCGAACTCGGCCTCGTCGAAGTTGGCCGACGCGGTCCAGGCCACCACCGCGTCACCCGCGCGGATCCGTTCCCCGCCCAGATCCAGGTCCCGTACGGCGGTCCGGCCGATGTGCAGGGCCGGTGAGGTCCAGCGGAGGATCTCCTCCGTCGCCGAGGCCGTGGTGACGGTGCCGTCCTTCAGCGCACGCCACTGTTCGGGATGGTCGATCAGTGCCCGCACGCCACCGATCATGGTGAGCCGGGTGGTCTCGTCGCCCCCGAGGATGAGGCTGTAGCAGTTGAGCATCACCTCGTCGTCGGTGAGCCGGTCCCCTTCGACCAGCCCGCTGGACAGCAGGGTGATCAGGTCGTCGGCGGGCTCCTTGCGCCGGGCCCGGGCCAACTTGGCGAAGTAGAGCAGCAGTTCGCCCTTCGCCAGCCGGGCGGCACCCGGCGCGTGGGCGGCGCCCTCGGAGCCCAGCGCGTTGCTGGTCCGCTCCAGGATGAACTGCCGGTCCTTGGCGGGCACCCCGAGCAGATCGCAGATCGCCACCAGGGGAATGGTGGCCGCCACATCACTGGCGAAGTCGCACGTTCCGGTGCGTACGGCGGCGCGCAACAGTTCCAGCGTCGCCGATCTGATCCGCTCCGCGTAGCTCGTCAGCGCTCCCGGTGTGAAGGACCGCCAGAGCAGCTTGCGCATGCTGGTGTGCCGGGGACCGTCCATCACCGCGAGCATGCGGCCGGCTCCGGCGTCCCCACCGGTCAGCAGCGTGTCCATCACATTGCCCCCGGTGGAGACGAACGAGTCGCCGTCCCGGCACACCGTGAGCGCCTCGGCATACGTGCTGACCAGCCAGAACCCCCGCTTTCCCGGGGGCCGGCACCAGACCACGGGCTGTTCGGCGCGCAGCCGCCGGAAGTAGCCGGAGAGGTCCCGCTCGGCGTGCAGGGTCGGGTCGGTCAGATCCGGCACGGTGATGTCGTGCACGGATGCGGTCGCTGGACTAGGCATCAGGCAGGTACCTCATCGGTATCGTCCGGTCGCCCTCGGCGAACCGGAAGGAGTACGTCAAACGGCGCCCGGCTTCGGCGAGTTGGCCGAACATCTCGTCGTGGTCGGCGGCTTCTCCGCCGAGGAGGTCCAGCGGTTCGGTCATGACTCCGCCCGGCAGCCGGGCCCCTGCCCGTACATAGGGGGTGTACACGGTGACGCCCTTGACCTGCCGCGCCTCCCGCCATCCGTTGATGGCGGTCAGCTCACCGGCCTGTCGCGGCGCGGGATTGTTGTACTGCCAGTGCACGCGGCCCGTGGCGGTGACGGGGCGCGGCGGGGTGGTGTCCCCGAGGGCGGCCAGTCCGGCCATCCGCACCGGGTCCACTCCTGCCGCCCGTCTCGCGAGTTCGCCGATGTGCCCGCCCAGCCGGCCGTTCACCTCGATGACCCGGGGACCGTCCGGCGTCAGCTTCAGCTCGGTGTGGGTCACCCCGGTGCCGAAGCCGAGCGCCTTGAGCGCCGCCGCCGTCAGATCGAGTACGCGGCCGGCCTCGGCCTCGTCCAGCGGCGCCGGCCAGAACTGGCCCACCTCGCGGAAGGGAGCCGCGAGCGGGAACTTCCCCGTCAGCGCGAAGTGGTGCGGCGTTCCGCCCAGGACGACCGTCTCCACCGAGACGTAGTCGCCGAACGGGGCGCGGTCGGCACCGCGCAGGAGTTCCTCCAGTACGAAGACCTCTCCCGCGCCCTGGACACCGGCGAGCAGTCGCCGGCCCTCCTCCAGGTCCGTGACCGGATGGGTCTCGCGGCTGCCGCCGCCCCGCGCGGGCTTGAGCACGGCGGGAAGTCCGACCGCCGACACCGCCGCGTCCCAGCCGGAGCCGTCCGTGACGATCGCCGATCGGGTCGTGTCGACGCCGGCCGCGCGCAGCAGAGCGCGCTGACGGTTCTTGTCGGTGACCGCCTCGGCCGCCTCCGCACCCGGGCCGGGCAGCCCGAGGTCGGCGGCGAGCCAACCCGCCGACCTGATCATCAGCTCGCTGAAGGTGACGACACCGTCGACCCCCAGGGCCTCGGCCGTACGGCGGTCGGTCTCACGGTGCCGGCTGAGCGGGACGGTACGGCCGAGTGCCGCCATCACCGGCTCCAGGCGCCGGGCGTGCTCGGAGTCCGGAACGGCGAAGACGATCTCCGCGACGTCCTCCAGCGCACGGGTGATCTCCGCCGGATGCACCGCCCCCTTGTCGTAGGGCACCAGAAGACGTGTCATCGGGCCGCGCGCCGGATCTCGGACACCTGGACGGCGAATTCGTCCAGACGGCCGTGGTTGAGAAGGATCTTCACCGGTACCCGCACACCCAGCCGGGAACTCAGCTTCGCGCAGCCGCGCATCGCCGCGATGGAGGTGCCGCCCGCCTCGAAGAAACGGGTCTGTCCGTTCACCTCGGTGGCCGGCAGCAGTTCGCCCCACACCTCGATGACCGCTCGCAGCACCTCGCTCTCCATCGGCTCCACGGGAGCGGACTCGGCACCCGGAGCCGAAAGGGCATCGCCGGCCGGGCTCTGCGCGGGCCTGAGCCGCGCCGGGCGGACCAGGGCATCGAGGCCCGGCAGTTCCTCGCGGTAGTAGAAGTGACCGCCCGGCCAGGTCCGGGTCGTGAACGTGCCTGTCGTCAGCGGCGCCCAGGCACGCAGCACCTCGGCGGGAACGGCCGCATCCGCCGCGCCCCCCACCGCCACCAGCGGACATGACACGGTCCGGCCCGCCGAGGGGGACGCGTAGTCCCAGCCCAGCCGGAAGTCGTGGCGCACCACCGGGAGCGCCAGGGCGAGCAGCTCCGGTTCGTTCAGGGTCTCCGCCGGGAGGCCGCCCGCCGCGACCAGGGAGGCCGCCAGCACCTCGTCGTCGAGGAGGTGCAGCGGGCTGCCGTGGCTGTTCTCCGACAGCGGCCCGTCACCGCCGGCGCGCGTGCCGGGCGGACCGGCGGCGGAAACCACCAGGACATCGGCCGGCGTGCCGTGCTGTTCGAGTACCAGCGCCGCCTCCAGGGCGACCAGGCTGCCCATGCTGTGCCCGAGGAGCAGCCTCGGCGGCTCGGTGAACTCGGCGAGGTATTCCTTGACCAGCGTGGCGGCCAGCTCCTCCACGGACTCGGCGAACGGTTCGCCGGTCCGGCCGCCATGCCCGGGGTACTGCACGGCTATCGTCCGGAAGCCGGGCAGCCGCTCGCCCCACTCCCGGACGGAGTGGGCGCTGCCACCCGCGAAGGGGAAGACGAGCGCCACCGGGAGCTCCGGTCCGGGAGCCCCGGTCAGCTCCCAGAAGCTGGGTGAGAGCGGCCTCATGCCGTCTTTCCTTCCGTGGTCGTCCGCGGTGGTGAGGCCGCGCTGTCGGCGGCGTCCGTGAGAAGTGACGCGATGTTGTGCGGGTGTTCCATGACGTGGAAGTGGCCCCCGGGTACGAACGCGACGGTGCACCCGGCCGTGGTGCACCCGCCCCAGCCCGCGAGGTCCTCCTCGCTCACCGTGGGGTCGTCGGATCCGCCGACCGCGGTCACCGGTGCGCCGATGACCGCTCCGGGCTGCGGCCGGTGGATCTCACCGAGCCGGGTGTCGTGCCGGATCACGGGCAGCATCACCTCCAGCAGCTCGGGTTCGTCGAGCAGCTCCTGCTCGATCCCGCCGTGGCCCACCAGCAGGTCGAGCAGGACCTCGTCGGTTTCCAGGTGGACCGTCCGGGTCTGCGCTGCCATCGCGTGCGGGTCGACGCAACTGGAGGCGATCAGCCGTCGTACCCGTACGCCCCGTGCGGTGAGCGCCCGGGCCACCTCGAAGCCCACGATCGAGCCGAAGCTGTGGCCGAACAGGACGACCTCGGGCGGTGCCAGCGCCAGTACGGCGTCGGCCGTCTCGGTGGCGATGCTCAGGACGTCAGGCGCCAGAGCCTCGGTGAAGCGTGCCCCGTGCCCCGGGTAGTCGACGCCCACCACCGGCGAACCGCCGGTCATGGCATGGGCGACGGGCAGGAACACCGTGCTGTTGCACCCCGAGTGCGGGAGCAGGACGATCAGCGGAGCGGTGGGAGAACCGTCCCTGAGGCCGACCAGCACCGGGGCGGACCGCGTCTGTGCCGTCACTGGTTCAGCTCCTTGCCGAGTCGCTCGGCCAGGGCGGCGACAGTCGGTGCCGAGAGGAAGTCGCGTACGGCGATGCGGATGCCGAACTTCTTGCGGATCTCGGAGATGATGCGGACCGCCTGGAGCGACTGTCCGCCGAGCGAGTAGAGCGTGCTGGTGAGATCGTTCACCGGCGTGTCGAGCACCTCGGCCCAGATGTCCGCGATCTCCGCCTCAAGGGGGGTACGCGGCTGTGCCGTGTCCGGAGCGCCGGCCGGCGCGGCGGGCTCCGTGGCGGCCAGCGCCGTACGGTCGGCCTTGCCGCTCGGGGTCAGGGGCAGGCCGGACGTCACCCAGATACGCGTCGGGACGACACCGGACGGAAGCCGCTCGGCACAGGCCCGCTCGACCTCCGTGACGAGGCCGGCCGGGTCGGCCGTGCCGGCCGCCGCCGTGACGGCCAGTCCCAGGTGCGTTCCCGCGGGCGTCCGGCTCACGTACGCGGCTGCCGAGACCACACCGGCGGCCTGGGCCGCGGCGGCCTCGATGTCGGCGAGCTGCACGCGCTGACCGTTCAGCTTGATCTGGTCGTCCGCGCGGCCCAGATAGTAGAGACAGCCGTCCGTGCCCCGCCGGCCGAGGTCACCGGTGCGGTAGACCCGGTCGCCGGGGCGGACCGCCGACGACACGAACCGGGCCTTGGTCAGGACCTCGTCGCCGTGGTAGCCCAGCGCGACACCGGCCCCGCCGACGCAGATCTCGCCCACGGCGCCGAGGGGCACCTCGCGGAGGTTCTCGTCGAGGACGTGGAGCTCGACGCCGGGAAGCGCGGTGCCGATGCTCCGCGTGTCCTGGTCACGCGCGGAGGTGGAGAACGAGGCGCACACGGTGGTCTCGGTCGGCCCGTAGGCGTTGACCAGGCAGACGGATCGCTCCAGCGTCCGGGCCAGCGCCGTCGGCAGTGCCTCACCGGCGGAGACGATCACCTTCAGGGTGGGCGGCACCTGTCCGATCGTGCCGAGCAGCGAGGGGGTGCTCGTCAGTACCTGGGTGCCGAACTCCGTCAGGTCCTCGGCGAGGGTCTCGGGGGCGCAGAAGTCGAGGCGGCCCTGTCTGCCCAGCGGCAGTGCCATCTCCCAGACCGACGCGTCGAACGACGGTGTGGCGACGGCGGCGAAGCTTTCCGAGCCGTCGACCGGGAGGGCGTCCTGGGCGACGACGAGGTGGTCCAGGTTCGCCCGGCTGACCGTCACGCCCTTGGGCCGGCCGGTCGACCCCGAGGTGTAGATGAGATAGGCGGGAGCCGAGCCGTCGACCTCGTGCGGGCCGGTGCCGGTGCCGGGTTCGGCTCCGGGCCGCACGACGACCGGTCCCGTACTCCAGGGAAGGTCACCGACGGCGTCCGTCACGATGTGGCTCGCGCCGCTGTCCTCGACGAGTTCGCTCAGCCGCCGCACGGGGTGGACCGGATCGAGCGGAAGATAGACCCCGCCCGTCCACAGGACGGCGAGAAACGTGATGAGGAGGTCCCTGCCCCGGGGCAGATGTACGCCCACCACGGAACCGGGGACGACCCCGGCGTCCTTGAGCCGCACGGCCGACGCCTCGACCGCGGCACGCAGTTCGGCGTAGGTCAGGCCGCCCTGACGGTCCGTCACGGCGGCGCGCTCCGGCGTGGTCCGCTCGGTGGACAGGAAACGGTCGAGCAGTCCTCGGCCGCTTCCCGCGTCCGCTGTCGCGGTGGGCGCCGTCTCGCCGGAGGGCCGGGGAGCGGGGTCGGCCCCCGCCAGGGACAGGCCGCTCAGCGGGAGGTCGGGGTGGCCGGCGCAATAGGCGTAGACCGTAGCCAGCGCCTCGTTCATCCGGCTGATCGTCCCGGCCTCGAACAGTTCCCGGTTGTACTCCAGATATCCGGCGAACCCGTCCCCGACCGGGGCCATGGTCAGCGTCAGATCGAAGATGCTGGTCCGCTCGTGGACCATGAGGGCCTCGACCGACGCCTCACCGAAGACCAGCTTGCCGCGGTCCGCCGTCTGTAGCGCGAGGGCCGTGTTGACGATCGGTGTCGACCACTGGTCCTCGTCCGCCCGCCGGTGCTCCTGAACGATCTGGTCGAACGGCAGCGCCTGGTGGTCGAAGGCCGCGAGCATCGTCGTACGGACCTGGCGCAGCAGTTCACGGAAGGTCAGGTCGGGATCGAGGCGGACACGGATCGGCAGCAGGTTCACGAACATGCCGATCAGCGGTTCGAGTTCCGCCTTGGCCCGGTTGGCCACGGGCAGTCCGACGACCACCTCGTCCTTGCGCGACCAGCGGCCGAGGAACAGGGCGTACCCGGCCAGCAGGGCCATGGCAAGCGAGGCACCCTCCTGCTCCACTGTCATGCCTATGCCAACACAGGACTCCGGGGAGACGGCGGAGGAGTGGAGATCGCCCTTGAACGACTGCACCACCGGACGGGGATGGTCCGTCGGAAGGTCCAACAGGGGCGGGGCAGAACGGAGTTGGTCCTTCCAGTACGCCGTGTGCTCGGCGAAGCGCCCCTCGTCCACGGACCGTCGCTGTTCCTCGGCGAAGCTGCTGTACGAGGTCGTCAGCTCGGGCAGGGTGACGGGCGCGCCGTGCAGGAAATGGTCGTAGAAATGCGAGATCTCGTTCTGGAACACGCCGAGGGACCAGCCGTCGAACGCGATGTGATGCACGACGAAGGCCAGTACGTGGTCGTCGTCGCCGATCCGCCAGAGCCGCAGCCGCAGAGCCGCGTCGGCGCCGAGGTCGAACGGCCGGCTCGCGTACTCCTGGATCGCCGGAATCAACCAGTTGACGCCGTCGTCACCGGTCGGGGCTTCGGCGCGGACGACATCGAGGGCCACGGGCGCGGGCGGGTCCGTCACCATGACGGGCTCGTCCCGCTCGTACACGTAGCGGGTACGCAGGGGCTCATGACGTGCGATGACCGCTTCGAATGCCTGCGCGAGACTCTGGTGGTGCAGGGTCCCGCGCAGCCGGTAGCAGAACGCGGAACCCGTGTTCTCGCTCTCACCGAGACCGCTCTGGAACCACAGCCCCCGTTGGCCCAGGGAGATCCGGCCCGTGTTCGCGGAGGTCACGGTCGGGTCCTGTGCCGTGGCTTCGGCCCTCTGGGCGAGCCATTTCGCGATCGCCGCCCTGCGTTCGGCCGTCTGACTCACTTGCCGCTCCTGGACATCTGGTCGACGAGGCTCTGCGGGCGCATGTCCGTCCACACCTCGTCGACGAATTCAGTGCACGCGCTCTCCGTGCCGGTGAATCCCGCCCCTCGCCAGCCGGCCGGTGGGCTCAGCCGCGCGGGGTGGATCGAGTACTGTCCTTCGTCGTTCACAAGCACCTGAAAATGGGCGCCCGAGGCCGTCATGTGTCCTCCTGGACGGATGAAGAATTCGTGGAACGTGGTTCGGAAGACCTACGTGGTTCGGAAGACCTACGTGGTTCAGAAGAGCCACATGGTTCAGACGGTGTCGCCGATGGCGGCGAAGAGCCGTTGCTCGATGTCGTCCGCGAGGTTCTGAAGCACCGTCTGTTCGAAGTAGAGGCTCAGCGGGACGTGCACACCCAGGCGGTCGCTCATCCGGGCCGCCACCTGGGTCGCCAGGAGGGAATGGCCGCCGAGGGCGAAGAAGTCGGCGTGGGCCGACACCCGGGACAGGCCCAGCACCTCGGCCCAGACCTCCGCGAGCACCTCGGCCACCGGACCCTCGGGAGCCGTGAAGCCGGCTTCCGGGCCGCTCGGCACCTCGCGCCGTGCCAGCGCGGCCCGGTCGACCTTGCCGTTCGCCGTCAGGGGAAGACCGGACAACTGGACCAGGGAGGACGGCACCATGTGCCGAGGCAGCAGACGGCCGATGTCCGCGCGGATCTCCTCGATGTCCAGCACGCCGTCCGCCGCCGCCGACGGGACCAGGAAGGCGGCCAACTGACTGCCCGCACCCGGCACTTCGCGAACGACGACGCAGGCCGCGCCGACTCCCTTGGCCTCCAGGAGCACCCGCTCCACCTCGGCCGGTTCGATCCTGAAGCCACGGATCTTCACCTGTGCGTCGGTCCGGCCCCGGAAGACGAGCTTCCCGCCGCTGTCCCAGTGCATGCGGTCACCGGTCCGGTACATCCGCGATCCGTCCCCGGCGAAGGGATCCGCGAGGAACCGGGAAGCGGTGAGACCCGGCTGCCCCGCGTATCCCCGGGCGACCCCGGCGCCGCCGACGTAGAGCTCGCCGGGAGTTCCGTCCGGCACCAGGCGCAACAGCTCGTCGAGCAGATACAGCCGCCCGCCGGGCAGCGGCCCGCCGAGGGTGACCTCCGCTCCCTCCCGCTGCTCCCCGGCGGCGCTGACCACGGACGCCTCGGTGGGACCGTACAGATTGGAGAGCCGGTAGGACCCTCCGGCGGGTACGGCGGTCAGCTCGTCCCCGCCGACCTGGATCCGTCGGACACGGCCGGGTATCCGGCCGCCGGCGTTCTCCACGGCGGTGAGCACCGGGGTCACGAGGAAGGCCACGGTGACACCGGAGACATCGAGGAACCGGCAGAACGCCACCGGGTCGACCCTGACCTCGTCCGGCACGACGGTCAGACAGGCACCGGCGGCCAGCGCGGGCGCCATCTCCAGGAGGCCGGCGTCGAAGCTGATGCCCGCCAACTGCGGGATCCGGTCCGTGTGCGTCAGTTCGTACTCGCGGACGTACCAGTCGACCAGATTGCCCAGCCCGCTGTGCGGTACCTGAACTCCCTTGGGGCGTCCACTCGTTCCCGACGTGTAGACCGTGTAGGCCACGCTGCCGCCGGCCGGCGCGTCGAGGGCGGGCGGCACCTTTTCCGAACAACGGGCGCGGGGCGAGATGACCGTGGGCACCCCGGCCCAGATGCCCTCTTCCTCCGGTGCCGAGGTGATCAGCACCCTGACACCGGCGTCCCGCACCATGAACCGCAGGCGGTCCACCGGGTAGTCGGGGGCGAGCGGCACGTATGACGCGCCGGCCCCCATGACGGCGAGCAGGGCCACGACCAGGTCGGCCGAGCGCGGCAGATGGACCCCCACCGGTGTCTCGGGGCCCACGCCCGCCTCCCTGAGCACCTGCGCCAGCCGGCGGGCCCGGTCGAGCAACTCCCCGTAGCCGAGGGTCTCGTCGCCCGCGACCACGGCCGGCCGGTCGGGATACCGGGCCGCGGTCTGCTGCACCCGCTCCACGAACCCCGGGGCTCCGGGAACGGCAGCCGCCGTGCCCCGGGCGAGGAGTTCGGCGCGCTCCGCGGCGCCGACCGGCGGATGAGCGAGCAGCGGGGCGTCGGGCCGGTCGCACAGCTCCGCGAGCAGTCGCAGGAAGCGGTCCCCGAACGCGGTCACCGCGGCGGCGTCCAGTACGTCCGTGGCGAACGACAGCGCCAGGAGGGTGTTGCCCGAGTGCTCCTCGAGTTCCGCGACGAAGTCGAAGTGGGTGCTCTCCCCGTACGTGAAGGGCAGGGGGGTGCCCAGGAGGGAGCCGTCGGAGGAGTCGACCTCCCGTACGTCGTTGAACACGGCCTGCACCAGCGGGCCGCAACCGGGCAGCCGTTCCGGGACCAGGTGCTGGACCAGCTCGTCGAAACCGAGGCCGATGTGGTCCAGCGACTCCAGCACCGACTCGCGGTTCAGGTCGAGCAGGCGGTCGAAGGACGCCGACTCGTCTACGCGGGCCCGCAGCGGCACCATGTTGAGCAGCGGGCCGACAACGTTCTCCGAACCCGGCTCGAAGCGGTCGGCGATCATGGTGCCCACCACTACGTCGTCCTGACCGCACCAGCGGCTCAGCGCGACCTGGAGAGCGCTCAGGTACACGACGAAGTCCGAACTGTCCGCGGTGGCGGCCACCCGGCGGACCTCTCGGCAGAGGGGCTCGGGGATCTCCAGCTCCACGCGGTCGCCACGATGGGAGCGCACACCGGGTCTCGCCCGCTTCAGGGGAAGCTCCAGCGTCGAGGGGACCCCGGAAAGGGTGTGCTCCCAGTGGGCGAGGCTGTCGAGGCGGGCCGCGTCCGCCGCGTCGCTCCCCGCCCGCTCGGCGAGGTCGGTGAGCCGCAGGGAGATCTCCGGCAGGTCCGGAGCCAGGTTCTGTGCCTCCGCGCGGTACAACTCGGCCAGATCACGGTGCAGAAGACCGAGGGACCAGCCGTCCGTGGCGATGTGATGCATGACGAGCATCAGCGTCCGGTCGCCCGTGCCCGCCGCGAGGACACGCGCTCTGAAGACCGGGCCGAATTCCAGGTCGAAGGGCTCGCGGAAGTACTCGACGTGCCGATCGCTCAAGAGGTCCGCCACCGGATCCCAGCCCTCGACCTCTTCGTGGACGAGTTCGGGAACGTACGGCGGCCGGACGACCTGGAGCAGCTCGTCCGCGTCGAAGCGGAAGGTGGTCCGGAGCGCCTCGTGCCGCTTCACCAGAGCGGTCAACGCGCGTTGAACGACGGCAAGGGACAGGCCGGCCGGAAGGCGAAGCAGCAGAACGGAGTGGAAACCCGCCCCGTCGGCTCCGGAATCCTGGCGGACCCGGTTCTCTATCCATATCCGGCGCTGCGCGGGGGTCGCCCGCGCCACCACCTCCGGATTCTGCGCATGCCGCAGACCATCGCCGTGCATACTGCCCCCGTTTTTCAAGCTCTTTGGTCTTTGCCCGCCCCAGCTCGCAGATGATCTTGAAGGCGGACCGTTGAAAGATACACACGCCCACTCGGCAAGTGTCAACAGCTAATTGATGCCGGACAGTTGCCGAACTGGGCTTGCGTACTGCCGTCAAACGCGGTCGAGTTGTGCACAATTGCCCGCGAAGTGACGGTGGAAGCACGGGGGATGGCGGGGCCGAAGTGCGGCACGGGTCACGTTTGCATCTGTACGGAGCGGGCAACCTCTGATAGGAATGATCTTCGTTGGCGGACAACGGTGCCGTCTTGAGGGAACGCTGTCGCGCGCTCGCAGACGCGTCGACCGCATTTGAACTCGTGGTTGTGAGCACTTCCTGTGCCGACCGCGGAACGACCGCAGAACGACCGCAGACTGATCGAAGCCGGCCGAAGCCGATAGAAGGCCGGCTGATCGTCACGACCGTGGCGTGCGGTGTACTCCCTCTCACCCTTCCAACCATTTCTTGTTTTCACGTGTGTCTTCGTTCTGCGCGTGCGCGTGTCAATGGCCATCGAGACCACACCAGAGGAGAGCGTCATGCACCCGGGAGGGGACAGGGCGGGTAAGGGAAATGTGGAGCTGACCGATCCGGAGCTGTTCCGCGACGACCGATTCATGAAAGAGCTCACACGGCTGCGTCATGACGATCCCGTTCACTTTCATGAGGACGGGGGCGGCCCGGGATTCTGGGTTGTCACGCGCCACGCGGACGCTTCCCATGTGTACGCGAACGACGAACTCTTCAGCTCGCGGCTCGGTATGCGGCTCGGTGCCAACGCCGATGCCGTGAAAGCCGTGGCCGACCGCATGCTGATCGTCACCGACAGCCCGGAACATGTACGGGTACGGCGACTCGTGGGATCGGCCTTCACTCCTCCCGTGGTCCGAGACCTCGAAGCGAGCGTCCGGGGTGTGGTGCGGGAGCTGATGGACGCGGTGGTGGCCGACGAGCCGCGTGAGTTCGTCTCGGCGGTCGCACGCCCCCTGCCCACTCAGGTGATCTGTGCGTTCATGGATTTGCCCCGCACCGACTGGGAATGGATCGGGCAACTGACCACCGACGGAATCGACTCCGACGACGACGAGGTCAGACTGGCCGCCAACTCCGAGCTGTTCCTCTACTTCACCGAGGTGATCGAGGAGCGTCGGCAGCGACCGGGACCGGACCTGATCAGCATCCTCATCAGGGCGGCCGCCGAGGCCGAGGAGTCCGGGGCCGCGCCGTTCTCCGAAGTCGATCTCGTGGTGAATCTCGCCGGCATCCTCATCGGGGCCAACGAGACGACTCGTTACGCCGTCGCCGGCGGGCTGGTCGCACTTGCGAACCATCCGGAGCAGTGGTCGGGTCTGCGGCGCGACGCGAGTCTGGTCGCTCCGGCGGTGGAGGAGATCCTGCGCTGGACCTCACCGGCCGTGCACGCCATGCGGACCGTCACGGCCGAGACCCTGCTCGGCGGTCGCACCCTGGCCCCCGGGGACCGGGTGACGGTCTGGACGCCGGCCGCCAACCGGGACCCCGAGGTCTTCCCCGACCCGGAGACGTTCGACATTTCGCGGCGCCCCAACCGGCACCTCGCCTTCGGTCACGGTCGGCATGTATGTGTCGGTGCGCGACTTGCCCGGATGGAGATAGCGGCGTTCCTCGACGAACTACGCGCCCGGGTGCGGCGGATTCATCTCGTCGAGCCGGTGGAATGGAGCCCTTCCAACTTCACCCGAGGGCCACTCGGAGTCATGGTGCGGCTGGAGCCGGCCGGTTCGGCACCTGTTCATCGGAAGTTCAACGACAGTGAGAGTGGATGCCATGCGGACCAGTGACCAGACTTCTCAAAAGGCGAGCATCGAACTGCCGGACGGGCGAACCGTCGCCTGTGTCACGGAATCCGAGGCGCTGCTGCTCTGGACCGAGATCTCGGTGGACGGAATGTATGACGCCGCCGTCGGGAGTCTTCGGCCCGGAGACACGGTGCTTGACATCGGAGCGAATATCGGGCTGGCTTCGGTGTTCTTCCACAGCCGTGTACCCGATCTGCGGCTCATCGCATTCGAGCCCGCACCGCAAACCTTCGCCTGTCTTGAGGAGAACCTGCGAATCCATGTCCCGCAGGCCGTCGCGGTGCGCGCCGCGGTGTGCGACAGCGCCGGGGAGATGGAGTTCACCTTCTATCCGAATTCCCCCGGGAACTCCAGCCTCTTCGCGGACCGTACGGCGGACGATCAGACCACTCGTCGGTTTCTCCTGAATTCGGGAGTCGACGAGGAATTCATCGACGAACTGCTCGAAGATCTCCACCTCGGGATCTCCCTTCCCGTTCCGGCTGTCACGGTGTCGGATGTCATCCGGCAGTACGACCTGACGGGCATCGGTCTCCTCAAGGTGGACGTCGAGCGCGCCGAACTCTCGGTGCTCCAGGGGATAGAGGAAGCCCACTGGCCGCTCATCCGCTGCGTCGCGGCCGAGGTCCACGCGGAGGACGGCCGCCTGGAAACGATCACCGCCCTGCTGACAGAACACGGCTTCTCGGTCGACGTCTCACAGAGCCCCAAACTGGCGGGCACCGCCCTGTACGACCTCGTCGCACACGCGGGGACGTGATCGCGGCCGGGCAGGCGGGCTTGGAACGGACGCGGCGAATCAGGAACCGACCAGCTCGTCCTGTTCGAGGAGGCGGCGCTGGGCGATGAGATAGCCGAGTTCGGCTCGGCTGCGGCTGCCCAGGACATCGGCGACCTTCTTGATGTGGGCGGAGACGGTGCGGGAACTCATGCCCAGGCGGCCGGCGATCGTTTCGTCGGTGTGGCCGGTGACGACCATGCGGAGCATGGCGGAGCGGACCGAGTCGATCAGCAGGTCCGGCCGGTGCTGCTCGGGGGTGATGGACACCGGTCGGGCGCGTTCCCACATGTGGTCGAAGACCTTGACGAGGAAGGCGACGGCGCCGGGGTGCCGGACGGCGAGTGCCGCGGTCCTGCGTTCCGGGATGCCGGGGATGAAGGCGACCGCCCGGTCGCAGATGATGACGCGTTCGAAGATCTCGTCCAGGGTGCGGACCTCGGCTCCCTCGGCCGTCACCCGCTCTATGTAGGCCAGGGTCGGCTGGTGGGAGCGCACGCTGTGCTGGTACAGCGTGCGCTGGCCCACGCCACGGCGTACCAGCGCGAGATCGCGGGGCAGGGCCTCCGCGAGGAGGGCCGGGGAGCGTCCGCCGCCCGGCTGCGCGGTGAGCAGTTCCTCCTTGCACACCTCGACGGCCAGCCTCAGCGACTGGCTGATCACGTCCGTGCCCTTCAGGGACTCGATGGGGACGCCCGTGTCGTGCTGCGCGGTGCGGTAGAGGGTCTCCGCGGCCATGAAGGACGAGCGCAGGACCGCCAGGGTCTTCTCGTGGCGTTCGATCTCCTGGACGACGGAACGGGAGAGTTCCGCCTCGGCGACCTTCGGGGGGATGGGCACGAAGTACCCGGTCAGGCCCGGCATCGAACGTAACAGCCCGTACGTGACGACGCAGTCGGGAACCTCTCCCGATATCGTCCCGCTGTTGAGGGCCTCGCGATAACTCTCCAGCCCCTGCGTGCAGAAGTGAGCCTCACACGAGGTTCCGCCGCTTTCCTTTTCCTTGATGCCCTTTTTCTGGCACATATGTCCACCCCCGCGTATTGCTGCGCTGCGTGTTCCCGACGCCCTTCGCTCTCGCGCTGCCGTCCCGACATCGGCAAGATTGATTAAGCGAGGGGCGCTTGCGGTGAGCATCACCGCCCGCCTGGAGAGTTATAGCTAAACGTGGAAATACTCACACCCGAGAGGTATCGAAGATGTCAAGGATCACCCGATACACGCAAGCTTGCGCAACCCTTGTCGAGGTCAGCGCCCGGTCGGTCGACGACTCGGCCTGGGGCTGAGTTCGGCCAGCGCGGCAGAAATTCGCCGTCGGGGCTTCCTGCGTGGCGTCGCGGAGATTTTCCGCAATTCTTTCGGAAAATCGTAAGTTCTCGTGGAATTGGCGGCGTCTCTATCGCCCCAGAGTGAAAAGTTTCAACGCGCACCGACCGGTTGGAGAAAAAGCGGTACGGCGTACGGGCGGGGCTGCCGGCGTCAGTCGGTGACCAGGTCCTCGGGGGCGGACCGGGCCAGTTCGGCGAGCGTGCCGAGCGCCCGGGACAGGACGTCCGGCTCCGGCGAGGCGAGGCCCAGCCGGACGGCGTTGGGGGAGTGGTTGCGGCCGACGGTGAACGCCGCGGCGGGCACCACCCCGATGCCGTGCCGCGCGGCGGCGGCGACGAAGGTGTCCGCGCGCCACGGGCGGGGCAACTGCCACCAGCAGTGGTAGGAGCGCGGATCGCTCCGTACGGCGAAGCCGGCGAGGTGCCGGGCCGCGACCTTCTGCCGTACCACCGCTTCCCGCTGTTTGGCCTCGACCAGCGCCTTCACCGCGCCGTCCTGCTGCCAGCGGTGGGCGGCGTCCAGGGCGAACCGCGTGGGGGTCCAGCCGCCCGACCGCATGGTGGAGACGATCTCGCTGACCAGGGCGCCGGGCGCCACCACGAACCCGAGGGTCAGGCCCGGGGCGATGCGCTTGGACAGGCTGTCGATCAGGACGGTCCGGCCGGGGGCGTACGCGGCCAGCGGCGGGAGTTCGTCGTGGAGGAAGGACCAGACGGCGTCCTCGATCGCGGGGATGCCCAGGCCGAGCAGTACGTCGGCCAGCCGCTCGACGCGCCGGGCGGGCATGCTGACGGAGAGCGGATTGTGCAGCCTCGGCTGTACGTAGACGGCGTGCAGCGGGGCCGCCGCATGGGCCTCCTCGACCGCCTCCGGGACGAGCCCGTCGCCGTCCATGGCCAGCGGGACGAGGGTGATGCCGAGGCGGGCGGCGACGGCCTTGACGATCGGGTAGGTCAGCTCCTCGACGCCGAGCCGGGCACCCGGCGGCACCAGTGCGGTGACGACGGCCGAGATCGCCTGCCGCCCGTTGCCCGCGAAGTGGATCCGCGCCGGGTCCGGGCGCCAGCCGCCACGGGCGAGCATGTCGGCGGCGGATTCCCGTACGGCCGGAAAACCCGACGTGCCGACCGGTCGCAGGGCGTGCCCGAGGGCGTCGGGCCGCAGCAGCCCGCCGAGCGATTCCGCGAGCAGGGCGTTCTGCTCGGGGACGACCGGATAGTTGAGCTCCAGGTCGACGCGACGACTGTCGGCGGGTTCGGTGAGCGCGGGGCCGGTGGCCGCGGACCCGGCGGACTCCGCGCGCACGAAGGTGCCCCGGCCCACCTCGCCCACCGTCAGGCCCCGGCGGGCCAGTTCCTGGTACACGCGGGTGGCGGTGGAGTTGGCGATGCCGTGCTGCCGTGCGAACTCGCGTTGCGGGGGGAGCCGGTCGCCGGGCCGGAGGGCACCGGCTCCGATCTCCCCGGCCACCATGTCGGCGACGCTCCGGTAGTCCTTCACGGCGCTCCCCCATCGTCCATCGTCGGCCGTCCATCGTCGGCCGTCGGTCGGTCTTCCCGTGCGGACATCCATCCAACCACAGCATTGCACTCAGTGCAATGCTCGTATTGCATCGAAGTTCGCCGTGCAATAAAGTCCGAGCATTGCCCCGAGCGGGCGGGTCTTCGGACGGAAGGAGTCCAGGGCGCATGAAAACGACCACGCGATCCCGGTCACCGCTCGGCCGGACTCCTCCGCCCATGCCCGACTGTCGCGACTGCGGCTTCACCTCCGACCCGATCGGGCACGATGTGATCGCCGACGTGCTCCGGCAGTACACGGCGGGCTGGCAGCGGTTCCTGCGGGATCCGGGATCGGGCGGCCGGTGCGCGGGCCTGCCCGCCTGGTCGCCCCTGGAACGGGGCTGCCATGTCCGGGACATGTGCCTGCTGTTCCACATCCGGCTCGATGCAATCCTCGGACAATCGCCGATTGCACCGCGATTATCGGCCGGGGCGGAGTCCGGGGCCTCTGCGGACCGCCCGGACACCGGCCCGCGCTACCGGGACGAGGAGCCGCGGCAGGTGGCCCAGGAGCTGGGGTGTGCCGCCGAGGCCCTGGCCCGCCGCCTGGCCATGCTCACCGCCGACGACTGGGACCGCGACGATCCGCGCCTGGCCGATCCACGGCTCACCGTCGACTTCTTCACCCGTCATCTCCTCCACGACATCGCGCACGACCTCGCCGAGGTCCTGCGCGACGGCCGCGCCGACGACGAAGCGGCCTCCGAGGGGACGACGGCACAACGCACCGACGAATTGAGGAATTTTCATGGTTGAACTGAGCGGGGTCCTCGGCGTGGTGGTGGTGGCCCTCGGCATGGTGCTCACCCCAGGCCCGAACATGATCTATCTCGTCTCCCGCAGCATCACCCAGGGCAGGCGCGCCGGCATCGTCTCCCTCGGCGGCGTCGCCATCGGGTTCATGGTGTATCTGCTCGCCGCGAACCTGGGTCTGTCGGTCGTCTTCCTCGCCGTGCCCGAGTTGTACTTCGCGGTGAAGCTCGCGGGCGCCGCCTACCTCGCCTACCTGGCCTGGAACGCGCTGAAGCCGGGCGGGGTCTCCGTGTTCGCCCCGCAGGACGTGCCGCACGACTCACCGCGCAAGCTGTTCACCATGGGCCTGATGACGAACCTGCTCAACCCGAAGATCGCCATCATGTACCTCTCGCTCATCCCCCAGTTCATCGACCTGGACAAGGGCCACGTCCTCCTCCAGGGCCTCATTCTGGGCTCGATCCAGATCGTTGTCAGCGTCGCGGTCAACCTCGCCATCGTCCTGGCGGCCGGCGCCATCGCCGTCTTCCTCGCCCACCGTCCGTCCTGGCTGAAGGTGCAGCGCTACGCGATGGGCACGGTACTGGGCCTGCTCGCCATCTCCCTGGCCATCGACACCTCGGGCCCGACCAAGGCGAGCTGACGGCACGGCGGTCGCACCCCGAAAAGCCGGATGGCCGGAGGGTCGGCAGCGGAATCCCCGCTACCGACCCTCCGGCCATGCCCCCCCGGCTTCGGTACTACCGGGCCGCGGTCAGTTGTTCG
>NZ_LIQQ01000539.1 GCF_001418565.1 Streptomyces graminilatus | reverse complement strand
GCCGGGTTCCACCAGCGGTCGAAGTGGATGACATGGCCCGCGCGTGTGAGGTTCAGGCCGGTGCCGGCGGCCTTCAGGGAGAGGATCAGGATCGGGGTCGCGCCGCTCTGGAAGCGGTCGACCATGCGTTCGCGTTCCGGGACCGGGGTGCCGCCGTGGAGCAGTTCCGCCGGGACCGCGCGGGCCGCGAGGTGGGACGTGATCAGGCGGGCCATCCCGACGTACTGCGTGAAGACCAGCGCCGAGCCGTCCTCGGCGAGCAGGGTGTCCAACAGCTCGTCCAGCAGGGCGAGTTTGCCGGAGCGGGCGGCCAGCCGGTCGCCCGCGGCAGGGCCCGGGGCGTCCTCCTTCAGGTACAACGCGGGGTGGTCGCAGATCTGTTTGAGGGAGGTCAGCAGCTTCAGCACCAGGCCCCGGCGGGCGATGCCGTCGGCCGTCTCGATGGCGAGCAGCGACTCGCGCACGACGGCCTCGTACAGCGCGGCCTGTTCGCGGGTCAGGGGGACCGGGTGGTCCGTCTCCGTCTTGGGCGGCAGTTCGGGGACGATGCCCGGGTCGGACTTCTTGCGGCGCAGCAGGAACGGGCGGACCAGACGGGCGAGCCGGGCCACGGCCTCCTCGTCCTCGCCGGTCTCCACCGCGCGCGCGTGCCGGGCGCGGAAGGACTTCAGCGGGCCCAGGAGGCCGGGGGTCGTCCAGTCGAGCAGGGCCCAGAGTTCGGAGAGGTTGTTCTCCACCGGCGTGCCGGTGAGGGCCACGCGCGCGGGGGTCGGGATCGTGCGCAGTGCCTTCGCCGTCGCCGAGTACGGGTTCTTGACGTGCTGCGCCTCGTCCGCGACGACCATCCCCCAGCGCTGCTCGGCCAGCCCGGGTGCCGTCGACCGCATGGTGCCGTACGTCGTGAGGACGAAGCCGCCCGCCAGGTCCTCCAGGGTGCGCTCGGGGCCGTGGTAGCGGCGGACGGGGACGCCTGGCGCGAACTTGGTGATCTCCCGCTGCCAGTTGCCCAGCAGGGAGGCGGGGCAGACGACCAGGGTGGGTTCGGCGCGGGCCCGGCGCAGATGCAGGGCGATGACGGTGATCGTCTTGCCGAGTCCCATGTCGTCGGCGAGGCAGCCGCCGAGTCCGAGGGAGGTCATGAGGTCCAGCCAGGCAAGGCCCCGGAGCTGGTAGTCGCGCAGGCGGGCCTGGAGACCCGGGGGCGGTTCCACCGGGGTGATGCCCGCCGTCAGCCGGTCGCGCAGGGCAGCCAGCGCGCCGACGGGGACCGCCTCGACGCTCTCGCCGTCGACCTCCACATGCCCGGTGAGCGCAGCGGAGAGCGCGTCGACGGGGTCGAGCAGGCCCAGTTCTCGCTTGCGTGCCTTGCGGACGAGGGCCGGGTCCACCAGGACCCACTGGTCCTTGAGGCGTACGACGGGACGGTGCGCCTCCGCCAGGAGGTCCATCTCGGCCTCGGTGAGCGGATCCCCGCCGAGCGCCAACTGCCAGCGGAACTGGAGGAGTTCCTCGCTCTCGAAGAATCCGGTGCCGTCCTTCGCCGAGCCGGGCGCCGGGCGTACCACCGCCTGGGCGGTCAGGTCCTGGGCGAGGTCCCGGGGCCAGTGCACGGCGACACCGGCGGCGGCGAGCCGGGTCGCGGCCATCCCTAGCAGGTCGTACAGCTCCTCCTCGGAGAGGGCCAGGGCGTCGGGCGCGTCCTGCTCGGTGAGGCGGTCGAGCGGGGGCCAGACACGGGCCGCGCGGCGTACCGCCAGGGCGGCGTCCACGTGTGCGCGTGCCCCGAAGGCCGCGTCCGCCGTGCCCGCCCACAGGGTCGCCGCGTCGGTCACCAGGGTGGGGTCGGCGAGGCTGTGCACCTGGACGATCGCGGCGCCCGCGGTGCGCACGCGGTCGGGGTCGTCGAACAGCTCGTACGCCGACAGGTCGAGGCGGAGCGAGATCCGCACGCCCGCGTCCATGCCCGCGGCGACCTCCGCCGCCCAGTCCTGGGCGTCCGGGAGCCGCTGGGCCGGGCGGGCGGCGAAGGGCATCCCCGCGGCGTACGGAGCGGCGGGGGTGCGCGGCAGGGTGTCCGCGACGGCGTCCAGGAAGGCGCGCAGCAGGGCCTCCGGCTCCGGCAGCAGCAGGGGGCCGGAGCCCGGCAGGGGAACCGCGTGGCCCTCGTACGGCAGGGCGGCGGCAATGGCCCTGAGGTGGGCGATGTCGTCGGGGTCCAGCGGGCCCGCTGGACCCCGAC
>NZ_LIQQ01000538.1:429-6212 GCF_001418565.1 Streptomyces graminilatus | reverse complement strand
CGGCAGCATCTGATGTGTATAAGAGCCAGCCACCCCCCCCCCCGGCCCCGCCCGGCATCCCGCTCAGGCCCCGAACTGTTTGCGCAGGCCCTTGATGATCGCGAGTGTCTGCTCCACGCCTGGTCGTGAGGGGTGGTCGGCGGGGAGGCCTCGCAGTCCGCGTGCGTACATGTCCTCCGCCGCGTCCAGGTGTTCGCGGTGTCCGAGCTGTACGAGTCCGAGGAGCGCGCCGCCGAGGTTGACGAGGCGGGTCGAGTGCATCCGGTGGTCCTCAGGCGTGTCGCGCAGTGCGGCACGGGCGTGTTCGGCGGCTTCCTCCAGGATGGCGGCGTCGTTGTTGACGCGTCCTTTGCGGAGCAGGGAGTTGCCGAGGTTGGACACCTGCGAGAGGCGGTCATCGTTCTGCCCGGCGGCGCGCACCGGCATGATGTCCAGGCAGCCGCGGTACAGGGCGATGGCCTCGTCGATGGACTCCTCGCCCTTGGTGGTGTCGTAGACCTCCTGGAGCGCGGTGGCCAGGGAGGACATGTGCCGGGCGAGCGCCGGGTCGCCGGGCGGGGACTTGTCGACGGCCTGGCGGCCGTAGTCGACGGACTTGATCAGGTCGGGGGCGGACCGGTCCCGTTCCCAGCTCAGCCGGTGCAGCATGCACAGCGAGGAGAGGCCGGAGACATGGCGGATGTCGTTGACCGGGTAGACCTCCACGGCCAGTTGGGCGGCCAGGATCGAGCCGCGCAGCAGCTTCGGGTCGCCGATGCGGCCGTACGCCAGCCGCAGGTCGTCGGAGACGCCGAGGGGTTCGAGGCTCTCCTCCTCGGCCTCGGCTTCCGACGTGCGGTCGCCCCTCGACTTCGATCTGCCGAACCATCTGGCCATGCGGCGGCTCCCCCTCAAAGCTTTTCGAAGCTTTTCAAAGCTTTCGTCGTTCTCATTTCCCTCAATCCCCCCGATTCGGCTGTCAAACCCCCTATGCCGCAGGCAAGTTCAGCTCCGCACGCGAGTCGAGGTGCCGGGCGGGTTCAGCCCTTGCTGACCGCGGCCAGGATCTCCGGCAGCCGCCGTGCCGTCTGCGGGGCCGACAGCCGCAGTCCGAGGTATACGAGCAGGGCGCCGTATCCGGCGCCGACGGGCGGCAGCAGCCAGCTCCACCGGTCGCCGCCCGCCTCGACGCTCAGCCAGATCGTGAGGGCGATGACGGGAGCGCACAGCAGGACCGCCCCGATCATGCCGCCGAAGATCGCGGCCGTGGCGAGCCCGGACTGACCGGGGGCGACGTTCCGGTAGCCCTCCTGCGGAATGGAGTACGGGAACCGGGCCGACGACCAGGTTCCGGCCGCCAGCATCGCCCCGAGCAGCGCGAGGGACAGCCCGAGCGCCTTCGGCAGACCGGCCCAGTCGTGGAGCAGCGCGGTGGTCACCACGACCACGAGGACGGTGTACGGCAGGCTGATCAGCAGTATCGCCAGTGCCCGGCCGCGCAGTTCGGCGCGCGCGTCCCGGGTGGACGAGATCGTCATCGCGACCAGCCAGAAGGCGGAGCTGTCCTGGCCGAACTGGTTGTACATCTGGACGCCGAGCATCCCGGCCGCGAAGCAGGCGAAGTAGACCGAACCGGTGCCCTTCAATACGTTGAACACCGGCACGAGCAGCCCGATCACCAGCGAAGTCGCCCACGCGGCCTTGGTCTTCGGGTCCCGCCAGGTATAACGCAGGCTCCGTTCCATGACGGTCCCGGTACGCCCGTCGGGCAGCAGCCGCGCGAGTCCGCCGGACCTCCGCTCCCGTTTTCCGGCGGGCTCGGCGGCCTGGAGCGTGGACCCGTCGGGCGAGGTCATCAGCCGGGTCAGGGTCCGCGACCAGACGCCCAGCAGCAGGACCAACGCCGCCGCGCTGAGCGCGAACTGGGCGAGCCCTGCCCCGTACTCCCCCTCGCTCACCGAGTGCACCGCCCCGAGGGCGGAGGCGGGCGGCACCCAGGCCAACACGTCGGCGACCGGGTCGAGTTCACCGAGTCCCGCCGAACCGAGCTGCTGCATACCGAAGTTGGCGAGCTGTGCCCCGATCCCGACGACCAGTCCGCTGAGCAGGGCGAGATCGCGCCCCCTGCGGCTGCTGAGCAACCGGATGTTGGCGGCGGCGACCGCCCGCGCGAGCGCCACGCAGACGAGCAGCGCGAGGGGCACGGCGGCGAGCGACACGACGAACGCCGCCGCACCGTGCGCCAGGGCGATCGCCGACCCGGCGAGCAGGGACAGCGTGAACAGCGGCCCGACGCCGACGAGCGAGGCCACGAGCAGCGCCCGGACCAGCGGCCGGGGCCGCAGCGGGAACATCACCAGCCTGGTCGGATCGAGGGTCTCGTCCCCGCTGGGAAAGAACAGCGGCATGAAGGCCCAGCCCAGCGCCATGGCGGCGAGCAGCAGGACGGTGACGGACGCGGCGTGCGCGTTGCCGCGCAGGACGACCAGCGCGAGGAACTGGAACGCGGCGAACACCGACACGAGGACAAGGGTGGTGATGTACGTGGTCCGTCGCACCGGGGACTGCCGCAGCCCGTTGCGCAGCAGCGACAGCTTCAACGCCACGAAGACGGCGGTGACCGACTCTTCTCCCTTGGTCCCCTCTTCCCCCGTCATCGGGCGCCGCCGCCCAGCCAGTCGAGGTGGGATCCGTGGTCGCGTCCGCCCGCGCCGACGAGTTCGAGGAACGCCTCCTGGAGCGAGGACGCCTCGCCCCGCACCTCGGCCAGCGGGCCGTGCGCCCGGATCCGTCCCGCCGCCATCACCGCGACCCAGTCGCACAGCGACTCGACCAGCTCCATGACGTGGGAGGAGAAGACGACCGTGGCGCCGGAGGTCGTGTACCGCTCCAGCACGCCCCGGATGATCTGCGCGGACACCGGGTCCACGCCCTCGAACGGCTCGTCGAGGAACAGGACTTCGGGATTGTGGAGGAGAGCGGCTGCCAGCCCGATCTTCTTGCGCATGCCGGTCGAGTAGTCGACGACGAGCTTGTGCTGGGCGCCGGCCAGGTCGAGGACGTCGAGGAGCTGGCCGGCCCGCTTGTCGACCTCGGCGCCGGGCAGACCGCGCAACCGCCCGGAGTAGGCGAGGAGTTCACGCCCGGACAGCCGCTCGAAGAGCCGAAGCCCTTCGGGCAGCACCCCGATCCGCGCCTTGACGCCGACGGGGTCGCGCCACACGTCGTGGCCCGCGATCTCCACGGTGCCGTGGTCGGGCCGCAGCAGCCCGGTCACCATCGAGAGGGTGGTCGTCTTCCCGGCCCCGTTCGGCCCGACGAGCCCGACGAACTTCCCGGCAGGCAGCTCCAGATCGATCCCGGCGACGGCGACCTGATCCCCGAACTGCTTCCAAAGCCCCTGCACCCGCACGGCAACCCCATCAACCATGCGAGGAGCCTAAGTCCTGGGGTCAGGAAAGCCGCAGGCTTTTGAGGCCGCGATCAATCGCAGGCCTTTGGGGCCGCGGGCACCGCAGGCCTTCAGGGGCGCGGGACTGTGTCCGATCTGCGGCTCCGCCGCGGGGCGGGACCAGCCACGACCGGCCCGCAGCCGCTACTCAAACCGAAACCAGGCACCCCATGAGGCAAGTTACCGATCCCGCCCACAGGCATAGGCAAGCGGCGAGATCAACTCCTCCGCATCCGGCAGCCACCGATTGGCGGGCGTAGGCCGGCAGGCCCACTGCACGGCCCCCCGAGACGCGTACCGAGTCGGCGGCGCCGCCACATACGCCCCCTCGCCCAGCGCGACCAGATCCAGCGACGCGGGCGCCCACCCCAACTTGCGCACCAGATCAGGCACCTTCACCGACGCCCCCGGCAGCACGAAGAACCGCATCCGCCGGTCCGGCGTCAACATCACCGGCCCGAGCGTCAGTTCCATCCGCTCCATCCGCGCCAGCGCGAGGAACCCGGCCGTCTCGGGCACGTCGATCGCATCGAACGTATGGCCGGTCGGCAGCAGGATCGACGCCGTCGGCTGGTCGGTCCACAGCCGGCGCGCGACGGTCGCGCTGCCCGTGGCCTGCGTCACCCAGTCGGGGCGCGTCGGGTGTGCGCCGGGCAGAGCGCACGCGGTGTCGCCGCAGGAGCAGCGCTGCACCCCGTCGACTGCTTCCAGCCACGTACCGGGAAACACGTCCCAGTGGCGCTCTTCGGCGTAACGGACGGCGGTTTCCAAGAGGGATTCGCCGCGTTGCTTGGGGATTTGGGCAGCATCAGGGCCCGCGATGGTCTCTTCCACAGTGAGGACAACTCTAGTGGGAATCATGAGTTACGCATGTCACATGCGCGGGGGAGGGGCATCGATTCGGCATCCGGGGCGCATGGATGCACCGGCGGGGGCGCGCGGGAGGATCCAGGTCGGGGCTGGGTAGGCAGGGGAGGGGCCGGGCATCCGCCTTTACCCCGGCAATCCGCACATGTCCCGCATTGCGCGCATTGTCGGCAAGTTTGTGGGGCACTGATCTTCAGGGCCGGAACTCCCCGCCGCACTCGCCCGCTCGCCGGGCCGCGTACGGAAGGGGTTCCGGACATGGAAGACACGTCAACTCGGTGCGTGGGCACGCCACCGCAGCCACAGGGGGTACTCCATGGCCGCAAGGCCACTCGTCGCGCGGCAGCCGAACGAACGGTTGCAGGCGCTCATCCAGGAAGCGGGCTGCTCGAACGCCGGGCTGGCCCGCCGGGTCAACATGTGCGGCGCGGAGCACGGCCACGATCTGCGGTACGACAAGACGTCCGTCGCGCGCTGGCTGCGCGGACAGCAGCCCCGGGGCCGGGCGCCCGCGATCATCGCGGAGGCCCTCGGCCGCAAGCTGGGCCGTACGGTCACGATCGACGAGATCGGCATGGCCAACGGCAAGAACCTCGCCTCGGGCGTCGGACTCCAGTTCTCCCCGACCGTCCTCGGCGCCATCGAGCAGGTGTGTGAGCTGTGGCGCAGTGACGTGGGCCGGCGGGACTTCCTCTCCGGTTCGTCCGTTGCCGCGTCCGCACTCGTGGAGCCCAGCCGCGACTGGCTGATCTCGTCCCCCGACTCCCAGGTGGCGCGCCAGGCGGGTCCCCGTGTGGGGCCGTCGGACGTGGCGGCGGTGCGCGCGATGACGCAGGCGCTCACCGACCTTGACCACCAGTTCGGCAGCGGGCATGTGCGTCCGGTCGTCGTGCACTACCTCAACAGTGTCGTCTCCGGGCTGCTGGCGGGCTCGTACCGGGAGGCGGTCGGCCGCGACCTCTTCGCCGCCGTCGCCCGGCTGACCGAACTCGCCGGGTACATGGCCGTCGACACCGGCCAGCCGGGACTCGCCCAGCGCTACTACATCCAGGCGCTCCGGCTGGCCCAGGCCGCCGGGGACCGGGGGTACGGAGGGTACGTGCTCGCCGCGTCCATGAGCCATCTCGCCGCGCAGCTCGGCAACCCCCGGGAGATCGCCCAGTTGGCGCGGGCGGCGCAGGAGGGGGCGCGCGGCAGGGTCACCCCGCGCGCGGAGGCGATGTTCCTCGCCGCCGAGGCACGTGGGCACGCCCTGATGGGCGACGCGCGGGCGGCCCAGATCGCGTCGGGGCGCGCGGTCAACGCGCTGGAGTCGGCCGATCCGGAGTCCGGGGACGACCCGGTGTGGATCGCGCACTTCGACCGGGCCTACCTCGCCGACGAACTGGCCCACTGCCACCGTGACCTCGGCCAGGCCGAGGCGGCGGCGCGGTGCGCGCGCGAGTCGCTCGACGGCCACCCCGAGACCCGGGCCCGGCGCCGGGCC
>NZ_LIQQ01000538.1:187-410 GCF_001418565.1 Streptomyces graminilatus | reverse complement strand
CCAGCAGCGCGAGGTGGAGGAGGCCTGCCACACGGGCCTGCGCGCCGTGGATCTTCTCGGCACCCTGCGCTCCAACCGGGGCGCCGAGTATCTGGAGGACCTCCAGCTGCGCCTTGAGCCGTACCGCGACGAACCGGTCGTCCGGGATTTCGGGGCGCGGCTGGACCTGCGGGTGGCGGCGTGACCTGCGAGGTGCCGACCTGACGGCGTGACGGGAGACACA
>NZ_LIQQ01000538.1:0-158 GCF_001418565.1 Streptomyces graminilatus | reverse complement strand
CCATCAGCAGGAGTCCCGGTGACGCAGAGTGGACAGGGCGAGGAGCCCTCGCGCCGCGTGGCGCGCGAAGGCATCGTGCTGCCCTCCGACGGCGGGGAACCTCTGCTGCCGGGCACGACGGGGACGGGCGCCGGACCGGCCCCCGTCCCCGTCGTGCC
>NZ_LIQQ01000537.1 GCF_001418565.1 Streptomyces graminilatus | reverse complement strand
GTCCCGTTCCCGTGCCCCTGCCCCAGCCCGCCTCCCCCATACTGCGACAGCCCCCCGCCCGTACGAGGGGCAGGGGGCTGTCGGTCGTGCGGGGGGAGCGGGACGGTCACTTCACCGGCTGCGGCTCCGGTGCGTTCTCCGACTCCGTCTCGCCCGCCGGGGGCTCGTCGTCGTCCGGGTCGTCCGAGGCGTCCGAGGCGTCCGGGACCGGGGTCTTCACGGACTCCAGGAGGAGCTGGGCTACGTCCACCACCGTGATGGACTCCTTCGCCTTGCCCTCGTTCTTCTTGCCGTTGACCGAGTCGGTCAGCATGACCAGGCAGAACGGGCAGGCCGTCGACACGATGTCCGGGTTCAGGGACAGGGCTTCGTCGACGCGCTCGTTGTTGATGCGCTTGCCGATGCGCTCCTCCATCCACATCCGCGCGCCACCCGCGCCGCAGCAGAAGCCGCGTTCCTTGTGGCGGTGCATCTCCTGCTGGCGCAGGCCCGGGACGGCCGACATGATCTCGCGCGGAGGCGTGTAGATCTTGTTGTGGCGGCCCAGGTAGCACGGGTCGTGGTAGGTGATCAGGCCGTCGACCGGGGTCACCGGGAGCAGCTTGCCCTCGTCGATGAGGTGCTGGAGCAGCTGGGTGTGGTGGATGGTGTCGTAGTCGCCGCCGAGCTGCGGGTACTCGTTGCCGATGGTGTTCAGGCAGTGCGGGCAGGTGGCGACGATCTTCTTGGCCGACCTGGGCTTCGCGGACTCCGGCACCACCTTGCCGTCGTCGTCCAGTTCCTCGCCGAACGCCATGTTCAGGGCCATGACGTTCTCCATGCCCAGTTCCTGGAACAGCGGCTCGTTGCCGAGTCGCCGCGCCGAGTCGCCGGTGCACTTCTCGTCGCCGCCCATGATCGCGAACTTGACGCCCGCGATGTGGAGGAGTTCCGCGAACGCCTTCGTGGTTTTCTTCGCGCGGTCCTCCAGGGCGCCCGCGCAGCCGACCCAGTACAGGTACTCGACCTCGGTCAGGTCCTCGATGTCCTGGCCGACGACCGGCACCTCGAAGTCCAGCTCCTTGAGCCACTCCAGGCGCTGCTTCTTCGCCAGGCCCCAGGGGTTGCCCTTCTTCTCCAGGTTCTTGAGCATCGTGCCCGCCTCGGACGGGAAGGCGCTCTCGATCATCACCTGGTAGCGGCGCATGTCGACGATGTGGTCGATGTGCTCGATGTCCACCGGGCACTGTTCGACGCACGCGCCGCAGGTCGTGCAGGACCACAGGACGTCCGGGTCGATGACGCCGTTCTCCTCGGCCGTCCCGATCAGCGGGCGTTCGGCCTCCGCGAGGGCGGCGGCCGGTACGTCTGCCAGCTGCTCCTCGCTCGCCCTCTCCTCGCCCTCGGCCGTCTTGCCGCCGCCCGCGAGCAGATACGGGGCCTTGGCGTGGGCGTGGTCGCGCAGCGACATGATCAGCAGTTTGGGGGAGAGCGGCTTGCCGGTGTTCCAGGCCGGGCACTGCGACTGGCAGCGACCGCACTCCGTGCAGGTCGAGAAGTCGAGCAGGCCCTTCCAGGAGAACTGCTCCACCTGGCTGACGCCGAAGACGTCGTCCTCGCCCGGGTCGGTGAAGTCGATCGGCTTGCCGCCGGACGTCATCGGCTGAAGGGCGCCCAGGGCGGTGCCGCCGGTCGCCTCGCGCTTGAACCAGATGTTCGGGAAGGCGAGGAAGCGGTGCCAGGCGACGCCCATGTTGGTGTTCAGCGAGACGACGATCATCCAGATGAACGAGGTGCTGATCTTCACCATCGCGGTGAGGTAGATCAGGTTCTGGAGCGTCGTCGTGCTCAGGCCCTTGAAGGCCAGGACGAGCGGGTACGAGGCGAAGTACGCGGCCTCGTAGTGCTCGACGTGGTGGATCGCGCCCTCCAGGCCGCGCAGCGTGTAGATCGCGAGGCCGATGGTGAGGATGACGTACTCGACGAAGTACGCCTGGCCCGCCTTGGAGCCCGCGAAGCGGGACTTGCGGCCGGGGCGCGAGGGCAGGCTGAGCAGGCGGACGACGATCAGCACCGCGATGCCGAGGATCGTCATCACGCCGATGAACTCGATGTACAGCTCGAACGGCAGGAAGCCGCCGATGACCGGCAGCGTCCAGTCGGCCGAGAAGAGCTGGCCGAAGGCCTGCGCGAGGGTCGGCGGCAGGGTCAGGAAGCCGACCGCCACGAACCAGTGCGCGAAGCCGACGATGCCCCACCGGTTCATCCGGGTGTGGCCGAGGAACTCCTTCACCAGCGTCACGCTGCGCTGGTACGGGTTGTCCGTCCGCGCGCCGGCCGGGACCGGCTGGCCGAGTTTGAAGTACCGGACGAACTGACCGATGGCGCGTGCGAGCAGCGCGACGCCGACCACGGTCAGGACCAGCGACACGATGATCGCGGCGAGTTGCATGTCGGGGCTCCTCAGGCCTGCGAGCGGTATTACCGAGCGGTGCTACGGGTATTACTAAGCGGTAACTTAGCCAGTCTGTCAAAGACTACCCATATCTTGACCCGCACTGTAGTCAGCGGCCGAGTGATCTGGATCGCTGAGGCTCGCCTGGGCCGGTGTCCGGCCCGCCGGTGGTCTGGTGGGCCCGCCGGTGGCCTGGCGATCAAAACCGATCGTCCCGGATCGTGTTATTCGTACATAATTGTTACATTTGCGCCTAACGTAAACCCGTGCTCTACGGGATCCTCGCCGCCATCGCCGCCCTTCTCCTCGCCGCCGTCCTGACCGCCCTCCTGCGGACCCTCGCCCTGCGCCTCGGCGTGCTCGACCGGCGCCGGGCGCGCCCTCTGCCACTGCTCGGCGGGCTCGCCGTCGTCCTCGCGACCGGGCTGGTCGCGTGGACGGGGGAGTGGACCGGGTACGCCCCCCTCGGGGACGGCGTCGGTGAGCTGCTCGCCGCCGGGGCGGGCGTCGGCACGCTCGGGCTGGTGGCCGACGTACGGCGGGTGAAGGCGCGGTTCCTTGTCGTCGGTACGGCCGTCGCCGCCGCGTTCGTGGTGCCTTACGGGGAACTGGGGTTCGGGGTCGGGCTGCTCGGCGTCCTCTGGATCGTGTTCGTCGCCCTCGCCTTCCGGGCCCTCGATCATGCCGACGGGCTGGTGGGGACGGTCGGGGTGCTGACCGCGTTCGGGGTCGCCGCCTGTGCCGCCGTCGAGGTGCTCGACGGGCTCGCCGTGCTGCTGAGCGTGCTGGCCGCCGCGCTCACCGGGTTCCTCATGCACAACTGGCATCCCGCGCGGATCGCCCTCGGCGCGTGCGGGTCCCTGTTCACCGGGTTCGTGCTGGCGTCGGCGGCGGTGGTGGTGCGCACCGGGCACGAGCTGGCGCCGAGCGCGGGGGTGCTGTTCGCGCTCACCGCCGTGGCCGGCGCGGACGTGGTGCTCGTGGTCGTGTCGCGGAAGCTGGCCGGGCGGCCCCTGTCGCGCGGCGGTCCCGACCATCTCGCGCACCGGCTGCGGCGGCTGGGGCTCACCGCGCGCGGGGCGGCCGTTC
>NZ_LIQQ01000536.1 GCF_001418565.1 Streptomyces graminilatus | reverse complement strand
GGCGTTGTGGCTGGTCGCGCCACGCGGCGGAGCCGCAAGTGTCAGAGCCCCGCGCCCCTTTGGGTCGGCGGCGTCCTAGCATCTTTGCAAGTGAACGTACGTATCGGAAGGCGCGCCATGGCGAAGGCGGTTGAACGGCCTGCGCGGACGAGTGTGTGGTTGGACGGGAAAGCCGCGCATCGGAGCAGTAGTGGTCGTAGCGGGCATCCCTCCGGGCTGGACCGGGACCGTATCACCGAGGTGACCGTCCGTCTGCTGGACGCGGACGGGCTGGCCAGGTTCTCCATGCGGCGGCTGGCCGCCGAGCTGAACGTCACGGCGATGTCGGTGTACTGGTACGTCGACACCAAGGACGACCTGCTCGAACTCGCCCTCGACGCCACCTCCGCCGAACTGCGTCTGCCCGACCCGGAGGCCGACGGCGAGGACTGGCGCGACCAACTGCGCATGCTGGCCGGCGAGTACCGTGCCCTGCTGGTCCGCCACCCCTGGGTGTCGCCGCTCACCGGGACCTACCTCAACATCGGCCCGCACGCACAGGCCTTCTCGCGTGCCGTCCAGCGCGTCGTCCGCCGTACCGGCCTGCCGGCGCGGGGCCTCACGGGCGCCATCGCGGCCGTCTTCCAGTTCGTGTACGGATTCGGCACGATCGAGGGCCACTTCATCGCCCGCTGCGCCGACGCCGGCATGACCCAGGACGCCTATTTCCAGCGCGCGATGACCGCGGTGGAGGCCGCCCCGGAGGCCGCCGGGTTCATCCAGGAGTCGGCGGACATCATGGCGGCGCGGGGCGGCGGCACGGTGGAGGAAATGCGGGAACGAGACTTCGACTTCGCGCTGGAACTGCTGGTGGCGGGCATCGACGCGATGGTGAAGACCCATCTGGAGTAGACCCACTTGGAGTAGACCCACCTAAGGGGCGCGGGGCTCTGACACGTGCGGCTCCGCCGCGTGGGCGCGACCAGCCACAACGCCGCCGCACCCGCAATCGAACAGAACCCCCGAGCTCTTGGGCGCCCGTCACTCCGGCGGAGCCAACCGCGCCGGGAACCCACCCGTGGCCACCGGCCCCCACCGCTCCGGCGTCACCCGGATGATCGACTTGCCCTGCCTGACCATGGCCTCGCGGTACTCGTCCCAGTCCGGGTGCTCACCGGAGATGTTGCGGAAGTACTCCACCAGCGGCTCGACCGAGTCCGGGGAGTCGATGACCTCGGCCGTGCCGTCGATCTGGACCCACGCCCCGTTCCAGTCGTCGCTCAGCACGACCAGGCTGACGCGCTCGTCCCGCTTGGCGTTGCGCGTCTTGGCGCGCTCGGGGTACGTCGACACGACGATCCGCCCCGAGTCGTCGACCCCGCAGGTCAGCGGCGAGGCCTGGGGGGAGCCGTCCGCGCGCCGGGTGAGCAGGATCGCCCGGTGGCGGGGCCGTACGAAGTCGAGCAGCTCGGCCAGGGAGACAGCGGTGTTCGTAGCGATGTTCGGTGCCATGGCGCCAGCCTAGGCGCAGGTCAGGGAGTTTCCCCTCCCCGGTACGCGGGACACGACCGTCATCGGCACCCGGCACCCGGCACCCGGCACCCGGGACTCGGCACCCGGGACTCGGCGCCCGGCGCCCGGCGCCCGGCACCCGGGACTCGGCCGCCGGCACCCGGCCGCCGGACAGGCCGGTTCGAGCTGCCGCCGCTGCAAGCGGGCTTCTGCCGGTGGAGGGTCCGCGCGGTCGGTCTCTCCGGTGTCCTGGGATGAGGCTCCGGACGAAGTCGCGTGGTTCGAGGTGGGCGGGTGAGTGAGACCGCCCGGTTCTGGAGAGGGATCCGAGCGGACGGACAACCCAAACCTGAGGGCGGGGAGCGGTATGAGCGACGGTTCGAGCAACGGTTCGAGCAACGGTGAGTACGACAACAGCGCGGACCAGTGGCCCCTTCTCTCCGACTGGATGTGGGACTGCGCCGACTGTGTCCGGCTCTACGAGGAGATGCGTCACGTACAGGCCGAAGTGGCCGGGTTGACGGCCGAGGACTCCTCCGTCGACTGGGACTTCGCCGACAGCGTCCTGGGAACGCAGATCAGGCTCAGCCGCCATCTCGCCGACGCGCACGCCGAGTTGCTGCCCCCGTGGGATCCGGGCTGCGGAACCTGCGCCGAACGTCAGGAGAGCCTGGCGAAGGCGGAGGGGCGGCCCGACTGGATGCCCGCGGCCGTGATGAACGCCGAGGAACACCGAGCCCGGCACCTCTTCGTCCCGCCCCGGATGCTGCGCCTGCTCTAGCCCGCCCTGAGCTGACCTGACCTGACCGGTCACACCGTCGGCCCGTCACACCCTCGGCCCGTCGGCAACGCGTCCCCGCCCGCACCACCTGGTCGCGGTTCCAGAACGCGGGGAGACCGCACATGCCTGACTCCCCGCGGCCTTCCGCTACTTCCCGCCCGAGTGGGCGCCCTTCTCCTCACCAGAGGTCTCCGCGGCTTCCGCGGCCTGTGCCAGCGCCCCCTTGGTCCGCAACGGGACCTCCCTGATGAACAGGGAGAAGACGAACGCGAGCAGGGCGGCCGGGGCCGCGTAGAGGAAGACGTCGCCGATGCCGTGGCCGTACGCGCCCTCGATGACCGTGCGCAGCGGGGCCGGCAGCGCGTCGAGGTCGGGGATGGTGTTGGAGGTGGAACCGGAGAGCGCCGCGGCGTACTTCGGGTCGATGGTCGCCAGGCCGTCCTTGAGGTGCTCGGTGATCCGGTGACCGAGGACCGCGCCCAGCGCGGAGACGCCGATCGCGCCGCCGAGGGAGCGGAAGAACGTGACCACCGAGCTGGCGACGCCCAGGTCGGAGGGGGACACCTGGTTCTGGGTGCAGAGCACGAGGTTCTGCATCATCATGCCGACGCCGAGCCCGAGCAGCGCCATGTAGACGGCGACGTGCCAGTACGGGGTGTCGAAGCGCAGGCTGCCCAGCAGACCGAGACCGGACGTCACCAGCACACCGCCGGCGAGCAGCCACGCCTTCCAGCGTCCCGTACGGGTGATGACCTGGCCGGAGACGGTGGACGCGATGAACAGGCCGCCGATCATCGGGATCGTCAGGACGCCGGACATGGTCGGCGACTCGCCACGGGCGAGCTGGAAGTACTGGCTGAAGAAGATCGTGCCCGCGTACATCGCCAGGCCGACGAAGAGCGAGGCGAGCGAGGCGAGGGTGATCGTGCGGTTGCGGAAGAGCCGCAGCGGGATGATCGGCTCGCTCGCCCTCGACTCGACGACGACGAACACCCCGAGCAGCGCGACCGTGCCGCCGAGCATCGCGAACGTCTGCCACGACACCCAGTCGTACTTGTCGCCGGCGAAGGTCACCCAGACCAGCAGCAGACAGACGGCCGAGGTGATGAAGAAGGCGCCGAACCAGTCGACCTTGGCCTGACGCTTCACGACGGGCAGGTGCAGGGTCCGCTGGAGCACGACCAGGGCGACGACCGCGAAGGGCACGCCCACGTAGAAGCACCAGCGCCAGCCCAGCCAGCTCGTGTCGGTGATGACACCGCCTATCAGCGGGCCGCCGACCATCGCGGTCGCGAAGGTCGCGCCGAGGTAGCCGTTGTAGCGTCCGCGCTCACGCGGGGAGATCATCGCCGCGAGGATGATCTGGGCGAGTGCCGACAGCCCGCCCATGCCGACGCCCTGCACGGCACGGAACGCGATCAGCATGCCCGCGTTCTGCGAGAGCCCGGCGGCGGACGAGCCGAGCACGAAGACGACGAGCGCGAGCTGGATCAGCAGCTTCTTGGAGAAGAGGTCGGCGAGCTTGCCCCACAGCGGGGTGGACGCGGTCATCGCGAGCAGCGACGCGGTCACGACCCAGGTGTAGGCGCTCTGGCCGCCGCCGAGGTCCTTGATGATGTCGGGCAGGGCGTTGGAGACGATCGTCGACGACAGGATCGCCACGAACATACCGAGCAGCAGCCCGGTGAGCGCTTCCATGATCTGCCGGTGCGACATCGGCGTGCCGTCGGCGGAGCCGTGGGAGCCTCCCCCGTGCTCGGCGTGCGCCGCCCGCACACCGCCCGGTGTGGTCGTTGCCATTGAGCTTTCCTTGTCTCTGTCGAAGTTCGCGTCGATATCCGTGTCGATGTCCGCGTCGATGTCCGCGTGTGCGTCTGCCTCTACGGCTACGGCCACGGCTACGGGTAGGTCTGGCTGCTGCTTCTGCTTTACGGCGTCGGCTGCGCTGCGAAGCTCTCCCGGAGCCGCCCCATGAGGCGGGCGAGCTGTCCGACCTCCTCGTCGCTCCAGTGGGCGAGCCGGTGGGTGAGCAGTTCGGTGGTCCGCCGGGACAGCTCGCCGAGCTGGGCGTACCCGGAGGGGGTCAGCCGGAGGATGCGGGAGCGCTTGTCGGCGGGGTCGGGAAGACGTTCGATCCAGCCGCGTCCGGCGACGTGCGCGACATGCCGGCTGGTCACGGACATGTCGACGGCGAGCAGCTCGGCGAGCCGGCTCATCCGCATGTCCCCGTGCCGGTCGAGCAGCGTCAGCACGGCGGCGGAACCGCCGGGACACTCGGGCGGCATGATCCGCCCCATCTCCCGCTTCACGGCACCGAAGGCACTGAACTGACGCACCAACTCCTCGTACTGCGCCTGCCCGGCCATCACACCTCCCCATTCATTCGTTGCTCTGGGCAACCATAGAAAAGAATGGTTGCTACAGGCAAATGAAATGAATCAGAGTGGGCTAAAACCTTGGCAAAGGCAAGATTGGCGAACGTAAACGCGCAGGTGGGGGCGGTCTGTGAGGGGGCCCACTTGGGCGGGCGCCGTCGGGTTCGCTAGGGTCCGCATCATGGCCAACACCCAGGGCCCCGAGGGCAACTACGACCCCGCGGGCAGCACCCAGATGTTCCGAGCGTTCGTCGACGAGACCCCCCAGGGCGGCAGCCCCCAGGCATCCGCCCAGGCCGGCCCCCGTATCGGCCTGATCATCGGCGTCGTCGTCGCCGTACTGGTCGTGGCGGCGGTGGCCTGGCTGGCACTGAAGTAGGACCGGCGACCCGGACGGCCGGGGACCTGGAGCCCGAGGGAAGGGTTCTCGGCGAAGGGTTCGCCGACGAGGGGAGTACGCCGTGGCCGGTGGAAACGACTGGGTGAGCACCTCGATGCCCTATCTGGTCCCACGAGCGGGCGGCCAGGGCGACGCCTGGAGCGCGGAGGCCGCGGCGAAAGGGCGCCGGGGAACCCAGCGGATCGTCCACGCGGGAGAGGCGCCGGCCTCCGGCGAGGTCTCCGCGCTGCTCGGTGTCGCCGAGGGCGAAGCCGTGGTCGTACGGCGCCGGGTGATCGAACTCGACGGCGAACCCTGCGAGTTGACGGACACCTATTACCCGGTGGCGGTCGCCGGAGGTACGGGACTCGCCCAGGTCGCCAAGATCCCGGGTGGTGCCGTCACCCTGCTCGCGCGACTCGGGCATGTGGGCGTACGGGTGTGCGAGGACGTGACGGCCGGACTGCCGACCGAGACGGAGCAGGACGCGCTGCGCGTGGGCCCGTACGACCCCGTCCTGCGGCTGACCCGGCTCACCCTGGATGCCGAGGACCGCCCGCTCCAGGCCGACCTGATGACCATGCCGGCCCACCGCCAACGCCTGCGCTACGAACTCCGGATCGGCTAGTCGCCGCCCGGCACCGCCCCGCACCGCGCGAGACGACCGCCAGGAACCGCGGAGCCCTTGGTGAGGGTCCTGGGGGAGACCCTCCGGGGTGACGCAGACGCCTCAGTCCGAGATCAGGCCCTCGCGGAGCTGGGACAGGGTCCGGGTCAGCAGGCGGGACACGTGCATCTGGGAGATGCCGACCTCCTCGCCGATCTGCGACTGGGTCATGTTGGCGAAGAACCGCAGCATGATGATCCGGCGCTCACGGGGCGGGAGTTTGGCCAGCAGCGGCTTGAGGGACTCGCGGTACTCCACGCCCTCCAGTGCCGTGTCCTCGTAGCCGAGGCGGTCCGCCAGGGAGCCCTCGCCGCCGTCGTCCTCCGGGGCCGGGGAGTCCAGGGACGAGGCCGTGTACGCGTTGCCGACCGCGAGGCCGTCGACCACGTCCTCCTCGGACACGCCCAGGACCGCGGCGAGTTCGGTGACCGTGGGGGAGCGGTCCAGCTTCTGGGCGAGTTCGTCGCTGGCCTTGGTGAGGGCCAGGCGCAGCTCCTGAAGCCGGCGCGGGACGCGCACCGACCACGACGTGTCGCGGAAGAAGCGCTTGATCTCGCCCACGACCGTCGGCATCGCGAACGTCGGGAACTCGACTCCCCGTTCGCAGTCGAAGCGGTCGATCGCCTTGATCAGGCCGATGGTGCCGACCTGGACGATGTCCTCCATCGGCTCGTTCCGGGAGCGGAAGCGGGCCGCCGCGTACCGGACGAGGGGGAGGTTCAGCTCGATGAGTGTGTCCCGGACGTACGCGCGCTCCGGGCTGTTCTCGTCGAGGGCGGCGAGCCGCAGGAACAGGGAACGGGACAGGGTGCGGGTGTCGATGGGCCCCGTGGCCGGTGGTGCGGCCGGGAGGGCCTGGACGGCCGGGGCTGCCTCTGCCTCGACCTCCACTACGAGGGCCGGGACGTCGTGAAGCTCGGCGGGCGCCGACTCGCTCTTGGTGAGCGTGAGCACCTTGGAGCTGCCCTGGTCTGCGGACATGCCACCCCCTTTGGGTCGCGGACGGTCGCGGCGGTCGTTCCCGATCTGAGGAACGCAGCCTTCACCTGAATACCGGAGCCGAAGCCACGGCAAACGCTCTTCCGGCAGAATGTCACATGTCGGCAACGCGCTGTAGTGACATGTCGACATGCGGTACATGAATCCGCCCTGGAAACAGGGGGTCTGACGGTGTTTCACCATAGAAATGGCGGGAAGTGCGCCACTGGGCGATTCGCTCTCACAGGTGACAGATCGCTCCTGTGTCCGGTTACCCCGAAAGGGCCGTCCCCGGCGGCGTCCTCGGGTCCGACCCCAGCTGTCCCAACTGTCCCGGCTATCCCAGCTGTCCCAGCTATCCCGGCTACGCCTCGACGCGGTTCGCGGAGCGCAGGCGGGCGAAGCTGCGTGCCAGCAGCCGGGACACGTGCATCTGGGAGACGCCCAGTTCCGCGCTGATCTGCGACTGGGTGAGGTTGCTGTAGTAACGCAGCAGCAGGATGCGCTGCTCCCGTTCGGGGAGCTGGACCAGCAGATGGCGGACCAGGTCGCGGTGTTCCACGCCGTCCAGCGCGGGGTCCTCGAAGCCGAGGCGGTCGACCAGTCCGGGCAGGCCGTCGCCCTCCTGGGCGGCCTCCAGCGAGGTCGCGTGGTACGAGCGGCCGGCCTCGATGCAGGACAGCACGTCGTCCTCGCTGATGCGCAGCCGCTCGGCGATCTCGGCGGTCGTCGGGGTGCGCCCGTACGCCGTGGTCAGGTCCTCCGTCGCGCCGTTGACCTGCACCCACAACTCGTGCAGCCGGCGCGGTACGTGGACCGTGCGGACGTTGTCCCGGAAGTACCGCTTGATCTCGCCGATGACGGTCGGCATGGCGAACGTCGGGAACTGCACACCCCGGTCCGGGTCGAAGCGGTCGATGGCGTTGATCAGTCCGATGGTGCCGACCTGGACGACGTCCTCCATCGGCTCGTTGCGGGAGCGGAAGCGGGCGGCCGCGTAGCGCACGAGCGGGAGGTTCGCCTCGATGAGCGCCCCCCGTACGCGGTTGTGCTCCGGCGTACCCGGTTCCAGCATCTTGAGCTGGCCGAAGAGCACCTGGGTGAGCGCGCGGGTGTCGGCGCCCCGGCTCCGCTGCGGGGCGGGCTCCTGAGCTGCGGGTTCCTGTGGTGCGGGTTCCTGTGGTGCCGGTTCCTGGGCGGTGATCTCTTGGACGGTGATCTCTTGGGCCGTGGCTTCCTGGGGTGGCGCAGTACTGGCCGACACGGTCAACGCCACCTCTTCATCGGTCAACTCATGGTCAACTCATCCGTCAAAAGCGGTCATAGCATCACAAGACATGTGCACTGTGTGCAAGCACCCCATAACACCGTGTTGAGGGAGAGTTGGCCCATGAGGCGCAAAAAAGCCCCACACCGTTCCGGTGCGGGGCCGCCGTGTGGCCGTACGGCTCAGAACTCGTAGTCGGCGATCACCCAGGTGGCGAACTCGCGCCACTGTGCGGCGGCCGACTGGTGGGCCGGGTGGTCCACATACCGCTTCAGCGCGGCCACGTCCTCGACCGCCGAGTTGATCGCGAAGTCGTAGGCGATGGGGCGGTCGGTGATGTTCCAGTCGCACTCCCAGAAGCGGAGTTCGTCGATCTGGCCGCCCAGGGCGCGGAAGGCCTCGGCGCCCGCGACGACCCGCGGTTCGTCGCGCTGGACGCCCTCGTTGAGCTTGAAGAGGACCAGATGGCGGATCACGTGCACTCCCCGGGCTTACTGGCTCAAGTACCTACGTACCTGCGTACTAACTCACTTGCTTACTTGCCGACCGCTACTTGGCGCCGTTGGTGATCCAGGTCATGAAATCCCCTATGGCGCCAGCCGCGGTCGAGACGCCTTCGAAGGCTATCTCGACATATCCGGCCGCTTTCTTCGGGTCCGTGATGATCACGTACAGCACGAAGACCACGAGGACATAGACGGCGATCTTCTTCGCATTCACCGCCACGGCGGCCTCCCCCTCAGACCCCAACAGACCTGATCGCACGATACCTGACCGTTGTCGCACGAAAGACGGCGAAGGGCCCGGTCCAATGGACCGGGCCCTTCGCCTGTTCAGCGGTAGCGGAGGGATTTGAACCCTCGGTGACTTGCGCCACACTCGCTTTCGAGGCGAGCTCCTTCGGCCGCTCGGACACGCTACCGAGAGAGACCTTACAGCAAGGTGTGGCGTGGTTCGAAATCCGTTTTCCCGGGCCCCCGCCGGTGAGGCGGCGGCCGAAGCTGAGAGGGAATCAGGGGTCGGCCGGTGGGCGGCGGTCGTGGCGGAAGAACGTGGTGAGGAGATCCGCGCAGTCGTCCGCGAGGACGCCGCCGATCACCTCGGGGCGGTGGTTGAGGCGGCGGTCGCGTACGAGGTCCCAGAGGGAGCCGGCCGCGCCCGCCTTCTCGTCGCGGGCGCCGTAGACGACCCGGTCGATCCGCGACTGCACGACGGCGCCCGCGCACATCGTGCAGGGCTCCAGTGTCACGACGAGCGTGCAGCCGGACAGCCGCCACTCCCCGAGCTCCGCCGCGGCCCGCCGGAGCGCGAGGACCTCCGCGTGCGCGGTCGGATCGCCCGTCGCCTCGCGCTCGTTGTGCCCGCTCGCGAGCACCGTCGTACCGTCGGCGGCCAGGACGACGGCGCCGACGGGGACGTCACCGCCCAGGGCGGCCCGCCCGGCCTCGGCCAGGGCGAGCCGCATCGCGGCCCGCCACGGATCGCGTACCGGGTCAGGTGTTTCCTGGACGGTCGGGTCCTGTCGGCTCAGCGCACCGTCTCCAGGACCTCCGACGCTCCCAGGGCCTCGGCGATCGCGCCCAGCGCGTCGTCGGCGTCCAGGGCGCGCAGTTCCTTCTCGCCGACCCCGAGGTCGTCGAGGATGACCGGGTCCCCCACGGGGCCGTGCGGCACCGCGTCGGCGGGGGCGCCGGTGTCGTCGTCGGAGCCGGAGTCGGTGTCCGGATCGGAGTCCGACTCACCGTCCTCGGTACCGTCGAGGTCGAGGGCGTCGAGATCAGGCTCGTCGGTGTCCGGATCGCGGCCGAGGAGCTCGGCTGTGAGCAGGATCTCACCGTACGAACTACGGGCAGCGGCGGCGGCGTCCGAGACGTAGATCCGGGGGTCGTCCTCGCCGTCGATGCGGACGACGCCGAACCAGGCGTCCTCCTGCTCGATGAGAACCAGCACCGTGTCGTCCTCGGGGGACGCTTCACGGGCCAGTTCGGCCAGGTCCGACAGGGTTTCCACATCGTCGAGCTCTGTGTCGCTCGCTTCCCACCCGTCTTCGGTGCGCGCGAGCAGTGCGGCGAAGTACACCGTGACTCTCCCACTGTTCCTAGGCGTGCCGGTTGGGGGTCCCCCCGGCGGAGGTTACGGGCGGAGAAGGCTGTGTGCCGAGCCCCACCCACTCGGAATCGTGGCAGAAACGGAGCGTTCAGGGGACGTCTTCGGCACCCTGTGTCCGGCTCTTTTGATCGCTTTCAGGTCGAGCCCTTCAGCAGTGCTTCCGTTGCCGCCACCAGCGGATCGTAACCGGCTTCCCGCACCGCCCTCGCACGGCTCCCCCCTCAATCGGGGGTACTGCCGGGGTCCTACCAGCGGAACGTGCGCATTCGCATGGCGTGGCGAAGACGCGCGGCCTTGGCGCGGCGCGGCTGAACACGGTCGCGCAGCTCGCGCGCCTCGGTCAGCTCGCGCAGGAAGGCGGCCCGCCGCCGGCGCCGTTCGGCCTCGGTCTCCGGGGCCTCGGAGGAGGACTCCGCGGTCTCCAGGGCCTTTTGGGACCGGTCGGCTTCCTGGTCGGCCTTCCGTCGTCCGGCCTGCTGTCCGGCCTGCTGTCCGGGGTCATGGTCAGGCATGGGTAGACACCCCCAATCCGTCCCTCCACCTTCCCTCCGTCGGGCGGTTTGATGCCAGCGGAAGGGTGACGGGGGACCGGAACGGCTGTACGGGGACGCGGAACCGCTGTATGGAGGGCGGGCCGCTGTACGGGACCACGGCTACTGTTAGGGACATGCGTCTCCACGTCGTCGACCACCCTCTGGTCGCCCACAAGCTCACCACGCTGCGCGACCGCCGCACCGACTCCGCGACCTTCCGCCGCCTCGCCGACGAACTGGTCACCCTGCTCGCCTACGAGGCCACGCGCGACGTGCGCACCGAACAGGTCGACATCACCACGCCGGTCGCTCCGACCACCGGCGTCAAGCTGTCCTACCCGCGCCCGCTGGTGGTGCCGATCCTGCGGGCCGGTCTCGGCATGCTGGACGGCATGGTCCGGCTGCTGCCGACCGCCGAGGTGGGCTTCATGGGCATGGTGCGCGACGAGGAGACGCTTGAGGCGTCCACGTACGCCACCCGTATGCCGGAGGACCTCTCCGGGCGTCAGGTGTACGTCCTCGACCCGATGCTCGCCACCGGCGGCACCCTGGTCGCGGCGATCCAGGAGCTGATCAAGCGCGGCGCCGACGATGTGACGGCCGTCGTCCTGCTGGCCGCGCCGGAGGGCGTCGAGGTCATGGAGCGCGAGCTGGCGGGCACCCCGGTCACCGTGGTGACGGCCTCGATCGACGAGCGCCTGAACGAGCACGGCTACATCGTCCCGGGCCTCGGCGACGCGGGCGACCGGCTGTACGGCGCGGCCGAGTAGCGGTCGCCGGAAGGGCTCAGCAGTTCTTCGGGGTGCTGGAGGGCGCCGGTACGGGGTTGGCCAGTGCGGCCAGGGCCTGGTCGGCGTCCTTCTTGTTGGTCAGGGCCGTGAACGTGGTGCCGATGAGCAGGTCGACCTCGGTGGCCGACGCACGCGTGTCGGTCTTCAACTGGGCCCCGGCGAGCTGGGTGCCGAGCAGGGGCAGGGCGGCCTGGACGGCCGACTTCGCGCCGAGCAGTATTCCGGTTCCGGCGATCTTCTTGTCGTACGCCTTGGGCGCGTTGCCGACGTCGCCGATGCGGAAGCCGCGCTTCTTCAGCTCGTCCGCGGCCTGCTTGGCCAGGCCGCTGCGGGGCGTGGCGTTCAGGACGTTGACGGTGATGCCGCCGGGCTTGGGAAGGGCCTTGGCGGCCGCCGTCGGCGTGGGCGAGGGGCTCGCCTTGGTGGCGCAGTCCGCCTTGGGGCCCGCGGCCGTCGCCTTGCTGCCGCCGCCGGTGAAGACGTCGATGAGCTGCAAGGTGCCCCAGCCGATCAGGCCGAGGGCGGCGACGGAGGCCACGAGTCCGAGCACGAGTCTGCGGCGCCCCCGTGGTCGGCGCATCCGCGGGTACTTGTCCCCCGTGATGCGGTACTGGCCGCCCATTCCGGGGGGAGTCAGCATGCTCATGGGCGCAGCGTAGTGCGCCCGGACGGTGATGCCTACTAAATGATCATTGCCCCGGCCGCAGTACTACCCGAAAGGGCCAATAAGCGTCGCCAGGACGGCCATGAGAGGGCCATGAGACGGCCACCGGGCGCCGTGAGGACTGCCGTCAGTCCATTTCGAGGACGCGGGCGTGCAGTACCTGGCGTTGCTGGAGGGCCGCCCGGACAGCGCGGTGCAGACCGTCCTCCAGATACAGGTCGCCCTGCCACTTCACGACATGCGCGAAGAGGTCGCCGTAGAACGTCGAGTCCTCGGCGAGGAGGGTCTCCAGGTCGAGCTGGCCCTTGGTCGTCACGAGCTGATCGAGGCGGACCGGGCGCGGCGCGACATCCGCCCACTGCCGGGTGCTTTCCCGGCCGTGGTCGGGGTACGGCCGGCCGTTTCCGATGCGCTTGAAGATCACACGGAAAGCCTACCGGTCCAGACGTTCCGGGCGCAGCCATGGAGACGGAGTGCGACGCTGGAAAAGGTGTCGTAAAGCGGGGCAAACCGGAAGAGGGGTTCGCCATGAGCGACAGCGAGAGCGTGCCATCGGCCGCCGCGGGGGCAACCACGGACGTCGCGGCGGAGGCTGTCGCCGGGCCATTGCCACCGGCAAACGCCCTCTCCGCGCCCGGCGCCTCCGCCCCGCCCGACCCGTCACCCCGTACGCCCGGAAGTGCTCCCGCACTCCCCCGGACCGCGCTGGAGATCGCCGCCGGGTACGCCTTCACCGGCCCGGCGCTCGATCTGGGCGCCCTGCTGTGGGACGGGACGTGCCTCCCGGACGCCGGGATCCGTATCCCGCTCCCCATGCTCAACCGGCACGGTCTGGTCGCGGGGGCGACAGGGACCGGCAAGACCAAGACGCTCCAGTTGATCGCCGAACAGCTCAGCGCCCAGGGTGTGCCCGTTTTCCTGGCCGATGTGAAGGGCGACGTCTCCGGGATCTCGGCGCCCGGGACGGCGAACGACAGGGTCGCGTCGCGCGCCGCCGAGGTGCACCAGAAGTGGACGGCGACCGGTTTCCCCGCCGAGTTCTACGCCCTCGGCGGTCTCGGCCACGGCATCCCGGTACGGGCCACGATCACCAGTTTCGGCCCGGTGCTGCTGTCCAAGGTGCTCCAGCTCAACCACACCCAGGAGCAGTCCCTCGGCCTGGTCTTCCACTACGCCGACCAGAAGGGCCTCGAACTGCTCGACCTCAAGGACCTGAGAGCGGTCGTCGCCTTTCTCGTCTCCGACGAGGGCAAGGCCGAGCTGAAGAACATCGGCGGGCTGTCCACGGCCACGGCCGGGGTGATCCTGCGTTCCCTGACCGCCTTCGAGGCACAGGGCATGGCGGACTTCTTCGGCGAACCCGAGTTCGACACGGCCGAGCTGCTGCGTACGGCGCCGGACGGCCGGGGTGTCGTCTCGCTCCTCGAACTGCCCGCCGTACAGGACCGGCCGCAGTTGTTCTCGACGTTCCTGATGTGGCTGCTGGCCGACCTCTTCCACGACCTCCCCGAGGTCGGCGACTCCGACCGGCCGAAGCTCGTCTTCTTCTTCGACGAGGCGCATCTGCTCTTCAACGGCGCGTCGAAGGCGTTCCTGGACGCGATCACGCAGACCGTCCGCCTCATCCGTTCGAAGGGGGTGGGCGTCTTCTTCGTGACACAGACCCCGAAGGACGTGCCCGCCGATGTCCTCGGCCAGCTCGGCAACCGCGTCCAGCACGCGCTGCGCGCCTTCACCCCGGACGACCAGAAGGCCCTCAGGGCCACCGTGAAGACCTTCCCGAACTCGGTGTACGACCTGGAGGAACTCCTCACCGGCCTCGGAACGGGCGAGGCGGTGGTCACCGTACTGAGCGAGAAGGGCGCCCCGACGCCCGTCGCCGCGACCCGGCTGCGCGCCCCCGAGTCCCTGATGGGCCCGGTGGACCCGGCCGACCTCGACCGGGCGGTCACCGCATCGCCGCTCCACGCCCGTTACGCACAGGCTGTGGACAGAGAATCGGCGTACGAGAAGCTCACGGCGGCGAAGGCTACGAAGCCCTCCGATGGAACACGTGGGGCGAAGGGGCCGGACGAGATGGCGGCGCCCGCGAAGCATCGGGAGGAACGGACGGGGGAACGGACGGAGGAGCGGAAGGGGGAACGGACGGTCGTCGAACAGGTGGTCGGCAGCGGCATGTTCAAGTCGCTGGCGCGTTCCGTCGGCACGCAGATCGGCCGGGAGATCACCCGCTCCATCTTCGGCACGGCGCGGCGGAGAAGATAGTCATCGGGAGTCCGCCTGGACCCGGCCGGGGGGCCTACTTGCCGGAGGCCTTCGCGGCCTTCGCCGCCGCCTTCATCTCCTGCTTGTGGGCCCGGACCTTGACGAGGGACTCGGGGCCGGTGATGTCGGCGACGGAGCGGAAGGACTTCGGCTCGCCGTAGGCGCCGGCCGCCTCGCGCCAGCCCGTGGGCCGTACGCCGAGCTGCTTGCCGAGGAGGGCCAGGAAGATCTGGGCCTTCTGCTTGCCGAAGCCGGGCAGGTCGGTGAGGCGCTTCAGCAGCTCCTGACCGGTCGCCGCGTCCCGCCAGACTCCCTCGGCGTCACCGTCGTAGTGCTCGACGAGGTACTGGCAGAGCTGCTGGATCCGCTTGGCCATCGAGCCCGGGTACCGGTGCACGGCCGGCTTGTCGGAGAGGAGCGCGGCGAAGGCCTCGGGGTCGTACGCCGCGATCTCGTGCGCGTCGAGATCGTCGGCGCCGAGCCGCTGGGCGATGGTCGCCGGCCCCTTGAACGCCCACTCCATCGGAACCTGCTGGTCCAGCAGCATTCCGGTCAGCGCGGCGAGCGGGCTGCGGCCGAGAAGCGCGTCGGCCTCGGGGTCCTGGGCGAGGTGGAGAGTGACGTCCATGGATCGATCATCCCCCGAGGGCCGCCGGGCCGCGTGCGGGACATGGCCGTACGGGGGGGGGGCTGTCGCTTATAAAC
>NZ_LIQQ01000535.1 GCF_001418565.1 Streptomyces graminilatus | reverse complement strand
GGGGTACGGGGTGGGGGCGCGGGTCCGGTTGCGTCACGGTGTCCTCCAGCCACGGGGCGTCGGCGCTGGACTTCTCTCCGCGTACCCACCGCACGCGCCCCCACTCACTCCGGCGCGCTGCGGTCACCCCCCTGCGGTCCCGGCCGCCCGTGCCGCCGCCGCGCCCGCCGCCAGTCCCGGCCGGGGGCTGGACAGCACCGGCACCGTGGTCGTCGTCAGCCGCTGTGCCGGGGCCATGGAGGCCTGGGCGAGGATGATCGCGTCGGCGCTGTCGCCGGGGACCGAGTCCACGGCGGCGGTCACCGCACGGACGTAGCCCTCCGTGTCGCCCGACTGGAAGCGGGCCCAGGCGCCGTCCACGAACAGTGTCCGTACCTCGACGGGGAGTCCGGCGCGCCGCGCCTCCTCCTCCACGAGGGCCGCCGTGGGCCCGAACGTGGTCTTAGCCGTGGCGACGACCACCACCCTCGGGCCGATGGCCACCGCGGCGGCGGCCATCGGACGGTCGACCCGCAGCACGGGTACGCCGACCGCCTCGGCAGCCGCCTCCGCCACACCGCCGATGGAGGAACAGGTGCAGAGCACTGCGACGGCGCCACCGGCGACGGCCTGTTCCAGAACGGCCCGGATCTCACCGGCCACGACGTCGGGGCTGTCGGCCCGGGTCCCGGACAGCAGGTCCTCGTGGACGAAGTGGGCGAGTTCCAGGTCCGGGTGGTCCTCGTCTCGCAGGGCGTCGAACACCGGCACGTGCACGGGTGACGTGTGCAGGAGGGCGAGCATGACGGGAGGGGTCCCCTTGCCGGACGTCAGAAGCGGTCGGGGTGCGCCGCGAGCCACTCCTTGGCGGCGCGCAGAAGCTGGGGGTCCGCCACCGGCGCCTCGGCGGGGTGACGTTCGGCCCATTTCACGACGTACGGGCAGAGGGGCGCCACGACGATGCCCTCGCGGGCGGCCATGAGGTACAGCTCGCGGGCCAGTGAGCCCGCGATGCCCTTTCCCTCGTGCGCGGGTTCGACGATCGTGTGGACCGGGACCAGTGCGCGCCCCCGCGCGGCCAGCACGAAGTACGCGATGTGGCCGGCGACCTCCCCCGCCGCCACCGCCTCCAGGCGGCCTGCCGCCCGGTCGTCACGGATCTCGATGTCGCTCATGGACACACTCCTCAACGGGTCCTCGGGTCCTCGGTCGCCGGACGCACCGGCTCAGCACGCGGTCAGACCGTGACCGCCTGCGGGTTGCGCTCCTGGTCCGAGCCCGGCACCGGCTCGGCCGGGTCGGCGCCCAGCGCCACGACACGGTTGCCGTGGTCCACGTGAACCACCTTCGGCCGCAGCGCCCGCGCCTCGGCGTCGGTCACCTGAGCGTAACTGATGATGATCACCAGATCTCCGGGATGGACGAGGTGGGCCGCCGCCCCGTTGATCCCGACGACGCCGGACCCCCGCTCACCCTCGATGACGTACGTCTCCAGCCGGGCGCCGTTGGTGATGTCGACGATGTGCACGAGCTCGCCGGGCAGCAGATCGGCGGCGTCGAGAAGCTCGGCGTCGATGGTCACGGAGCCGACGTAGTGCAGGTCGGCCTGGGTGACGGTGGCGCGGTGGATCTTGGACTTGAACATGGTGCGCAGCAAAGTGGACTCCTGGAAGACGGCTCCCTGCCTGCTTTGTGCAGGTCAAGGGCGTCCAGCACTTTACACCGGTACTCGTCGGACTCGAAGGTGCTGCGGAACATCGCCTCCTCTCGGAATCCGCGCCCGGCTCGCGTGTTCGCGTTCGTCGGGTACGGCGTATCGGCGCGGGCCGACCGGGAGCGGCGAACTCCCCGGTTCCCGCTGCCTTCGTCCAGCCCGACGACCACCTGACGACGGGCTGATGCCCGACGACCGCACGGAGCGCCGGCCGATCGCGCGTCAGTCCGGGCCGCTCCAGTCGAAGGGGAAGTACTTGCTGGACTTGCCGCTTCGGCTCCAGTTGAAGCCGAAGGCGTCGGCCTGGTCGGTGACGGCCCGGCCCCAGGTGGCGATCTGTCCTGGGCCGACCTCGGCGCCGGGGGCGTTGTGGACCTGGACCCGTGCGCCCTCGGGTGTGGTGGGGCCGGTGAGGGCCTCAACGCGGGCGGTCACCCGGCCGGGGACCTCGGCGCGCCACGCCCCCAGATCCTCGTCGACCTCGACCGTGATCGGTGCGACGTCCATGCCGCGCATCTCGGGCCCGAAGACCTCGAGGAACTGCTGTGGCCAGCCGCCGGCCTCCCCGCCGAAGATCGCGCCGAGTGCGGCGCGCTGCTGGTCGTCGGCACGCTCGTCGACGAAGACGGCGGCATACGGGTCGGTGTGTTCGCCGGTCCACACGTTGCCGGTGAAGGACGCGAGTATCAGGACGTTCAGATCGTCGAGCCGGACGTCCCCGAACCGTCCCTCGCGTATGTGCCAGGCAAGCACGCCCTCGCAATCACCCTCGGTCGGGGGCTGGGCGAAGGTGCATGGGCACGGTATGGCGCACTTGCAGGTGTCGAACCAGTCGCCGGCCACGTGCCAAGGCGGGCTGCTGGTGGTCTGCTCAGCCATCTCGCTTCTCCTCTCCCGGTATACGGATCTACGGAGCCGCGTCACTTCCAGGGTGCTCCTCGGCGACGCGAAAGCGAAGTGGCCTGGTCATGAGCGCCGCGGCCCCGGGCCGGGTCCTCCGGTGTTGAGGCGGGCGAATGTGTGATCTGCTGGAGATGTCTTCGGAGTGCTCATAGCGGCCACCGAAGCGGCGGGCGTCCTTAGGAGGCATGCCGTGCCGCATCTCCGGCTCGCCCCGCCGGAGCCCACCCGGCCCGGGGTCCTGCTGCCGAGGCGTGAGCTGGCCCTCGGCTGGCTCCTCCTGACTCTGATCGCCGCTCTGGCGTGGGTGCTCACGGCCGCCCAGTCCCGCGACATGGGCATGGAGCCGGGCACCATGGGCCTGGCGCTCCCGCTCTTCCTGCTTCTGTGGGTGGTCATGATGGCGGCGATGATGCTGCCGTCGGTGGCACCCGTGGCTCTCACCTGGGTCCAGGCGATCAACCGCAGCACGGCGGGCCGTGTCCGTGCGCTGCGCCTCACGGAATTCGTCGGTGGCTATCTGCTGGCCTGGGCCGGGTTCGGACTGCTGGTGTACGGGGCCCTGGCGGCGACGGGGCACCTGGTCGACACCCACCCCGAGTCGGGGCGCTGGATCGGCGCGGGCGCGTTCCTGCTCGCGGGAGTCCAGCAGTTCGGGCCGCTGAAGCGGGTCTGCCTGCGGCACTGCCGCAGCCCGATGTTCCAGCTGATGCGATACGCGCGGTTCCGGCCATGGGCGAAGGATCTGCGGGTGGGCGCGCACCACGGGCTCTACTGCGTCGGCTGCTGCTGGGGGCTGATGATCGTCCTGATCCCGCTCGGCGTGATGAACGTGGCGGCGATGGCGGGACTGGCGGCGGTGATCTTCCTGGAGAAGCTGTGGCGCGGCGGCCCCTGGCTCAGCTGGGCGGTGGGCGCCGCCCTCCTCGTACTGGCCGTGCTCGCCCCCTTCCAGGACTGGCTCCTGCCGGGCTTGCAGATGTCGGATCCGTCGATGGACCAGATGCTGGGTGCGGCGCTCTGACCGGCCGTCACTCAGAGCGACCCGCCAGGTGGCTGACCGGGACGCTCCACGTCAAGACCGCATTTCCGTCCCTGCCGCGGAAGGCTCAGTCCCTGTGAGTGCCTCTCAGGTGTCGCCACGCCGAGAACCCGCAAGGCATACCCCCTAGGGGTAGGGTCTGAGGTCGGCACCGGAACACCTCGGGAAGGGCGGTCCATGGAGGCGATCGGGCACGCGCTGTCCATTGCCGGGTCGATGACCTGGGAGGTCACCTGGGCGCTGATCCTCGGCTTCACGCTCTCCGCCGTCGTGCAGGCAGTGGTGCGCCGCTCCACCGTCGTACGGCTGCTCGGCGACGACCGGCCACGCACGCTCGCCGTGTCCGCCGGGCTCGGCGCGGCCTCGTCCTCCTGTTCCTACGCGGCCGTGGCCCTCGCGCGCTCCCTCTTCCGCAAGGGCGCGGACTTCACGGCGGCGATGGCCTTCGAGATCGCCTCCACCAACCTGGTGATCGAACTCGGCGTGATCCTGGCCCTGTTGATGGGCTGGCAGTTCACGGCCGCGGAGTTCGTCGGCGGCCCGATCATGATCGTCGTACTCGCCGCGCTGTTCCGGATCTTCCTGCGTGGACGGCTCCTGCGCCAGGCCCGGGAGCAGGCCGAACGCGGCGTGGCCGGATCGATGGAGGGCCATGCGGCGATGGACATGTCGGTGCGGGGCGAGGGCGGCTTCGCGCGCCGGCTCCTCTCACGGGACGGCTTTACGTCCGTCTCGCACATCTTCGTCATGGAGTGGGCGGCGATCCTGCGCGACCTGGTGGCCGGGCTCCTGATCGCCGGGGCGATCGCCGCCTGGGTGCCGGACGAGTTCTGGCAGACGTTCTTCCTGGCGGACCATCCGCTCGCCGCCAAGATCGTCGGACCGCTCGTCGGACCGCTGGTGGCGATCGCGACGTTCGTCTGCTCCATCGGCAACGTGCCACTGGCCGTAGTGCTGTGGAAGGGCGGAATCAGCTTCGGCGGCGTGATCGCCTTCATCTACGCCGACCTGCTGATCCTCCCGATCCTCAACATCTACCGGAAGTACTACGGCCCCCGGATGGCCGCCTTCCTCCTGGTCACCTTCTTCGCGGCGATGGCGGTGGCCGGGTATGCCGTCGAGTTCGCCTTCGGTGGACTGGGCCTGGTCCCCGACCAGGCCGACGCGAAGATCCCCGAGGAAGGGATCACCTGGAACTACACCACGTGGCTCAACATCGCCTTCCTGCTGCTGGCCGCCACCCTGCTCGTACGGTTCTGGCGCACCGGCGGCCGGGCCATGCTGCGGATGATGGGCTGACCGTTCGCTGACCTTTCGCTGACCCGAGCGGCTTGATCGCGTCGCCGCCTCCTCGCCTTCCGCCGCATCCACCAGGGCCCGCGGCGTTCCGTAAGGCCAGGTGGCGGGCGCTGCGGCGAATCCATTCGATGCGCTTCGACAGTGATGGCCTCTGGTGAAAGAAATGTGTTTTCCTGCGCAGAGTATTGCTGTTCAGAAGAGGCCCCGTTATCAATGTCCGCAGACGCAAGCGCTTCGACAATTCACCATCTGCGTCCGGCAAGCCCGGTGCTTGGAAGCAAGGGGAACAAGCACCGTTCCCGCAGTTCCTGAGCGAAACCCATTCGCCCAGGGCCGACCGACAAGCCGATCAGTCGGCCAATCACGCAAGTACCTCGGACGGGGCTGAGCCGCGCCGTCCCGAGCCCGGACTCGCATGCGAGTGACATCTCGCGGCGCCAGAGTCCGCCATAAGACCGGGGGGGTCCGGAACAACGCATCGCCGTCCTTGGAGGGACACATGAGATGGCAAGCCCGTAAATCCATCATCGGAAAGTCGGCCGGGTTCGGTCGACTGGCCCTGATAGTCGCCGTGATCGCCGGGTTCCTGAGCTTCGCGTCTCCGGCGCAGGCCCAGATATCCTCCACCTGCGACCGGTGGGGTCAGTACACCCAGGGCAGTTGGACGATCTACAACAACATCTGGGGCGAAAACCCCGGCACGCAGTGCCAGACCGTCGACAGCATCAAGTCCTGGTACGTCGATGCCAACCACTCCGGTGGCGGGATCAAGTCGTACCCGAACACCTCGGTCCGGCCCCAGACGCCGCTGTCGCAGTTGAACTCGGCGGGCTTCTGGTACAACACGTCGTCGGCTCCCGTCGGCGGCAGTGACCACTGGAACTGGACGAGCGACATCTGGTCGACCAACAACCAGGACGAGATCATGGTCTTCACCAGCTGGTCCGGGACGGCAGGCGGCTGGGGAAGGCAGATCAGGTCCAACGTGACCATCGGCGGCGTCCTGTACGCGTCGGTCTGGCAGGTCGATCCCGGCTGGAACGTACTGCAGCTCATCCCCGCCCAGCAGACCAACACCGGCAGCATCGACGCCTCGGCGGTCTGGCGATGGGCCGCGTCGCAGAACCTCCTGCGCAACACCACCTTCGACACGATGCAGTTCGGCATCGAGATCACCTCGACCAGCGGCGTGCAGAAGCGGTACGCGCTGAACGCCTACAGCGCCTGGTGGAACAACACCTCCGGCGGCGGATCAAGCATCTAGCCGTGCGCTCCGTCCGCGCGTAGAGACAACAGGAGCAACTCCCCAACGCGACCTTGCCGCCGGGCCTCGATCGACAGATCCCGGCGGCAGGGTTCGCGGAAGGGCGGCCGGATCGTGGCGCGGCCGCGGGTCGCCGCGCGCGGAGCGCGACCGCGAGCCGGAATCCGTCGATCTCAGGTCGACTCGCTTTCCTCCGCGACCAGGCGGTCACGACCCGGCGATGCCACCGACGCTCCCGCGCCTTCCGCGGGCGGCCCGGCCGATCACCTCGGTCCACGGCGGACAGCCGGTCTACGCGGCCTCCGTCACCCCCGCCGCCTCCGTGGCCCCCGCCACCTCCGTGACCTCCGGCTGCTCGCCGGGGCGGTGGGCGAACTGTGTGCGGTACAGCTCCGCGTACCGCCCGTCCAGGGCGAGAAGTTCGTCGTGCGTGCCGCGTTCCAGGATCTGGCCCGCCTCGATCACGAGGATCAGGTCGGCCGCGCGGATCGTGGACAGGCGGTGGGCGATCACCACGGCCGTGCGGTCCGCCAGAGCCTCCGCCAGGGCCTCCTGGACCGCCGCCTCCGAGGTGTTGTCCAGGTGGGCCGTCGCCTCGTCGAGGATGACGACACGCTGGCGGGCCAGCAGCAGCCGGGCGATGGTCATGCGCTGGCGTTCGCCGCCGGAGAGCCGGTAGCCGCGTTCGCCGACCACGGTGTCGAGGCCGTCGGGCAGTTCCCGGACCAGGTCGTCGAGGCGGGCCCGGGTCAGGGCCGCCCACAGTTCGTCGTCCGTCGCCGTGGGGCGGGCCAGCAGCAGGTTGGCGCGCACGGTGTCGTGGAAGAGATGGCCGTCCTGGGTGACCATGCCGATGGTGGCGCGCAGGGAGGCGGCGCTCAGGTCACGGACGTCGACGCCGCCGATGCGTACGGCGCCCCCGTCGGTGTCGTACAGGCGGGGCAGGAGTTGTCCGATGGTCGACTTTCCGGCACCGGAGGAGCCGACCAGGGCGATCGTCTGACCCGGTTCGGCGTGGAAGCTCACTCCGTGCAGGATCTCGGTGCCGCCCCGGGTGTCCAGGGCGGCGACCTCCTCCAGGGAGGCGAGGGAGACGCGGTCGGCGGACGGGTAGGCGAAGCGGACGTCGTCGAACTCCACCGCGACCGGGCCCTCGGGGACCTCGAGGGCGTCCGGCTTCTCCTCGATGAGGGGCTTCAGGTCGAGCACCTCGAAGACGCGCTCGAAGCTCACCAGGGCGCTCATCACTTCGACGCGCGCCCCCGCGAGCGACGTGAGCGGCGCGTACATGCGCGTGAGGAGCAGGGCGAGTGCGACCACCGCGCCGGGCTCCAGGGTGCCGCGCAGCGCGAACCAGCCGCCGAGCCCGTACACCAGGGCGAGCGCCAGGGCGGACACGAGGGTGAGGGCGGTGATGAAGACCGACTGCGCGAGGGCCGTCCGTACGCCGATGTCCCGTACCCGGCGGGCGCGGGCCGCGAACTGGGCGGACTCCTCGTCGGGCCGCCCGAAGAGCTTCACGAGGGTGGCGCCGGGAGCCGAGAAGCGCTCGGTCATCCGGGTGCCCATCGACGCGTTGAGGTCGGCGGCCTCGCGCTGGAGCTTTGCCATACGGCTGCCCATCCGCCGGGCGGGGATCACGAACACCGGCAGCAGCACCAGCGCGAGCAGGGTGATCTGCCAGGACAGGGTGAGCATCACGGCGAGCGTGAGCACCAGGGTGACCAGGTTGCTCACCACCCCGGACAGAGTGTTGCTGAACGCGCGCTGCGCGCCGATGACGTCGTTGTTGAGCCGGGAGACGAGTGCTCCCGTACGGGTACGCGTGAAGAAGGCGACCGGCATCCGCTGCACATGGTCGAACACGGCCGTCCGCAGATCGAGGATCAGCCCTTCCCCGAGTGTCGCCGACAGCCAGCGGCCGACAATGCCGAGGACGGCCTCGACCACCGCGATGAGCGCGATGAGCAGGGCGAGCCGGACGACGGTGCTCTCGTCGCCGCCCGACACGATCGTGTCGACGAC
>NZ_LIQQ01000534.1 GCF_001418565.1 Streptomyces graminilatus | reverse complement strand
CGTCCCACCGCTCCCCACCCGAGGCCCTGAAGGCGGGTGGCCGGCCCCGGTTGGATTCGTGCCCGGGGATGCCCCGCTGCTTGCCTCCGGTCAAACCGGCCGGAGTACTTCCTTGATGCCCCTCGCCGTCAGGTAGGTCTCGTCCTCGGCCCGTTCCGCCAGTACCACCGCCGGGCGGGCACCCTCCGCCCGGAGCCGCGTCCATGCCTCGAAGTACGTGCCTCCGGGGCCTGAGATCGAACGGGTCCCCCAGGCGCAGTCCAGGACCAGGGCGGTCGTACGGGGTTCGGTCGGGCGGGGATCGGTGCGCAGCTCGGCGACCGTTTCCGCGAGGGCCTCGGCGATGGGCTTCGGGCGGCCCGTTGAGTCGAACAGGCCGAGGGTGTACTCCAGTTCGGGGAAGTCGGCCAAGGAACGGTCGACGTCGTGGGAGCACCACCACGTGACCCCGTACAGGTTGGCGCACCCGGCCGCGTTGCGTACGGTCGCGCGGGCGAAGCCGGGCGCGTCGGCCGCCGGGATGTGCGGTTCGGGGGCGCCGGTCTCCTGGACCCAGACGGGCCGGGCGGGGTCGACGGCGTACGCGGTGGCCAGTTCCACGCCGTACTCCGCGAGATGCTGGACCTGCGGGGAGCGGGGGCCGTAGCGGCGGGCGCAGTCGGCCGAGAACACCCAGGGGTGGACGGTCGTCAGATCACCCTTGCGGGCCGAGGCCTCCGGCGTGAAGGGGTGGTCGTCGCTGTACCAGGCGGCGTCGTACGCGGAGTGGGTCACCAGGCCCGTGGCCAGGCCCGTGGCCAGGCCCGTCGCCAGGCCCGTGGCTGGGCCCAGTCCGTCCCGCGCGGCGGCGAGCAGCGTGTCGAGGTAGTGGTCGATTTCGGTCACGGTCACCGGGTTGTGTTCGACCAGGTTGTTGAGTTCGTTGCCGAGCTGGAGGCCGAGGAGGTTCGGGCGCCCGGTGAGCGCGCGGCCCAGTGTCCGCAGCAGCTCGGCCTGCGCCTCGATGGCCTCCGCGTCCGTGAAGACGTTGCGGTGGTGCCAGCTCCGGGTCCACTCCGGGTAGAAGTCGAAGCTGGAGAGATGGCCCTGCACGCCGTCCACCATGACGTCGAGGCCCGCGTCCGCCGCCACGTCCACGAGCCGTGCCACCTGGTCGACGGCGGAGGCGCGGATCAGCGTGCGGTTCGGCTGGAGCAGCGGCCAGAGCGGGAAGATCCGTACGTGGTCCAGGCCCAGACCGGCGATCTGGTCGAGATCCTCGCGCGCGAGCGCCGGGTCGAAGTCGTACCAGGAGTGGAACCAGCCCCGGCGCGGTGTGTAGTTGACGCCGAAACGAGGGACGGGACGAGGGGCGGGGGGTGTGCTCACGGGTCCTCCTCGGACGTGCGTGACTGTGCCGGGCCGCGAGTCGGTCTTGTTCTGGACGAATGTATGAACCACCATAGTGCGCGATGAGCAATGAATTGAACCAGGATTCGAGCCGTGGTGAAGAGGGTGTTCGGGCGGTCGGCGGTGCCCTCGTCGTCGGGCTCGACGCCGGTGGCACCCGTACGCGGGCCGTGCTGGCGTCGGCCTCCGACGGGCGCCCGCTCGGCGAGGGCGTCGCCGGGCCGGGCAACGCCCTCACCGTCCCCGTACCGCAGCTCACCGAGCACCTGGTCGAGGCCCTCGCCCGTGCGGTGCCGGAACCCTTCCGGGCCCGGGTCGCCGCCGTCGCGGGAGGCTTCGCGGGCGCCGCCGGCACGGCTGACGAACCCGGCCGTGTCAATGCCCGCACCGCGCTGACGGAAGCCCTGCGGCGCCTCGGAATCACGTTCGGGGACGGCATCCGGATCTGTAGCGACATCGAGGCCGCCTTCGCCGCCGCCCCGGACACCCCGCCCGACGGCCTGGCCCTCGTCGCCGGTACGGGCGCCGTCGCGATGCGCATCACCGACCGACGCTGCGAGAAGACCGTCGGCGGCGACGGCTGGCTCCTCGGCGACGACGGCGGCGGCTTCTGGATCGGCCGGGAGGCGGTCCGGGTCGCGCTGCGGATGGCGGACCGACGGGGCGACGACACGGCTCTGGCTGCGCTGGTGGGACGGGAGTTGGGGGTGCCGGAGGCGGTTCTCCCGTGCGGGGCGTACGGGGCGTACGAGGCGTACGGGGCGTACGAGGCGTACGAGGGTGAGGCACCGGAGAGCGGGGGCGTGGGCGGCGCGCGTCGGCCCTGGTCCCGTGCCGCCCGCGAGGCCTACCGGCGGCATGTCCTCCCGGCCGTGATGGCCGAACCGCCGGTCCGACTGGCCCGGTTGGCCCCGCTGGTCGCCGACGCGGCCCGGACCGGGGACGACCTCGCGCGCGCGATCCTCGACGAGGCCGCCGGTCATCTCGCCGACTGCGTACGGGCGTTGGAACCGGCGCCGGGCGAGTCGGTGGTCGCGACGGGCGGCCTGCTGGGCCCGGAAGGCCCGCTGACCGCGCGCCTGGACCGGCACCTGAGCACCCTGGGCCTGGTCGCGCACTGGGTCCCCGACGGCAGCCGGGGTGCGGTGGCCCTGGCCCGTCTGGAGCAGGAGCAGGAGCAGGAGCAGGAGCAGGAGCAGAACATGGACAAGATGGACAAGGAGGGGTGATCGTGTCCCCCCTCTACCGCGACCCCGCCGCCCCGGTCGCCGCTCGCGTGGCCGACCTCCTGGCCCGGATGACCCTGCGCGAGAAGGTCGGCCAGCTCAACCAGCGGATGTACGGCTGGGACGCCTACCGCCGCCGCCCGGACGGGGAGTTCGAGCTGACCGAGGCCCTGCACGAGGAGACCGACCGCTTCGAGGGCCTCGGCGCCCTGTACGGACTCCTGCGCGCCGACGCCTGGTCCGGCGTCGACCACTCGACGGGCCCCGACGCGCGGACCGGCCCGGCACTGGCCCACCTGGTCCAGCGCCACGTACTCGAACGCAGCCGCCTCGGCGTCCCCGCGCTCTTCGTCGAGGAGGTACCGCACGGCCTCATGGCCCTCGACGCCACGGTTCTCCCCGTCAACCTGGCGGTCGGCGCCACCTGGGACCCGGAGCTGTACGAGCGGGCGGCATCCCACGCCGCCGCCGAACTCCGCGCCAGGGGCGGCCACTTGGCGCTGGTCTCGGCGCTGGACATCGCCCGCGACCCGCGCTGGGGCCGTACGGAGGAATGCTTCGGCGAGGACCCCCACCTCGCCGCGCGCCTGACGGAGGCGCTGGTGAGGGGCATGCAGGGGGATGTGGAGGAGAGGGGGTATTTCGCCTCGGACAAGGCCCCGGTGGTCCTGAAGCACTTCGCAGGCCAGGGCGCGACGGTCGGCGGCCGGAACTCGGCCGAGTCGGAGTTGGGCCCCCGGGAACTCCACGAGATCCACCTCCCGGCAGCCAGGGCGGGCGTCCGGGCGGGCGCCGCCGCGGTAATGGCCGCGTACAACGAGGTGGACGGCATGCCGTGTGCGGCCAACGGCCCGTTGCTGAACGGGTTGTTGCGCGGAAACGCAAACGGGGATCGTGGCTGGGGTTTCCGGGGCCTGGTCATGGCGGACGGACTGGCCGTGGACCGCCTCGCCCGCATCACCGGCGACAAGGTCTCCGCAGGCGCACTCGCTCTCAACTCCGGTATCGACCTGAGCCTTTGGGACGAGGGCTTCACGCATCTGGCGGAGGCGGTGGAACGAGGCCTGGTGACGGAGTCGGTCGTCGACGCGGCCGTGTCCAGGGTCCTGACCCTGAAATTCCGCCTGGGCCTCTTCGAACGCCCTTACGCAACACCGGAGTTGCCGCCCTCTTCGGCCGAGACCGGCCGCGCCCTGAGCACGGCCCTGGCGCGCTCATCGATCACCCTCCTCCACAACAAGGCGGGTGCCCTGCCCATCGACCCGGCCAGGTTCACCCGCCTGGCTGTCATCGGCCCGCACGCCGCCACCACGGCCCACGGGCTCGGCGACTACACGGCCCCGCAACGCCCCGGCACGGGAACCACCGTCCTGGCCGCCCTGAACCAGCTCGCCCCTCCCGGGACGGAGATACGTCACGCGCAGGGCTGCTCCCTGACCGGCGGCGACCTCTCCGGCATCCCCGAGGCGGTCGCGACGGCAGCCGCGTCCGACCTGGCAGTACTGGTCCTGGGCGGCAGCAGCGCCCGTACCCCGGACACGGAGTTCGACGCCAACGGCGCCGCCCGGACGCTCGTCCCGGAGATGACCTGCGGCGAGGGCGTCGACCTGGCCGGCCTGCGCCTCGGCCCGGCCCAGCACGCCCTGCTGGACGCGGTGACGGCGACGGGCACACCCACGGTGGTCGTGCTGATCCAGGGCCGCCCGCACGCGGCCCCGGAGGCGGCGGAACGTGCGGCTGCCCTCCTGACGGCCTGGTATCCGGGCCCCTGGGGCGGCGAGGCGATCGCCGAGATCCTCCTCGGCCACACCGCCCCGACCGGCCGCCTCCCCATCTCGGTCCCGCGCTCGGCGGCCCAACTCCCCGTCTACTACAACCACAAGGACACGGAGTACGGGTCGTACGCGGACGAGGACGCCGAGCCGCTGTACTCCTTCGGCCACGGCCTGACGTACACGACGTTCGAGTACGGCGTCCCGAACATCGGCCGGAACGGCGCCAGTTGTGAGGTGGAGGTCAGCAACACCGGTGAACGGGCAGGGCGTTCGGTCGTCCAGCTCTACATCCGCCCGCTGCGTACGACGGTGTGGCCGCGCACTCTGGAACTCCGGGCCTTCCGGAGTGTCGACCTGGCTCCGGGGGAGCGGGGCACGGTCACGTTTCCCCTCGGGGAGGAGCGACTCGCCCAGGTGGGACCCGACTTGGAGAGGATGCCATTGCCGGGAAGCGTGGAGATCAGGGTAGCGGAGTCGGCGCGTGGGGCGTTGGACGCCGTACCGGTCGTCCTCGACATCAAAGGCTGATGGTTCTCCCTGGACCGCCCTTGCGCGGTGGATCGCATCTACACCCTTCTTGATCAAGATTCCACCTTGGCGCGCGCACATCACGACATGGTGACGCATCTCACCGATCTGAATAGGGTAATTTGCCCTGATCTGTAGTGATCGATCCGTCGATCGTTTCTGTTCGATCGAGATAACTTCACGTTTCTCATCTTTTCTTCACAAACGGATCGGACCACTCCGTTCATGCGCAACACCCAACCTGCGAGCCCTCCGCACGGCCGCAACCGACGCCGAATACCCCTGCGCGCCTACGCGGTCGGCGGGATCTCGGCCCTCACCTCACTCGCGCTGCTCGGCCCCGCGGCATCCGCCGCTCCTGCCTCGGCGAGCGGCACGCCCGCATCCGCGGTCACCGGCGAACCTGTCACGGACGCACTTCGACCGGGCGTCGTCACCGAGGCGAACACTCCGGAAGCGGCCATCGTCGCCGCCAAGGCCGGTAACCGGCGGGTGGAGGTGCTGGAACGCCGTACCGAGTCCGCCACCACCTGGGCCGACCCGGACGGCACTCTCGTCACGGAGCTGAGCTCCGGCCCCATTCGCATGCTGCGCGACGGCAACTGGGTTGACGTGGACGCCACGTTGACCCGGCGTCCCGACGGGAGCGTGGCCGCCAAGGCTCACCCGCAGGGACTGCGGCTGGCCGGAGCGGGCGGTGTGAAGGCACGGTCCGTCGCTGCGGCGGCAGCCGCACCGGACTCCGCCAACCGTGATCTGGTCACGCTCGGCATGGGCAGTCGGCGCATGGCGGTGCAATGGAAGGGCGGGCTGCCCACCCCGGCCGTCGAGGGGCACCGGGCGGTCTACCGGCAGGCGGTGCCCGGCGCCGACCTGGTCGTCGACGCCACCCGCGAGGGATTCGAACAGTTCCTCGTCCTCAAGGACCGGCCCGTCGACGCCAAGGCTCCCTGGACGGTGCCGCTAACCCTGCCCGGCATCAGCGCGGCGCAGCAGAAGGACGGCTCGGTTTCCTTCACGGACCGGAAGTCGGGCGACGAGGTCGGCACCATGCCGGCGCCGGTCATGTGGGACGCGAGCGTCGACCCCCGCTCCGGCGAGCACACCAACTCCGTACGGGTGCCGATGACCCTGTCCCAGGACGGCGACACGGTCGAGCTCACCCTCGCTCCGGACGCCGGTTTCCTGTCCGCCCCGGACACCCGCTACCCGGTGACGATCGACCCGGCCACGGACGCCCTCGGCTCCCTCTTCGACACGTTCGTCCAGGATGGCGACACAACCGACCAGTCCGCGTCGACCGACCTCAAGCTCGGCTGGCCCGGCGACTACGCCGACACGGCCAAGACCCGTAAGCGCATTGCCCGTTCGTATCTGACCTGGGACACCTCGGTGTTCGCCGACGCACTGGTCAGCAGCGCCAAGCTGTCCCTGTACAACTACCACTCCTGGTCGTGCGAGACCCGCCCGTGGGAGGTGTGGGCGGCGAACGGAGCCGACACCGACACCCGTTGGAGCAACCAACCCGCACGACTGGAGAAGATCGCCACGTCGAGTGAGACGCGCGGCGCCTCCTGCGACAACGCGGGCTGGGTCAGCGCGGACGTCACCTCTCTCGCCCAGACCTGGGCCAGTGCCAAGGCCGAGACGGGCCACATCGCGCTCAAGGCCGCGAACGAGTCCGACACCTTCGCCTGGAAGCGCTTCTACTCCTCGGAGTCGACCGCCGACCAGATTCCCCAGCTGATGGTCAGCTACAACTACCGCCCCAAGGCCGGCAGCAACCTCCAGGCCGGGCCGCCCTTCTACACACAGGGCGGCATCTACCGGGTCAACTCCACCACGCCCACGCTGAGATTCACCCCCGAGGACTCCAACAACGACGACTCGGTGCGCGGCACGTACCAGATCACTGACACCGCCACCGGTCAGGTGGTCACGAGCGTCGTCGCGGCCCCCGTACCCACCGGTGAGACCTCCAAGGTCGTCGTCCCGGCGGGCAAGCTGGTCAACGGCAGGACGTACTCCTTCCGGACCACGACGGACGACGGCACACACTGGAGCAACGGCTGGTCCGAGCCCGTCACCTTCACCGTCGACACCGCCATGGTGCTCACGCCCGAGATGAAGGCGCTGGCCACGGTCAACACCGCCCTGGACGCCGCCGACGTGACCCCGGCCACCACCAGTGACAGCAACTACGCGGCGATCGCGGCGACCGGCAACAACACGGTCGGCGTCCCCTGGGGCACCGGTGACGCCATCAGCGTCCAGTCCGCCGACCGCGGCGGCATGGGAATGGGCCTGCCCATCGCCCAGCGTCGCGGTGTCGCCCTCAACGGCAACGTCGTCTACGCGGACCCGAACGGCCCCGTCGACACCGTCGCCCAGCCGACCTTGGAGGGTGGCGTCCGTACCCTCCAGGTCATCAAGAACGCCACTGCCCCGCACGAGTACACCTCGACGATGCGGCTGCCCGAGGGCGCGACGCTCACCCCGTTCGAGGGTGACACCCTCCTGGTGTCCTCCGGTACCGACGACAAGCCGGTGACCCACGGCCTCATAGACGCACCCTGGGCCCGCGACGCCAACGGCAACGAGGTTCCGACCTCATACCGTGTCGAGGGTGACCGGCTCGTCCAGACGGTCGGCTTCACCGCCACCACGGCGTTCCCGGTGGTCGCCGACCCGAAGCTGACCTTCGGACTGGGCATCTACTTCAACGCCAAGGGCGTCGAGTGGAAGGCCTACGGCGACGCCGCGGTCGTCGCCGGCTGGGGTGGCTGGCTGTACGGCTGCACTGTCGCCAAGCTCCCGGCCAAGATCGCCGGTATCGGCAAGATGATCTGCGGTGCGGTGGGTGTGAACGCCTGGACGAACCTCGCCAAGTGGCTGAAGCAGATCAGCAACTGGAAACTGTCACCGACAGGCTGCTACCAGACCAGGATCGCGCCGTCGAACAAGAAGCTGACCAAGGTCAGCAAGAAGAACTGCCGCTGATGGCAGCCACCCGAGAGGTGTCCCACGTGATCGTACGTACGCCCTGGTGGCTCAACCTGATCGCCCTCGTCGCGGCCATCGCCCCCTGCGCGGCCCTGGGGCTGCCCTGGTACGTGGCGGCCGTCGCCGCTCTGGCGACCGGAACCGCCGCCGACCAGCTCTGGCAAGCGCTGCTCCGGCGCCGCGAGCACGGACGCGGACGCGGTGAAGAGGGCAGCCCGGAGTAAACGGCAGCAACGGTAGTAACGGGAGCAACCGAAGGGGAACCGGAGCAACCGAAAGTGAACGAGCGCTGGGCGGGAGTCCTCATCCCCCGCCCAGCGCCCCGCCCCAGCGCCTCGGCGCTGTCTGGGCCACCCGTATTCACTCGCCGCCGTGGACGCGGGCGGCGATGGCTCGCGCGCACGCCAGGGACTCGCTGTGCGAGGTGTCGACCTCAAGGTCGTAGACAACGCCCTCGTGCACCACGTCCGCCTGCGCCGCGGCCATCCCTAGGGCCCGGTCACCCCGGGCGACCTCGCGCCTGGCGGCGACACCGCTCGCGCACCGGACTCCGACCCACAGCACGGGTACGGGCAGGGGCGCGGACCCGGACCCGGCATCCAGCGCTTTCCGCCACCGCTGCTGGGAGGCGGATCCGCCGAGGAAGACATCGTCGATGACGACCCGGGCGCCGGCCCGGACCATCGCCACGATCCCTTCCCGCCAGGCCGCCTCCAGCGCCAGGAAGTCCGCCCCGATACTCACGTCGCCGTCGGTCGTGATCGCGATCCCCGAGTCCGACTCCCGCATCCTCGCGGGCAACGCGTCGACGAACGAGTCGCACCCGAACGCCAGCCACTGGTCCGGCAGTTCGGCTTGCAGGCACCGTACGATCTCGGATTTCCCTGAGCTGGAACCACCGTTGAGAATGATCAACCGAGACGTCACCGTGCCAGCCTAATGCGACTGGGCCTCGCAGGGCGCTGGCGTTGGGCTGGCGTTGATCAGGTGATCGTATGGCTCAACGGAACCCACGGTGCGGGCAAGGCGACGACCAGTACCCTCGTGCAGTAACTGGTCCCGGATTCACGGGCGTTCGGCGGCGAGAAGATTGGCGAGACGCTCATGGACGTCACCCCGGGGCTGCCTGAACGGACAACTACCAGCACTGGGCGCCGTGGCGACCGCTCGTGGTCGAGACCGCCCGCCGCGTACTCGACTACATGGGCGGCACCCTGGTGGTACCGATGACCGTCCTGGTCGTCTGCGGCCCCGAATCCCCATTCCGCCTACGGGCGGTGGCGCCTTCGTAGTTCGGCCAGCCGCTCGCGTGCGGCGACCCTTTCGGCAGTGGGCGGGACGGCATTGGCGGGGCGGGGCACTTCTGCCGGAAGGGGAAGATCCAGTGCCGCCGACACCCGGGTGAAGACTATCTCCATGTCGGTGCAGGCGAGTTGAGCAAGGCCACCAGCGCCCCATCCCCTGAACCGTGACTCGTCCAGCCGGAACGAGGCCCATGTCTGCCCCTTGCGGTCGTTGACGCGGCTACGCCCGGACCGGGCAGTGCAGTTGATGTCGATCACCAACGCGGGCTGCACTGCCTGCGCCCACCAGTCGCACCAGCGCGGGTCGCTGTGGATCGCCTCGACCATGCCGCTCATCGCGTCGAAGTACGCCGTGGGGATGCCGTTGTCCCCGTACAGGGCCATGCTGAGCCAGAACGGTGCGACCGACGGACGTTCGGGTTTCCGGGCCAGGAAGGTGGCGAAGGCACGCTCGCTCCCTCCGGCGTGTTCCTGGATGAGTCGAGCGGTGATCAGAAACCCGGCCCGGCTCAGCAACTCGGCGATCCGCTCGGCCGGGAGTAGGTGGGACTCGTACGACACCGGGTGGCCGCCGTACGCCTCCGCAGGAGGTAGACACAACTGCTCGTCGGTCGCCACGTGGCCGACCCCTTCCGGGAGGCCGCCGGGCGAAAGGGTTCGGTTGAACTCGGCGTAAGCGACGGGTAGTTGATCCGGGGGCGTGTGGTGGGTGGAGTAGTAGGCCAGAATGCCGCCGAGTTCGTCGTCCCGGATCGAGAGGGCGGTCATCGAGCCCACGGCGAACTTCAGCTCCGGGTAGGCCCGTCGGGCCAGTTCGATCATCTGGGGAGGGGACCGACAGTCGGACCCAGGCTGGTTCCGGAAGTGCCGGAGGGCATGCATGCTGGTTCTCGCGGGACTCGGTGTAGAGCTGGCCACGCTCCCGATCCGGGATGACCCCAGCAGCGGCGAGCGCCAGTTTCCTCGCCTCCTCGTCTAGTGCTCTGACCGGGAAGGTTCGCCGGGGTCAGCTCGATCAGTCCGGTCGTGCTGCTTTCCACGTCCATGATGTTCGGCGAGGGAGGCCGTTGAGTTCCCCGCGGCCGGTGCACCAGAGAAGTACCTGGCTGGGGTCTCCAGGCGGGGCGTCAGGGAAGAGCCGGTTGAGTACGGCTGCGCTCAGCGGTGCTGGTGGTAGCCAGTCCACGGTCAGTCCCTGCGTGATGTCGTGGGTGTGCAGCAGGGTTTCGGCGACGCCCATCGCTGCGAACCCCTCGGGGTCGCACGGACCCCAGTGCCAGGCTCGCAGGGTCGGGCTGGCGGTGGCCAAGGCGCTACTGAGAAGCCCGCCGCAGGCGATGACGGCTTGGAGTACCTCAGCAGGTGAGGCGGTGGGCCGGACGTTCAGGTCGAAGGGAAGGTAGGCGTCGGCGGGCTGTGCTGCCAGCTGCCCTCCGTAGGCCAGCAGGTCGTGGCCGATGTGCGCTGCTGTTTGCCAGCAGGTCCATTCGAGCGGCCCTGCTGGCACCGTCCAGTCCTCGGAGGTATGGGGGCGGAGCACCCGCAGCATCTCTGCCACGGCCGCGTCGACGTCCTGATGGTCCATGCGAAGCTCCTGGTGAAGGTTCGTGCTGTGCGACTGGGCCCTGCCGGTGGTCGTCCGTTCACGCGGCCATGGATCTGACGCGTCCTCCCCAGCGGATGCCCTTTTCGCTGCGGATGCGGGCGCGTTCCTTGCGTTGGGCGGCGAGGACGTCGGGGTGGCGGGCGTTGGCGTTGCGCCAGCGCAGGTAGGCGTGCAGGGCCCGGGTCTGGACCGGGTGGTTGGAGTGGTTGGAGTTGGCCAGGGTGAACTGTCGCAGCGGCCCGAAGTGCGCCTCGACGGGGTTGGCCCAGGAGGCGTTGGTTGGGGTGAAGCACAGCTCCACTTTGTTCTTCCTCGCCCATGCGCGGATCTTGGTGCCCTTGTGGGCGGAGAGGTTGTCCATGATCACGTAGATCGGGGCGCCGTCCGGGCGGGCGGCCCGGATCGACTTCAGTGCGGCCAGAGAGTTTACGGCGCCTTTGTGGCGGCGGTTGACCCCCCGCAAGGTGTCGTCGCCGACCGAGTAGCAGCCGTGGAAGTAGGTCACCCCGTGAGTGCGGTGGTAGGTCGCCGGGACACGGTCGGGCCGGTTCTGCTTCGCCCAGCAGGACCCGCCGGTGGGGCGGATGCCCAGCGGGCCGAACTCGTCGAAGGCGAAAACGCGGTCGGGAAAGTTGTCCAGGACGTGCTCGATGCGGTCGAGCTTGAGTCGCGCTCGGGGTCGGTGGACTCCTTCCAGGTCTTGGTCCGCTGGAAGGTGATCCCGCGGCGGGCGAGCAGGCAGCGCAGGGCCTCACGGCCGATCCGGATCACCCGGCCATGCACCTTGCGCAGGTAGGCGACGAGTTTGCGTAACGACCAGCGGGTGAAGGGCTGGCTGAGCCTGGCCGGGCGGGTGGTGGCCGTCGCCGCGACGAAGTCCTCGTCGTCAGGGCCGAGCAGGCGGGGACGGCCTCCCGCCCACCGAGGGTCCAGACAGGCCAGCCCGATCTCGTTGAACCGGTGGATCACATCGCGCACCGTGTCCTCGTCGGCCTGCACCAGCTGGGCGATCACCGGTACGCGGTTCCCGCCGGCCGAGGCCAGCAGCATCATCGCCCGCCGGTAGCGCACCGAACTGGTGCTGCCCCGGCGCACGATCTGCTGCAGACGCCGCCCCTCCTGGTCGGTCAGTCTGCGCACACGGACAGGCTCAGCCACCGCGCCCCCAGCGATCGGATCGGATGTCACCACACATCCAACCGCCACGACCACCAACCCGGCGAACCTATGCGGTCCCCTCTCGACTGGTTCAAATGCTGCTCGCTCCGCTCCCCGCGCGGCTCGGCCATGGGCTGGTCCTGCGCTCCTGCCTCCGTCCCGCTCCAGCCTGGCCGACGCCCGTGCCGTGTGTGCAGCAGACGGTTATGACTGAGGTCCAGTGATCTGCGCTTGGCGTCCAAAGGACTACGAAGCGAGCGTGGGAGCGTAGCCCGCTCTCGCGTATGCCACAAGCCATCCTGTAGCTGTTATCGATGCGACCTTGCGTCGCTTATTGAGCTCATCCGGCTCATATGTCAGAAGGTTTGCTTCTCTCAGAGATTTAATCGGCGCCCTCAGTGATTCAGCAGACGCATAGTCGAAATCTTGATAATCGTCACATGGGCGACACGTCCCTCCATGATGGGTTAGAATGTCGAAAACCCTCCAGTCCCGTTCTCCTAGCCATTCCTCTGCGGCGCGATGGTAGCCGTCTGCACTATCTGACAGCCACGCTTCGAGTAGCCCAAGGTCGTCACTCTTTCTAGTTGACGATCCGTATCCTCGATGCAAATAGAAGGAGAACTCATCTGCGAACCCTAGAGCCGTGCGCAGGTTGCGATTGACGACGTCGTAGAGATACCAAAAACCGTTCGGCCCTACTGGGGTTACCGGATCGGCCCGCAATTTGTAAGCGTCAATTCGACGGCCTATCACCTCGGACATTAGATCGTCTGAAATGGGTTCCACATCTACAGGTTGAGCCAAGCGATCCATCAACCTAGGAGTGGCAGCTGCTGATCGAATTACTCCCTGGGCTCCGCACAAAATCCAACGCACACCCTTTTGCGCGAGAACGTTGTCGCGCATGACGTCCAGGAGGGCTCTAACCTTGAGCGAGGTTCGCATCAACTCCAAGTTGTCGACTACGGCAATGAACCCGCCGTGAGCTCGAGACGGGAAGCAGCTCTCCAGAGCGTCTTTCATAGCTCTAGGAAAGCCGAATTCTGAATAGGCGATGCTGGACGAAGGGGTCCTCCCCTTCCCGGCTGAGATCCCCACTATTGGAGTGCTGAACCCTCCTGATCGCGTATGAAAGACCGGATCCATGAGCCAGCGCTCGATATCCTTCTGTCGTGGAACTCTGCGGCCGGTAGCTTCCAGCCCGTCACCGTAAATTTTGAAAGCCTCGGCGACTCTATAAAAAAGCTTTCGCTGGAAGTCTTCAATGGTTATTTCTGGGTTCAGTTCGATCGGTTCACCTCTAAGTGGAATCAAAGGATTAACTCTAGCGTTGCCCTCCTTGAATGCCCGCTCCAGGCGATAGCAAGCCACTGAAATTAGACTCGTCTTGCCAGCCCCAAACGGGCCCTCGACGGTCGGGTGTCGCGTCGATGATTCGAGACGGGAAACGATTTCGTTTATCTCTCTATCTCGCCCAACAAGCAGACTATCGCCTTGGTCGGTGGGGGGGATCGGCTCAGTGTCGTATGGGCTGCCGATGAAGCCGAAGTCAGTCCAGATCGTCATAGCGTCTCCATATAGAGAGCAGCATCTGGGGTTCCTATATCAAGGTACCTCTGCTCTCCTTCGTTCGCAGAAGGGGCGCGAAGGGTCCTAGCGAATCCTAGCCGCGATCTTTCGTGATGGTCTGGCGACGGAGTCGGCGGACCGTTTCGCGTTCCGTGGCTTTTGGCGGGCAGGCCGGTGGCCTGACTGACGTGTCGGGTGGGCGCGGGGTTCCACTGCTCCGGAGACGTGGTGCTGTTCGTAGGGACGGAAAACTCGCTGGTCAGACTGGGTTGGGCAGATGGTCGAGCCGTCCGAGGGTGTTGGTGACGACATGGGCCTGGGCCAGTGGTGAGCGAGACGGAGGATCTGGCGGCGGCCGGAGGTGACGAGCTGGCCGGCCGGGCTGACCAGGCGGTGGCGGAGTTCGAGTTCGGCGATGGGGCTGCCGGTGGTGTTGATGGCGAAGTGCGTGAGCCGCATGCCGTCGGCATCCGTGATCCTCAACTGGGCGTCTGGGTAAGGTTGTTCCTAGCGGACGATCAGCCGCATGCCCTTCGGCCAGCCGTCGAGCATGCAGCCGGTGAGTTCGGCGACGCAGGCCCCGACGTGGATCCCTCCGTCTGGCCCGACGGCCGGCGTCCATGCCGCGAGCGGCTCTGTGAGTACGGCCTGGTGAATAGCGTCGGTGATGTTCATGTCGACCGAATACGACATCCACCGTCCGCGTTTCGCGAGTCAGGCCACGAACTCGTGGGTGTTGCCTGCGGAGTCGGTGCGGATCAGGGTCCGGCGCCCCCGCCGACAGGACTTGGGCAGCTGGGCCAGGGCCAGTTGGGTAGTCGTGATGTGATCGGCGGCGGTGTTTCTGTCGGTGTTTCCGGGCCTGAGTAGACCGGCCACCAGCTCACCGGACCCGCGCGTCCCGTGGTTGACGAAGGTCATCAGCGGGTGATGGCCGAAAGTCTTCTTCCAGGTCGCAGCCACGTCTTCGTTGTCGGAATGCGCGATCACCAAAACGCCGTCCAGGTCCACGGTCACTGAACTGGTCGCATCCGACGCCGACTGTCAGCCAAATGCCAGACATGTTGGCGCACTTGGGAGCGGGCACCGCAGATCGCGTTCAGAGCGCGCCCGGGTTGCGGCGGACGACCTGAACGGTGATGTCGGTGGTAGGGCAGCCAGTTCCTGTCCTCGCTCGGCGTCGATCATCTTTGCTTTGATGGCAACGATGCGTTCGCGCTTCTCCGGGGTGACGTCGGCCGTCAGGTCGGCCGTGATGCAGAGGTTCATCTGCCCTGCCCTTCCTTCTTCTCCTGCTGAAGTGGCCCAAGGCTGGCCGTCTACTTGTCGTCCGCCTCTCCGTTCCGTTGAGCCACATGGTTTCCGAACGTCACACAGCCCACCTCCGAATGCTGAAGAGGTGGGCCGTCGCGCTGTGTGCGGTTCGCTACTCAGGACTGCCGAAGTGGCCTGCGACCACGGCAGACACGAAGCCGTTCATCTGCCCGCGAGTGAATAGCAGCGCAGGCCCGTGTGACACCTTGCTGTCACGGACAGCGACCGTCACGGCATCGACGATGCCGCACTCGACACACTGTGCTCCGGCATCGGAGAACGATGACTTCCACCAGGTCACGGGCAGGGCGGAGGCGTCGTCGACGTGGTTCATGCTTGGTTCCTTATCTTGGTGATCAGGTCGGCTGTCGCCTCGACCGACTCGGCGGCGGAGCTGAGGCGTTGCCAGGCGTCGCGGTGTGTGGCGACCTTGTCGTGGTCCTCGATGTACAGGGCTGAGGTCAACCCCTCCGTGTGTACGACGTCGAGGTCCGCGTGGGGGCCGAATCCCAGGAGGGCGAAGCTGCCCATTTGCCCCACGTGCAGCGGGGCGTCCGACCGCAGCACCTGGATGTTGATGTTCGGGCGCCGGCCCATTGAGAGCAGCCGTCCCAGTTGTTCGTCCATCACGTCGGGATCTTCGGTCGTTGAACGCAGGGCCTGCTCGGCGATGATCGCCCACAGAGTCAGCGGGTCACTCTCGCGCGTAAGAACCGCCTGACGCGCGAGCCTGACCTCGACCAACGCGTCCACGCGCGTCTCTACCGCCTCGGACATCGCCGTCGTACGGATGATCTCGCGGGCGTACTCGGCCGTCTGCAACAGGCCAGGGATCACCCCCAGTTGCCACCATGAGACCGACTCCGCCTCGGCCTCCAGGCTGATCAGGTCCTCGTACACAGGCGTGAGTACACCTCGGTACGAGTGCCACCAGCCACGCTGACCGCCGTCCTTGGTGAGTGTGACCAGAGCGGCACGCAGTTCGTCCGTGACCTCGCGGCCGAGCCGCTTATACAGGTCGAGGAGTTCGTCGACGTCCTTCGCCTTGGCCGCGCTCCTGGCCGTTTCTATCCTCGACAACTTCGACGGGATGAACCCGCCCTCGGACCTCTCCGCGACCTCGTCGAGGGTGAGATCGCCGCGCAGGGCCCGCAACTTCGCGCCCAGTCGCCTTCGGCGCACAGTCGGCGCGCTCACGGTTTCCCCCTCCGGTCCGGTGTTTCGCTCATCAGTCTGCCGTGCCCCGTCAACGCCTGTCATCTGCCGGCTTACCGTCCGACTCCGGCATCCCGTCGAGATATGCAATTTTCTATCGAATGAGTGATTAGCTTGCACGCAGAGCTACGGAGTGGGCACTCTGATGGTGAGAAGTGCGATTGATGCCACGCGTGCTGGGTGAACCTGCATGCGCGTGTTGGCGCTTGCCCGTGAGGGGACATGCATGATCGAACGACGACGTGACGTGATTCCTGCCTGTCACGCATCCCAAGTTGGCCCGCCGTCAGTTTTGTTGCTGGCGAGCGAGCCCAAGTCGGCCAGAGCGGCACGAGAATTCGTACGTGAGTACATCGAGTACCACCTTCCAGGTGTGACGTCGGAGCACCTGGGAAGTGCCGTCCTGATCGCGTCCGAGTTGGTCACCAACTCGATCCGCTACGGCACCGAACCCGACGACCTTGTACGCGTCGTCCTGGACGTCGACAACACCCGCACCCGCGTCGAGGTGCACGACCCCGTTCGACGCCACCCCCGCCTGCGGACCGAGTCCGGCGCCCGTGACCGAGGGCGCGGCCTGATCATCGTCGACGCCCTGTGCCCCGGCCGATGGGGTGTGACTGACCGCCCGTTCGGGAAGTTCGTCTGGGCGGAGGTAGCCGCGTCATGACCTCGCCAAGCACCGCCGTCCCACCCGGCCCTGGCTTCGTCATCGGCGTAGCCGCCGCGACCGGAATCCACCGCACCCCCGAGTGCGCCCTCGCCCAACTCCTCCTCACCCACCCGGGTCCCCGTCGCGCCGCCGAGACAACCGAAACCGTCGAGGACGGAATGCGTAGCCTTGCTCAGGCGCTACGCCTCGGCCCCGGGAACCGAACCCCTCCGGCGATCGGTGCGCGCCTCATGACCCAGCGCGGGCGCGTCGCCCTGGACTACGGCCACGATCAGTACGTGATGACGATTCCCGCGCCATCTCAGGACTGGCTTGCTCTGGTCGAGCGCGGCGCCCCGTGCCGCATCTGCCTTGTATTCGCGCCGCTCGCCCTCACGGCGGACCAGGCCGAAACCGACGTACACCTGCGCGAGAGCTTCGCGCTTGGCGCGGTCGTGTGGGGGACGACGTATGCCCGCTGCCGGGTGGGCTGGGGAGAAGAGCCTCCCGACCGGATCCGGAAGGGCATGTCCTGACGCCCGTCGGCGTGCGGTGTCGCTCGGCCGAGTCAGAGCGAAGCGATCGCCGCCGCACAGCCGAACAGCCCCGCCCTCACAGCTTGACACCCCCCGAAGCCACCCCCCGATAGAACCACCGCTGCGTGATGACGAACAGCACCAGCACCGGCACCACCGAGATCACCGACCCCGCCATCACCATCCGCTGGTCGTAGCCGAACGACGACGTCTGGAGTCTCGCCAGGCCCAGGGTCAGCGTGAAGTGTTCCTCGGAGCGGAGGACGATCAGGGGCCAGAGGAAGTCGTCCCACGCGGAGATGAACGTGTTGATGGTGACGACCAGGATCGCGCCGTACGCCGACGGCAGGTACAGGTGGCGGAAGCGTTTCCACTCGCCCGCGCCGTCCAGCATCGCCGCGTCCTCGATCTCGCGCGGGACCGCGAGGAACGCCGCCCGCATGATCAGGACGTTGATCGCGCCGACGAAGCCGGGCAGCCACACGCCCGCCAGGTGGTCGACCAGGCCCAGGTCCCGGACGCTCAGGAACAGCGACACCATGATGGACTCGAAGGGGAACATCATCGAGGACAGGAGCAGGACCCAGACCGACCTCCTGCCCTTCCAGCCCGGCTTCGACAGCATGTAGCCGGCCGTTGTCGAGAACGCCAGCTGGCTCGCTATCGACAGTAGGGCGATCAGCACGCTGTTTCTGATGTACGTGCCCACCGGGACCTGGGCGAAGATCTCGCGGTAGGCGCGGAGCGTCGGGTGGTGGGGGATCAGGGATGCGTTCGAGCCGAAGACGTCCTCCCCCACGCCCTTCAGTGACGCCAGGAGCTGCCAGAGCAGCGGGCCGATCGTGATGGCCAGGACCAGCAGCAACAGCAGGTAGCGGACGATCAGTTCGCGTGGGCGGCCGTAGTCCCGCCAGCGGGGGCGGAGGCGTCGGGTGCGGGGCGGCGTCGCTGTCGTCATGACTCGTCGTCCTCCTTCGTCAGGCGCTGTGCCAGCAGCGTCAGGCCCAGGGTCAGTACGAAGAGGGCGACGCTGACCGCCGAGCCGTAACCGGCGTTGCCGCTCAGGGGGTCCAGGCCGACGTCCCTGATGTAGAAGGGGAGTGTGCGGTCGGCGCCGCCGGGGCCGCCTGTCGAGCCGCCGAGCATGTAGATCTCCGTGAAGACGCGGAGCGAGCCGATGCCGGTCAGGGTGCCCACCAGCATCATCGACTGGCGTACGCCCGGCACCGTGATGTGCCAGAAGCGGCGCACCGCGCCGGCGCCGTCCACCGAGGCCGCCTCGTGGAGTTCCTTCGGAACGTTTCCGAGGGCGGCCAGGTAGAAGATCATGTACCAGCCGAGGCCCTTCCACAGGGTCAGGCCCATCGCCGACAGCAGGATCAGCCAGCTGTCGGAGAGGAACGGGATCGCCTCCCGGATGACATGGGCTTTCCGCAGCCAGGTGTTCACCAGGCCCTGGTCCGCCAGCAGCCACTGCCAGCTCAGGCCGACGACCACGCTGGAGGCGAGGACCGGCGTGTAGAACGCCGAGCGGAAGAAGCCGATGCCCGGCAGGTTCTTCTCCACCAACACGGCCAGCAGGAGCGGGAGTACGACCATCAACGGGACCACGATCACCGCGTACAGCACGCTGTTGCGGGTCGCCAGCCAGAAGTCGGAGTCCCCGAGCATGCGCGTGTAGTTGTCCAGGCCCACGAAGGCCGAGGCGCCGCCGAGCGGTTTCGCGTCCGTGAAGGAGAGGAGCAGCGTGTTCAGGAACGGGAAGACACCGAAGGCCGCCGCCCCGACGATCGCCGGGAGCATCCACAGCCAAGGGAGCCACCAGCGGCGGTAGATGGCCGCTCCGCCCGCGTCCGGGGCCGGGCCCGGCGTGACCGCCTTCAGGGCCCGGCGCAGCCGGGAGGGAGGAGACGGTTGTGCCGGGGCCGCCGGAGCGGGCGCGGGCGCTCCGGCGGCAGGCAGGGTACGTACCGCCCGTACCGCCGGCATCCTCAACTGCCCTGCTTCAGCAGCTCGTCGGCCTTGGACTGGGCCTCCTTGAGGGCGTCCTCGGCGCTCTTCTTGCCCTGCATCGCCAACTGCACCTGGGCCGTGATCGCGTTCAACTCGCCGGGGGACAGGGCGATTTCGTCGGCCGTGGCGGTCTTGCGGTCCTCGGCGACGGTCCTGCGGGCCTCGGCGAAGGGGTCCGTGCCCTTGACCGACTGGAAGAAGGGGTCGTCCAACGATGCCGTGGTGGAGGGGAAGATGACCACGTTCGGGTCCTTCGCCCACGCCAACTGGTTCTCCGCGTTCGTCAGGAACTGGGCGAAGGACAGGGCCGTCGGGGCGTTCTTGCTCGTCGCCGCCACCGAGATGTACTGGGGGGCGCCGACCGTGTGGCCGAGGTCGTCCAGCATGTAGCGGGCGACGCCCGTCTTCTTGTAGACGCTCGGGTTGTTCTGCTGGATGAAGCGCAGGTAGTTGGGGTTGGTGGAGCCGTAGACCAGCTTGCCCTGGGCGTAGAGGGTCGAGGCGTCCTGGTTGGAGGAGAGCGAGTCCTTCGGCATCGCGCCCGCCTTGTACAGCTTCGTCATCGCCTCGACCCACGCCACCGTCTTCGGGTCGTCGGCGAACGTGAACGACTTGCCGTCGGCGGACAGCACCTTGACGCCCATCTGCTGCCAGTCGGCCGGTATGCGCCAGATCGGGTTGGCGACGGTGGCGTAGTACTTGCCGTCGGACACCTTGGCGATCTTCAAGGCGTCGTCGAACATGCCGAGGATCGTGGTCGCGGGTTTGGCCGGGTCCAGGCCCGCCTTCTTCAGCAGGTCGATGTTGAAGGTCTGGGCGATTCCGCCGGAGTACCAGGGATACGCGCTGTGCACCTTCGCCCCCGAGGCGTCGGTGAACACGCTGGACTTCCACATCGCGGCGCCGAACGGCTCGCCCGAGCCCGGTGCCTTCCTGTCGAGGTCGAGGAGGTAGCCGGCCCTGGTGAGGGCGATCGACGTGTTGACGTTCAGATTCACGACGTCGGGGAGGGTGCAGGCCTGCGCGTCGGCGACCAGACGCTGGGTGAACTGGCTGTCGCCCGGGTCGTCGATCCACTTGACGCTCGTACCGGAGTGGGCCTTCTCGAAGGCTTTGATCACGCCGTTGAAGTAGTTCCCGAAGTCTTTCTTCAGGTTCGTCGTCTGGAACGTGATCCCGCCCTTGACGTCACCCGTGAGCTTCCCGGAGCCGACGTTGCCCTTGTCGACCGGGCAGCCGCCCGCCGTGGCGCCGCCACTGTCGTCGGAGCCTCCGGAGAGGCCGCACCCGGCGGCCGTCAGCGTCAGAAGGACCACGGCGAGACAGGCCAGGGGCCCGTTCATGGATCTGGTCGGCGTTCCGTTCGGCGTTCCGGTCAGCGATCCCGTCAGCGATCCGGTCAGTCTTCTTGCGCGCATTGCCGCTGCCCTCCAAGGTGCCAGATGCTGGTTCAATTCATCAGCTTTGACTCCGACTGATGAAAATGTGGACCAGAACTCATGAGAGGTCAATGGGGCGCAGTGTTGCTATTGGGTTCCGAGGCCGACGTGCGCCCAACCGAAGGCCGCCCCGGGGAAATGCCCCGGGGCGGCCTTCGTGGTGTGTGTGCGTGCGTTCTGGGACTGCCGCGCTCGGCGTCAGCGGGTGCGGCGGGACTTCACCGCGCGCGGCGGGACTTCACCGCGTGCTCCCTGGCGATGTGGTCGGTGAGGGCGAGGGAGGCGCTGGCGCGCTGGTAGGAGAGCTGGGCGACCCGGACGTACAGGCAGTCGATGAGGACGAGCACCGAGTGGCGGGCGCCGATGCTCTCGGTGCGGAAACTGGTCTCCGAGGAGGACGAGATCAGTCGTACGTCGGCCGTGCGGGCCAGCGGGGACTTCGGGTCGGCGGTGATGGCCACGGTGGTCGCGCCGCGCTGCTTGGCCAGTTCGAAGGGCTCGATCGTCTCGCGGGTGGAGCCGGAGTGCGAGATGCCGATGGCCACGTCGGCGGGGGTGAGGAGCGCGGCGGAGGTGAGGGCCGCGTGCACCTCGGTCCAGCCGCGCACCTGGCAACCGATGCGGAAGAGCCGGGTTTCCGTTTCCTGGGCGACGGCGCCGCTGCCGCCTACGCCGTACACGTCGATGCGGCGGGCGCGGGCGGTGGCCTGGCCGGCGCGTTCGATGGAGTCGAGGTCGATACGGTCGATGGTCTGCTGGATCGCTCGCAGATCGGCGCTGCCGACGACCTGGACGACCCGCTCCAGGCTGTCGTCCGGGGAGATGTCGGGCCCGATCTCGGCGGTGCCCCAGTCGGAGACCTCGCCGCGACCGCGCTCCTGGGCCAGCTCGATCAGGAGATGCTGGTAGGAGTCGAGGCCGATGGCGCGGCAGAACCGGGTGACCGTGGCCTGGGAGGTGCCGGTACGACGGCCCAGCTCGGCGGCCGAGCAGTGGGTGACGGCGGCTGGATCCTCCAGGATCAGTTCACCGACCTTCCGCAGGGAGCCCGCGAGGCGCGGCAACTCCGTACGGATGAGAGTGGTGACGTCGGTCGGGGGCATCCCGCTCCCGGAGCTGCCGGTCCGTTCCATGGGTAACCGATCTCCTCGGCCCCGTACCGGGCGTGCGCTGGGCGCCGTACGGGGTGGTGGTGCTGTGGATGGCTGGGAAGAATGTACCAGCCACCCTCTGTGGGGCAGTTTGAATCCCAGTACCGGATACGGGTCATTGGCGGTCCGGTGGGTACCGCAGCCGCCCGACCTCCGGGGTGGCCTCCGTGCGCGTCCCGTTGCCCGTGCCTGGCGCATGTGATTTATTGATTCACCGGTAGAGGTGTGGCGGGTGGTTCAATCCACCAGTGGGGAGTGTCGGGTGTCCGTCGAGTCCGTCAGCGCTCAGGGGTTCGCCCGCGCGAGCCGGGCCGTCCTCGACCGCGTCACCGGGTCGGAGCCGGTCCAGGAGGCCGTGACCCGCGCCGCGGGCCTGATCGCGGACTGCGTCCGTGCGGACGGCGTGATCCAGGCCTTCGGTACGGGCCACTCCCAGGCCCTCGTCCTGGAACTGGCGGGCCGGGCCGGCGGTCTCGTCCCCACCAACCGCCTGAGCATGGCCGACCTCGTCATCTACGGCGGCGACGCCCCCGGCGTCCTCGACGACCCCCTGCTGGAACGCAAGCCGGGCATCGCCGAGCGCCTGTACGAACTCGCCGCGCCGCACCCGGCCGACCTGTTCGTGATCATCTCCAACTCGGGCGTCAACAACGTCATCGTCGAGATGGCCCTCCACGCGAAGGAACGCGGCCACCGGATCCTCGCGATCACCTCCCTCGCCCACACCCGTACGGTCCCGGCGGGCCACGTCAGCGGCAGGAAGCTGGCCGACATCGCGGACGTCGTGCTGGACAACGCCGCCCCCACGGGCGACGCCCTGCTGGAGCTGCCGGGCGGCGGCGCGGTCTGCGCCCTGTCGACGCTGACCGGCGTGATGCTGGTCCAGATGACGGTCGCGGAGACGGCGGCCCTGCTGATCGGGGCGGGGGAACGTCCTCCGGTGTATGTGTCGGCGAACGTGCCCGGGGGGTTCGAGGGGAACCTGGGGCTGGAGCGGCATTACGGGGGGCGGCTTCGGCGGCCGGCGAGCTGACCTGCGGGATCCGGCGAACCTGCCGGATCTATCGAAGGTGCTGCGGACCCTGCTGCCGTGCCTTGTTCCTGAGCGTCAGGACCAGCCCGACCAGCACTATCTGCACGATGCCCGCGATGGCGTACACGACTTTGTGTGTACATGGCGTATCCGGCCCTTGCGGCTGGTTCTGTCCGTACTTTGCAGAGGGAGTCACCAGTGCCTGGGGCGGGTGAGGGCCGACGGCAGTTTCGTCGTGGCGTCGCCCTTGGCCGCGTCCAGTTGGGGCTGGGTGAGGAAGAGGGCGCCCGTGAGGTCCGCGCCGCTCAGGTCGGCGTCCCGCAGGTCGGCGCCGATGAGGTCGGCCGTTCTCAGGTCGGCGCCCTTGAGGTCGGCGGCGATGAGGTAGGCGCCGCGGAGGTTGGCGCCCCGTAGATCGGCGGCCTTGAGGTCGGCGCCGATGAGATCGGCACCCCGCCGGTCCTTCCCGCGGCCCGGGACCCTGGCCCGGACCAGTTCGCTCGCGCGCAGGAGCAGGGCGCTGACCTCGCCCCGGTGTGCCGCCATGTCCAGTTCGAGGAGTTCCTGGGCGCTGCCGGCGGTGAGGCGCTGGGTCCGCTCCAGTGCGCGGCGCAGTTCGCCGTGGACGGGACGGGCGGGCGGCAGCGTCAGTGCCTCGGTCAGATACCGGAGGAGTTCGTGGAGCTGCCGCATGACGGGGAACACGTCGAACATCTGCCGGGCCGTACCCGGGGCCTGCCGCCAGTCCTGCCCGCCGAAGGTGACCTGGGAGACCCGCTGTCCCGCGCCGAAGCAGTCGAAGACCGTGCATCCCGCGAAGCCCCGCTGCCGGAGCTGGGTGTGGATGCCGCAGCGGAAGTCCGCGCGCAGGTTCGTGCAGGGCTGCCCGGCGTCCTTGTCGGCCGCGAAGTCCGACGATGCGGCGAAGGGCAGCGCCACACAGCACAGCCCGAAGCAGTTGCCGCAGTCGGAGCGCAGGTCGGGACCGGCAGCCCCCGCCGTTGTCGGTGTCGAACTCGACGTCGAACTCGGTGGCGATTTCGATGTCGATTTGGGTGTTGATTTGGGTGTTGATTTGGGGGTCACACCGACTCTCTATCACTGCGTTCTGACAATAAGACAGGGATTTACCCGGCTGCGGGGTCCCGGTGCGGCGGACGCCGCCGACCCGACCCGCCGGTCCAAGGCTGGAACGGGGGAGCGGAAGGAGGGCGGAGGCGGCGCGTGTGGGACTGCACGCACCGCCTCCGCCCGTATTCCGCATGAGGGCCGGGACCCGTCAGGCTCGTTTGGTCGCGAGGCTGAGCAGGTACTCCAGCGGTCCCCGGCGGAAGAATCGGGACCAGATCGCCGCGAACAGGATGGCTCCGGCGATGAACGAGAGCAGCAGCCCGGTGGACGCGGACTGCGGCGGGGCCGCCGCTTCGCCGGGCAGGGCGAGGATGACCAGGATGTGGCTCACGTAGATGGTCAGGGACATGGTGCCGACGGCGATGATCGGAGTCGCCAGGCGGCGCAGCCACTCCAGCCGCTCCAGCGCCACCGTCACGGTGAGGATCACGGTGATCGCGATGCCCAGGCTGCCGATGAGGTCGAACGTCGAACCGCTGTGCGGCTCGGCCGCCAGCAGCCCCCACGCGTCGGAGCCCCACAGCTGGTCACCGACCGGCATGTCGAAGCCGCCCTCGGCCAGGCTCATGTCCCCGATGGCGGAGGGGTCCTTGAAGGCGGCCGTCTGAGCCGCCATCTGGGCCGCGATCTCCTTCGCGCCGCCGGTCACCCGGAGCAGCAGCCACGAGACGCCGTACCCGAACGCGATCATCGCCGGGCCGACCACGGCCAGCTTCCGCCGCACCGCCCAGGAGTCCAGGTCCAGCCGGCCCAGCGTCATACCGGTGACGACGAACGTCATCCAGGTGAGCGCCGGGTAGAGACCGGTGAGCGCGAAGTCGAGCACGCCCACGCCGGAGATCTGCGCGATCGGGTCGAACGAGTCGATGGTGTGCACCGCCGACTCGGTGAGCAGCGCCCGCAGGCCGTACGCCAACTGCGGCGAGACCACCGCGAGGGTGACCGCGATGAACGCGAGCGTCCTGGCCGGCAGCTTCAGCAGGGGCAGGGACAGCAGGAAGTACAGCGCGTAGAAGTTGAGGATTCCGGCGCCGCCGAAGTTGGTCATCGCCAGCGCGGTGCCCACCACCAGCAGGACCGCGGCGCGGATGATGACGCGGTTCCTCGCCTGCTTGCCGGCCTGTCCGGTCTTCGGTACGAGGCGCCCGGCGATCAGCGTCAGCGAGAACCCGGCGAGGGTGGCGAACAGCGCCGAGGCCCGGCCGCTCGACAGTTCCAGGAACCAGTCGCCGACACCGCCCCCGGGGGTCGGGAAGGGGCCGACGTGCACGGCGAACATGCCGAACACGGCCAGCGCGCGGGCGAAGTCGATCCCGACCAGCCGCGCCGTCGCCGCCGCCTGTCCCGTCTGCGCTGTCCGCGCTGTCTGCGGAGTCCTGGCAGCGTGTTCGGTCGCCGTGGCGGACCCGGACCCGGGGGCGGACCCGGGGCCGGAGGCGGGGGT
>NZ_LIQQ01000533.1 GCF_001418565.1 Streptomyces graminilatus | reverse complement strand
GGGTGGCCACGTTGCGGCGGCGGGCGGGTACGGGGCCGCCGCCCGCCCCGCTCACACCGCCCCGGCCCCGGCGTCGTCCCTCGTGTCGACCTCCGCTTCCGCTTCCGCTCCGGCTTCAGCTTCTGCCGCCGCTTCCAAGCTGGGTCCGGGTCCGGCTCCCGCTCCGGGGCCGACCCCCGCCTCCGCCTCCGTCGCCCATTCCCGGAGCCTCGCGTCGACGGCGCCGGCGATCCGCCGCCGGGCCTCGTGGCGCGCGACCCCGCTCATCAGCAACTGGTCGTACGACGTGTCCACATGCCGTACGGCCGCCACGACCGCCGAGATCACCGCCCGCTCGGACAACGCCCGCCCCGCCGCGCTTCGCCCCACGCGCCCGCTGCCACGAACCGAGGCGTGCGCGGCGATCGCCTCCGCCCGGTCCGCCGGGCACCCGGGAAGCAGCCGGCGGATCTCCCGCGCGAACGCCTCCGTGAACCGCAGATCCTCCTCGGCCCGCCGCCGCGCGTCCCGTGTCCGGCGCCGCCGCCGTGCCTCCGCGTCCGCAAGACACCGCTCCTCGGCCCGGGCGAGCCCCGCCTCCTCGACCAGGACGCCCTGCCGCTCGTACCGCCCCTGGCGCCGGTTGAACCGCACGACCACCGCCGACAGCCCGCTCTCCTCCCGAGACCTGCGCGTCAACGCGGTGTCGCCCCTCGGCAGGAACACCAGATGCCCGAGATCGGCACAGTCGAGACACCGAGGCGCGCCCTCCTCCAGCACGAGCAGTGGCAACGGCCCCCGACGGCACTCGGCGCACTGCCGCCGCCTGAGCGGTTGTATGACGAGAGGTCCGGCGTGGTGCGGGGGAGTCTTGTGGCCTGTCACGAATGCTTGATTCCCATCGGCGGGCGGGAATCCCCTGCCAGGCCCCACCTCCTCGAAGCCACCCGGCATCATGGGCCGTGTGCGACTGGAACCGATCACCTGGGACCGGCTCGGCGACCTCCTCGCCGAACGTGTGCTCGACCTGAAACCGGACGACGGCAGCCCCTGGCCACGGATCGCCTTCGACGGAGCCCCGGCGGCCCGCCCGGGAGACCTCGCCGAGCGGGTGGCCGAAGCACTGCGTGTACGGGGCCGGCCGTCGCTCGTCGTCGGCACCGCCGGCTTCCTGCGCCCCGCCTCCCTCCGGCTGGAGTACGGCCATGAGGACGTGGAGGCCTACTACAACGGCTGGTTCGACACCAGTGCCCTCTGGCGCGAGGTCTTCGGCCCCCTCGAACCGGGTGGCGACGGCTGTATCCTGCCCGACCTCCGCGACCCGCTCACCGACCGCTCCACCCGCAGCCCCTACGTCCAACTCCCGCCCGGCGGCATTCTGCTGCTGCACGGCCCCTTCCTGCTGCGCCACTGGTTCCCGTTCGACCTGACCGTCCACGTACTCCTCTCCCCGGGGGCCCTGCGCCGCCGTACCCCCGAGGCCGAGCACTGGACCCTCCCCGCCTTCGAGGGCTACGAGAGCGAGACGGACCCCGCCGCCACCGCCGACGTCCTGATACGCGCGGACGACCCGCGGCACCCGGCGTGGAACGGCTGACCCGGCCCCGGACGTGTCGCCCGAAAACCGTGGACCTCCGGGTGCGCATCCCCGGGCGCGCGGCGAGAATGTAGGGCGCCGGGACTAGCGGTGCCCTCCGTGCCGCGCCGGCCGTCCGGCACCGGGAGGTACTACATGACCACCGCCGGAGACATCATGCATCGCGGCGCCCAGTGGATTCCCGCCCACCAGACCCTCGACCGGGCCGCCCATATGATGCGCGAGCTGAACGTGGGCGCCCTGCCCATCAGCGACAAGAACGAACGCCTGTGCGGCATCCTCACGGACCGCGACATCGTCGTCGGCTGCGTCGCCGTGGGCCACGATCCGGCCAAGGTCACCGCGGGCGAGATGGCCCAGGGCACCCCGCGCTGGATCGACGCGGGCGCCGATGTCAGCGAAGTGCTGGAAGAGATGAAGGACCACCAGATCCGCCGGCTCCCGGTGATCGAGAACAAGCGTCTGGTCGGCATGATCAGCGAGGCGGATCTGGCCCAGCACCTCACGGACGACCAGATCGCGTCCTGGGCCGAGAGCGTCTACGCCAGGAGCACGATGCGCTGACCCGTCGCCCCGTCGCCCCGTCGCCCCGTCGACCCGTCGCTCGGTTGCGACCGGTCGGCGTGATCGTCCGACATCTCGCCGTACGGGAGCGTCGACCCGGCCGAACAAAGCGGACGACTGGGATGATCTCGCCATGACGCGAACCGACGGGTATCTCCTCGACAACCGGCAGACCGAGGCGGGACAGCGCTTCGACGCCTTCGCCGCCCTCTTCGACCCCACGACCTTCCGGCACCTCGAAGGGTTCGGTGTGGGAGCCGGCTGGCGCTGCTGGGAGGTCGGTGTCGGCGGCACCTCGGTGGTCTCCTGGCTGGCCAAGAAGGTCGGCCCGACCGGGAAGGTCCTCGCGACGGATCTCGACACCACGTGGGTGGCGCCGGCAGCCCGTCCGCCGGTGGAGGTACGCGTCCACGACGTCGGCGTCGACGAGCCGCCGGGGGAGGGGTTCGACCTGGTGCACGCCCGGCTCGTCCTCGTCCATGTGCCCGACCGGGAACGGGCGTTGCGCTCGATGATCAAGTCGTTGCGTCCTGGCGGACGGCTCCTGGTCGAGGACGCCGATCCCGCTCTGCAACCCCTGATCTGCCCCGACGAGTACGGCCCCGAGCAGCAGCTCGCCAACCGGCTGCGCCACGGCTTCCGCCAACTGCTCACGGACAGCGGCGCCGACCTGGCGTACGGCCGCAGGCTGCCGCGCCTGCTGCGCGAGGCGGGCCTGCGCAATGTGCAGGCCGACGCCTACTTCCCCGTCACCTCGCCCGCCTGCGCCACGCTGGAGTCCGCGACGATCCGTCAGATCCGGGAGCGGTTGGTGGCCGGGGGCCACGCCACGGACCAGGACATCGACCGTCACCTGGCCAACGTGGCCGCGGGCGGCATGGACCTGGCCACCGCGCCGATGATCTCGGCGTGGGGACGCAAGGAGTAGCCCGCCGTGCCTGCGGGCGGGCACGCCCCACACCCTCGCCTCAGTGGCACCCCCACGCCTCAGGCGAGCACCGGCGGCCTCCCGCCCACCCGCTGCACCGCCCGCGCGCCCGCCCGGCACGCCTCCGCCGCCGCGTCCTCGGGTACGGCGCCCGTCAGCAGGGCGGCGAGAAAAGCGCCGGTGAAGGCGTCGCCCGCGCCGGTGGTGTCCCGAGGCGTCGCGGGCACGGCCGGGACACGCGCGCACACGGTTCCCGCGCGGGCCACCAGCGCGCCGTGGGCACCCTGTTTCACGACCACCAGAGGGACGCGGCGGCTCAGTTCGGCCGCCGCGTCCCCGGGGTCGGGCAACCCGGTGAGCAGACAGGCCTCGCCGCGGCTCGGCAGCAGGACATCCACCCCGGACACGAGATCCAGGAACCGGTCGACACCCAGTTCGACGAGAAACCCCTCCGACGCCGGATCCAGGCTCACCGGTACGCCACGCGCGCGTGCCGACTTCAGCGCCACCGCGACCAATGCCCTGCTCGGCGCCGAGAACAGCAGATAGCCCGAGAGATGCAGCCGTGCGACACCGTCGAGCAGCGCGTCCGACCAGTCGTCGGCGTCCAGCCGGAGCGAGGCGCCGCTCTGGGTCAGGAACGTGCGCTCGGCCGCCGCGTCCGTGTCCACCAGGGAGATCACCGTCCCGGTCGGTGCCTCGGGATCGACGACGAGGCGTGGCCGTACCCCGCAGGCGGTCAGCTCGCGCTCGTGCCACTTTGCGGTGTCCGCGCCCACCCGTCCGAGCAGCCGTACCTCCGCGCGGCCCCAATGGGCGGCCCAGCAGGCCACATTGGCGCCCGCACCGCCCGGCAGGGTACGGATCGCGGCGCTCGTGTCGGTGCCCGGCGCGAGCGGACCCCGGTGCCGGGCCACGATGTCCGTGATGACGTCCCCGACGACGAGCAGCGCCCCGCCCGGAGTCGTCACGCCCGGAGCCGTCACGCTCCGGCCCAGGCCGTCGCGATCCGCCCCGCGAGCCGTACGTTGCCCCGGACCGCCGCAAGGTTGGCGTTCAGTGAGGCACCGTCGGTGTGCCGCACCAGGTAGTCGAGCAGGAACGGTGTCACCGCCTGCCCGCTCACCCCCTGTTCCTCGCACGCGTGCAGCGCGTCGGCGAGCACGCGCGCGTGGAGCCCGGGATCCAGTTGCTGGTTCTCCGGCACCGGATTGGCGACGATGAACGCCGACTCGGGGGAATCGAGCGCGTCCTGGGCCAGCATCACGTCCGCGACCTGCTCCGGTGTGTGGAGCGTCCAGTCCACCGGATGCCCGGAGTCCGAAAGGTAGAAGCCCGGAAAGTTGCCGGTGCCGAAACCGGCCACGGCGACCCCGAGGGTCTCCAGCCGCTGCAGGGTGGCGGGCACATCGAGAATCGACTTCACGCCCGCGCAGACGACCGTGATCCTGGTGCGCGCCAGCAGCCCCAGATCGGCGGACTCGTCCTGGGTCACCGTCCACTCCCGGTGCACCCCGCCGAGCCCCCCTGTGGCGAACACCCGTACGCCGGCCCGGGCGGCCAGCAGTGCGGTCGCGGACACCGTGGTCGCTCCGCTCGCACCGGTGGCCACCGCGAGCGGCAGATCACGGTGACCCAGCTTGCGGATCCCGTCCTCGTTCGCGACCCGTTCCAGCTGCTCCTTGTCCAGGCCCACATGGGGGCGCCCGTCCAGCACGGCGATCGTGGCCGGCACGGCGCCCTCCTGCCGTACGACGTCCTCGAGCTCCAGGGCCACCTGCAGATTGCGGGGGCGCGGCAGCCCGTGCGCGATGATCGTGGACTCCAGGGCCACCACAGGTCGACGCGCGTCGACCGCCTGCCGCACTTCTTCGGACACCACCAGCATCACGCGCCTGCTTCCTGTCGTTCGGTCTTGCCTCATCTCTGGCGGGCGGCGTGCCCGGTCAAACCCCTGGGGCCTGTGGTGGACGCCACCGGTCCGGATTCCCGACGGACGCCCCGGCGTGTCTCGGCCTCGCCGTTCTCCGGGCGCGCGGCCCGCCCGCCGTGGCCGGCACCGTGGCTCAGTCGGCCGCCTTGGCGTCCCGGACCAGGCGAGAGTCGTCGCGCGTGAACAAGGCCAGCGCGCCCACGGGTATGAGCAGACACGCGGCGGCGAGATTCAGCCACCCGTAGCCCGCCCCGGCCATCAGGAGCCCGGCGCATGCCCCGCCGAGACCCGCCGAGGTGTTCATGGCGAGGTCGGACAGCCCCTGCGCGGCGGCGCGCACGGACTCGGGCACCGAGTCGGTGAGCAGGGCGGATCCCGACACCAGCCCGGCCGACCAGCCCAGCCCCAGGACGAAGAGCCCCACCGCGGTACGGCCGTGACTGCCGTCGGCCGTGCCCGCGAGGAACGCGGCACAGGCCAGCAGGCCCACGGCGAGGCCGATTCCCGACAGTCGCCCGACCCTGTCGGACAGCCGCCCCATGAGCGGCGAGAACGCGTACATACCCGCGATGTGGCCGCTGATGACCAGCCCGATCAGTTCGATGCTCGCTCCGTGGTGCCCGAGCGCGACCGGGGTCATCGACATGACCGAGACCATGGCCGTGTGGCACACGGTCACCGTCACGAGCGCGAGCCGGGCACGGGGCGAGGCCGCCACGGCGGCGAGGCCCGCCCGCAAGGACCGGCCCTCGGCCGACCGCTCCTGCGGCGGGGCGAGTACGCGGGCCGTCAGCAGCGGATCGGGACGCAGCAGAACCGCCACCGTCACCGCCGCGACCAGGAAGATCCCGGCAGCCCAGAGGAAGGGGCCCGCGGCCGTGGGTATCCCGAGTGCGGACACGCTGCGTCCTGCGGGCGCGGCGATGTTCGGTCCGAGAACCGCCCCTATGGTGGCCGCCCACACGACGTTCGAGATGGCCTGGGCCCGCCGGTCCGTCTCCGCGAGATCGGCGGCGGCGAACCGCGCCCCCAGATTCGCCGACGAGGCCGCGCCGAACCCGGCCATGCCGCACAGCAGCAGCGGAAAGCTGCCGATGACCGCCGCGACCACCACGACACCCGCTCCCAGGGCGCCGATGAGATACCCCAGGACCAGCCCGGGGCGCCGCCCGCGCGCGGTCATCAGCGCCGCCATCGGCAGCGACGCCACCGCCGTACCCGTGACCATCGCGGTGGGCGCGAGCCCGGACAGCGACTCGGTACCACTGACCCGCTGGGCCAGTACGGAGGAGAGCGCGACACCGGTGGCCACCCCGAGCCCGCCGAGGATCTGGCTCGCGACCAGCACACCGGAGATCCGGCGCCGCAGCACGGGCAGTTGCCCGTCGGCCACGGGCACGCCGGTGCTCCGCTCGACGGCGGTCATCGTGGCCCACCCGTGCGGACGAAGGCTGTGGTCACTGACGCGGTCCCCCCTGATTCCGCAAAAGTTCCCCTACGGAATCGCCACCCGTACGGGACTTGTCCCCTCAAGCCGAGACGCCGAGGGCTCCCTACTGGTGAAACCCTCGGATCTCGTCACTGAAACCCTCAGAACAGCGGCTCGGGCAGCACCCCTTCGAGTGCGAGCAGCTTCCGTTTGGTCTCCAGGCCGCCCCCGAACCCGCCGAGACCGCCGTCGCTCTCCACGACCCGGTGGCACGGCACCACGACGGGCAGCGGATTGGCGCCCATGGCCGCGCCGACCGCCTGAGCGGCGCCGGGCTGGCCGACCCGGCCGGCCAGGTCGCCGTATCCGACGACCGCGCCGTACGGCACGCCCGAGGCGAGCTCGCGCAGCACCTGCCGGTTGAAACCGGAGATCAGGGACCAGTCGAGAGGCAGTTCGAAATCGCGCAGCTCGCCCGCGAAGTACGCCGCGAACTGGCGTATCGCCTCGGCCAGGAGAGGCGACCCGGGTGCTTCGACGGGCTCGGCGCCCAGCCGGGAGGCGAGCCGCTCGACCGTCTTCTCCCGCACGGGTTCCGTGGCATGGAAGACCACGTTCACCAGGCCCTCGTGCGTCGCGGCCAGCAGCAGCGGGCCGATGCCGGATTCGACAACCGCCCACACGACCCGCTGCCGGTTCTCCGGATCCTGCCGCTCGTCCCGCCCGTGGATGTCCATGCGCCCCACCGTACGACCCGCCACTGACAACGCCCGGCACGCGGTCCGAGCGCACGGTCGAAGCGGGCGGGGACGGCCGCGAGTGACAGCAGGTGACAACGGAGGAACAACGGTGAAAGAGGTGCGACACAGGCACAGATTGAAAGAAGTCGCCCGAGTCCGCACACTCCTGCCGCACAAGTGAGGGAAGGCCGTGTTTCTTTACCGGAAAATCGTTCGACCCTTCTTCAGGCAGTCATACTCTCTGCCACAACCCTGACCGCTGGTCGGTCCTGGGGGCAGGGAGCGCTTCGGGGAATTCCGGAACGCAACAGGGCGGAAGGGCAGCCGCGCATGCACGGCACGGTCGACGGATTCAGCTACGGACTCGTCACCCCGCTGGTGGCCTACTTCATGGCCTGCCTGGGCGGCGCGCTGGGCCTGCGCTGCACCACCAGAGCGATACTCGTCACCCAGTCGTGGCGGCCGGGCTGGCTGGTACTGGGCTCGGCCGCGATCGGCTCCGGCATATGGACCATGCACTTCGTCGCGATGATGGGGTTCACCGTCAAGGAAGCCCCGATCAACTACGACATGCGGCTGACCTTCGCCAGCCTGGGCGTCGCCGTCCTGATGGTCGGCATCGGGATCTTCATCGTGGGCTACCGGGGAGCCAGTGGAACGGCGCTGTTCACCGGGGGCACCATCACGGGTCTCGGCATCGCCTCCATGCACTACCTGGGCATGGCCGGAATGCGCCTCAACGGGAACCTGGAGTACGACACCTTCACCGTCTCCGTCTCGGTCGTGATAGCCGTCGTGGCCGCCACCGCCGCCCTCTGGGCAGCCGGGCAGGTCCGCGGCTTCATGTGGAGCGTGGGCGCCAGCCTCGTCATGGGGCTCGCCGTCAGCGGCATGCACTACACGGGCATGGCCGCCCTGCGGGTCCATCTCCACGGCGGGCCCGGGAGCCCGGAGGGGACCTCGTCCGCCGGTCTGCTCGCCCCCCTGATGATCGGCCCGCTGGCCTTCCTCCTGCTGGCCGGTGTCGTAGTACTGCTGGACCCGCTGGTGGTCATGGGCAAGCCCGGACGCGGCCCCGCCGACAACAAGCCCGGCATCCCGGCCCACCCGGCTGTCCCGCGCCCCGGCCGCCGCCTGCCGCAGAGCCCCGGCCGGTCCCACGAGTACCGCGGCTCCCGCACCCCGCAGAACCGGTGACCGGAGCCCGTTGTCAGTGGGTGGTCGTACGGTGGATGCATGCGGCCAGTTTCCAAGATCGAACGCACGGTGGCGCCCTTCGAGGTCGTCAGCCCCTACCAGCCCAGCGGCGACCAGCCGGCGGCCATCGCCGAGCTGGCTCGGCGCGTCGAAGCAGGTGAGAAGGACGTCGTGCTCCTCGGCGCGACCGGCACCGGCAAGTCCGCCACCACCGCGTGGATGATCGAGAAGCTTCAGCGCCCCACGCTCGTCATGGCGCCGAACAAGACCCTGGCCGCCCAGCTGGCGAACGAGTTCCGGGAGCTCCTCCCGAACAACGCCGTCGAATACTTCGTCTCGTACTACGACTATTACCAGCCCGAGGCGTACGTCCCCCAGTCGGACACCTATATCGAGAAGGACTCCTCGGTCAACGAGGAGGTCGAACGTCTGCGCCACTCTGCGACGAACTCGCTGCTCACCCGGCGGGACGTCATCGTGGTCGCCTCCGTGTCCTGCATCTACGGCCTTGGCACCCCGCAGGAGTACGTGGACCGGATGGTGCCCCTCAAGGTCGGTGAGGAGATCGACCGGGACCAACTGCTGCGCCGCTTCGTCGACATCCAGTACACCCGCAACGACCTGGCCTTCACCCGGGGCACGTTCCGCGTGCGCGGCGACACCATCGAGATCTTCCCGGTCTACGAGGAACTGGCCGTCCGCATCGAGATGTTCGGCGACGAGATCGAGGCCCTCTCCACCCTCCACCCGCTCACCGGCGAGATCATCAGCGAAGACCAGCACATGTACGTCTTCCCGGCCACCCACTACGTGGCGGGGCCGGAGCGCATGGCGCGGGCCGTCGACGACATCGAGAAGGAACTCGGCGAGCGGCTCGCCGAACTGGAGAAGCAGAACAAGCTCCTGGAGGCCCAGCGCCTGAGGATGCGGACGACGTACGACCTGGAGATGCTCCGCCAGATCGGCTCCTGCTCCGGCGTCGAGAACTACTCGATGCACTTCGACGGCCGCCTCCCCGGCTCCCCGCCGAACACCCTGATCGACTACTTCCCGGACGACTTCCTGCTCGTCATCGACGAGTCGCACAACACGGTCCCGCAGATCGGCGCCATGTACGAGGGCGACGCGTCCCGCAAGCGCACGCTCGTCGACCACGGCTTCCGGCTGCCCTCCGCGCTGGACAACCGCCCTCTGAAATGGGAGGAGTTCCAGAAGCGCATCGGACAGACCGTCTATCTGTCGGCGACCCCCGGCAAATACGAGCTGTCCCGGGGCGACGGCTTTGTCGAGCAGATCATCCGGCCCACCGGCCTCATCGACCCCGAGGTCGTCGTCAAGCCGACCGAGGGCCAGATCGACGACCTGGTGCACGAGATCCGCACACGCGCCGAGAAGGACGAGCGTGTCCTGGTCACCACGCTCACCAAGAAGATGGCCGAGGACCTCACCGACTACTTCCTGGAACTCGGCATCCAGGTCCGCTATCTGCACAGCGACGTCGACACCCTGCGGCGGATCGAGCTGTTGCGCGAACTGCGCGCCGGCGAGTTCGACGTCCTGGTCGGCATCAACCTCCTGAGGGAGGGCCTCGACCTTCCCGAGGTGTCCCTGGTGGCGATCCTCGACGCCGACAAGGAGGGTTTCCTGCGTTCCGGCACCTCCCTGATCCAGACCATCGGCCGCGCGGCGCGCAATGTGTCCGGCCAGGTCCATATGTACGCCGACAAGATCACCCCGGCGATGGAGAAGGCCATCGAGGAGACCAACCGCCGCCGGGAGAAGCAGGTCGCGTACAACAAGGAGCGGGGCATCGACCCGCAGCCCCTCCGCAAGAAGATCAACGACATCGTCGCGCAGATCGCCCGTGAGGACGTCGACACGGAACAGCTCCTCGGCTCTGGTTACCGCAAGTCGAAGGACGGCAAGGCGGCCAAGGCCCCGGTGCCCGCGCTCGGCAAGGCGGCCAAGGGAGCCCGGGCCGGCAAGGGCAAGGCCGGGGAGACGGTGCCGACGGACCGCCCGGCGGCCGAACTCGCCGACCAGATCGAGGAGATGACGGCCCGGATGCGCGCCGCCGCGGCCGACCTGCAGTTCGAGGTCGCCGCCCGGCTGCGCGACGAGGTGTCCGAGATGAAGAAGGAACTGCGGCAGATGAAGGAGGCGGGCATCGCCTGACCGCCGCACGGGCACACGGGGTGCCGGCCGTCGCACGGGCGGGCATCCCGGCCGGTGCCCGTGAGCTGCGTCGTACGCGCAGTGTTGCAACACCGACACAAACTGCGCACCGGGCTTCGGCGCTGTCAGTGCCCGTGCGTAGGGTTCAGGTCATCCGCGGACCCCGCGGAAACAGGGGACGTTCGAGAGGGGAACAGCGCGTGGTGGACGTATCCAAGGGCGGAACGCCCGGTGGCGGCGTCAATCTGACCAAGGGTCAGGCCATCAACCTTCAGAAGAACGACGGGGGGACGCTGACCGCGGTGCGCATGGGCCTCGGCTGGCAGGCCGCTCCCCGGCGTGGTCTGTTCGGCTCGCGTACGAGGGAGATCGATCTCGATGCCTCCGCCGTGCTGTTCGCCGACAAGCAGCCCGTCGACGTCGTGTTCTTCCGCCACCTCGTCAGTGACGACGGCTCCGTGCGGCACACCGGGGACAACCTCGTGGGCGGGGTCGGCCAGGGCGGTGACGACGAGGCGATCCTCGTCGACCTGCCGCGCGTGCCGGTCCACATCGACCAGATCGTCTTCACCGTGAACTCCTTCACGGGGCAGACCTTCCAGGAGGTGCAGAACGCGTTCTGCCGTCTGGTCGACGAGGCCAACGGTGACGAACTCGCCCGCTACACCCTTGACGGCGGCGGCCAGTACACGGCGCAGATCATGGCGAAGGTGCACCGCGCGGGCAGCGGCTGGAAGATGACCGCCCTCGGCACACCCGCCAACGGCCGCACCTTCCAGGACCTGATGCCGGCGATCCGGCCGCACCTGTAACCGGGCCCGGGCAGCCCACGGAACGTAGAGAACGACAGCGGGGGGACGAAGGCGATGACGGCCGAGCTGGTCCGGGGGCAGAACCACCCGCTCTCCCAGGTCCGCCTCCAAGTCCGGATCTCGGCCGGCGCGCCGATCGTGGCCGGGGCCACGATCGGCGACGAGCAGGGCAAGGTCCTGGGCGTCGAATGGGTGGCCCACCCCGGAGCTCCCACGCTCCCCGGCCTTGAGGTGTCCAGGCAGGCGGCGGCCGACCACCGGCTCGCCGTGGACCTCGATGCCATGCCGGGGTCCGTGCACCGGATCAGCGTGGTGCTCGCCCTGCCGTCCGGTGTGGGCGGGCCGGTCCGCTTCGGTGCCGTCACCGCACCCGTCGTCGCTGTCACCGGCCTCGACGGCACCGGGATCGCCAGTTACACGATCACGGGCCTGGCGGCCGAGTCTGCCGTGGTCGCCGTGGAGCTCTACCGCAGACAGGGCGTCTGGAAGGTGCGTGCCGTCGGCCAGGGGTACTCCGGCGGCCTGGCCGAACTCCTCACCGACCAGGGCCTCCCCGAGGCCCGCCGCCTCGCCGACGCCGTCGACGAGGCGGTGTCCCGGGCCCACTCCCGCTCAGTGGCACCCCCGCCACCCCGCACGCGGGAGGGCGACCGCACCCACCGGACCACGTCGTCCCAGGCCCCCGCGCAACCCGCGTCTCCGTACGCGGCTCAAGGGCCGCAGGACACCCCGACCGCCCGACCCGCGTCCCCGTACGAAGCACAGGGCCCGCAGCACACCCGGGCGCAGGCCGACCAGCCGGGCGGGCAGGGTGATCCGGCCCAGGCGGATCATTCCGGGGGTGCGGCGAACACCGGCCCTGGCGGCACCCCGCAACCCGCCGCTCCCGTCGCCGGAGCCCCGATCGACTACAGCCATCCCGGCCGCCGTACGGCAGCTCAGCCACCGGCCCCGCCCACCGCACCCCCGACC
>NZ_LIQQ01000532.1 GCF_001418565.1 Streptomyces graminilatus | reverse complement strand
CCTGGACTCCGAGAAATACCAGCTCCGGCCCAGGGACTGGGAGTCGGCCGAGCGCAGCGGGCTGTCGATCGCCCCGCTCATCACCGCCCTCAACCGGATCAGGCGCGGCCACCCCGCCCTGCACCGGCTCAGGAATCTGCACTTCCACCGGACGGACAACGACGCGGTGATCGCGTACAGCAAACGCACCGGCGACGACACGGTTCTGGTGGTCGTGAACCTCGATCCTCACCACATCCAGGAAACGACGGTCTCGTTGGACATGCCGCAACTCGGCCTGGGCAGGCGGGAAGACGAAGGGCGTTCCCTGGTGGTGCGTGACGAGCTGAGCGGCGAGACGTACCGCTGGGGCCGCGCCAACTACGTACGTCTGGAACCGGGCAGGGCGCCCGCGCACATCTTTCATCTGCTGCGGTATCCGACTGGAGGCCAGTGACACCGTGACTGTCAACGATCCCGTCCCGGACACCTTCGAGGACACTCCCGCCAAGGACCGGGACCCCGAGTGGTTCAAACGCGCCGTCTTCTACGAGGTCCTCGTCCGCTCCTTCCAGGACAGCGACGGCGACGGAATCGGCGACCTCAAAGGCCTCACCGCCAAACTCGACTACCTCCAGTGGCTCGGCATCGACTGCCTCTGGCTGCCCCCGTTCTTCAAATCCCCGTTGAGGGACGGCGGTTACGACGTCTCCGACTACACCGCGGTCCTCCCCGAATTCGGTGACCTCGCCGACTTCGTCGACTTCGTCGACGCCGCCCACCAGCGCGGCATGCGCGTCATCATCGACTTCGTCATGAACCACACCAGCGACCAGCACCCGTGGTTCCAGGAATCCAGAAAAGACCCTCAGGGCCCCTACGGCGACTACTACGTCTGGGCAAAGAAAGACGACCAGTACCAGGACGCCCGGATCATCTTCGTCGACACCGAGGCCTCCAACTGGACCTTCGACCCGGTCCGCAAGGAATACTACTGGCACCGCTTCTTCTCCCACCAGCCGGACCTCAACTACGAGAACCCGGCCGTCCAGGAGGAGATTCTCGCGGCTCTCCGGTTCTGGCTGGACCTCGGCATCGACGGCTACCGCCTGGACGCCGTCCCCTACCTCTACCAGGCAGAAGGCACCAACTGCGAGAATCTGCCGCAGACTCATGAATTCCTGAAACGGGTCAGGCGCGAGATCGACGCGATGTATCCCGACACGGTGCTGCTGGCGGAG
>NZ_LIQQ01000531.1 GCF_001418565.1 Streptomyces graminilatus | reverse complement strand
CCTGGACTCCGAGAAATACCAACTGCGTTCCCGCGATTGGGAGTCGGCGGAACGTGACGGACGTAGCATCGCGCCATTGATGGCCACGCTCAACACGATCCGGCGGCGCAGTCCGGCCCTGCGGCAACTGCGCGACCTCCACTTCCACCAAGCGGATCAGGAGGCGGTGATCGTCTACTCGAAGCATCGGGGATCGAACACGGTTCTGGTGGTCGTGAACCTCGACCCTCACCACACCCAGGAGGCGACGGTCTCGTTGGACATGCCGCAACTCGGCCTGGACTGGCACGAGTCCGTGCCGGTGCGCGACGAGCTCACCGGTGAGACCTACGAATGGGGCAGGACGAACTATGTGCGCCTGGAACCGGGTACTCGCCCCGCGCACATCCTGACCGTCCTGCGACCGTCCACCCCGCAGATCGGAGGGTCACCCACAACATGATCGTCAATGAGCCTGTCCCGGACACCTTCGAGGACACTCCCGCCAAGGACCGGGACCCCGAGTGGTTCAAACGCGCCGTCTTCTACGAGGTCCTGGTCCGCTCCTTCCAGGACAGCAACGGCGACGGAATCGGCGACCTCAAAGGCCTCACCGCCAAACTCGACTACCTCCAGTGGCTCGGCATCGACTGCCTCTGGCTGCCCCCCTTCTTCAAATCCCCCCTGCGCGACGGCGGTTACGACGTCTCCGACTACACCGCCGTCCTCCCCGAATTCGGTGACCTCGCCGACTTCGTCGACTTCGTCGACGCCGCCCACCAGCGCGGCATGCGCGTCATCATCGACTTCGTCATGAACCACACCAGCGACCAGCACCCGTGGTTCCAGGAATCCAGAAAAGACCCCCAGGGCCCCTACGGCGACTACTACGTCTGGGCAAAGAAGGACGACCAGTACCAGGACGCCCGGATCATCTTCGTCGACACCGAGGCCTCCAACTGGACCTTCGACCCGGTCCGCAAGGAGTACTACTGGCACCGCTTCTTCTCCCACCAGCCGGACCTCAACTACGAGAACCCGGCCGTCCAGGAGGAGATCATCTCCGCGCTGCGGTTCTGGCTGGACCTGGGCATCGACGGCTTCCGCCTCGACGCGGTCCCCTACCTCTACCAGGCAGAAGGCACCAACTGCGAGAACCTCCCGGCGACCCACGACTTCCTCAAGCGGGTCCGCAAGGAGATCGACGCCCACTACCCGGACACGGTGCTGCTGGCGGAG
>NZ_LIQQ01000530.1 GCF_001418565.1 Streptomyces graminilatus | reverse complement strand
GTGGGCGGGTGGTGAGGGGGTTTTGTCGGCGGCTTTGCGGGGGGTTTCGTCGGTGGCTTGGTTGGAGGTTTGGTCGGCGGCTTAGTTGGCGGCTTCGTCGGTGGGGTGTCGCCGTAGCCGCCAGGCGTGTCCCCGTAGCCGTTGCCATGGTTGTGGCCGTTCCCCTGACCCTGGTTGTGGCCGTTCCCGTGGCCGTGGCCGTTCGCGTGACCGTGGGCGTGGCCGTTGCCGTGGCTGTTCCCGTTGCCGTAACCGGGGTCGTCGTGGGGCGGGGCGGGGGCTCCGTGCGCGGCCGAGGCTGTTGTGGATCTGCCCGCGTCCGCGTCTGCGAGCGTTGAGATGCCGTACAGGGACAGGAGGCTCATCGCGGCGGCTGCCACGACCATCCCCCTGCTCAGAGTCTGTCGTCGCATTCCGATTATCTTCCTAATGGGAGAGGTGAGAAAAAGCCGGCCTTGGCACCGAGAGGCTCTCCAAGACCGGCCCAGACACCGCCGAACGGCTGGTGCTACACGTCAGTCGTTGACGCAGGTGTTTCCGAACGCCGGGTTCAGCAGCGCGATGACGTTGATCGAGTTGCCGCACACGTTGACGGGAATGTGGACGGGCACCTGGATCACGTTGCCGGACAGCACACCCGGGGAGCCGGCGGCGAAGCCCTCGGCGTCGGCGTCGGCGAAGGCCGGGGCGGCCATTCCGAGCGCCATGATGGCGCCCGCGATGACAGCAACGCTCTTCTTCATGAGGTTTCCCTTCTCTGCGGTCATGCCCCTATGTCGGCCGAAGGCCGAGCGAGCACAGCATGAACGGCTCGCACCATGACCGGCAGTTGTAAAACGAGGGATAGACAGCCGAAGAAACGACGGAACGTGCTCCCACCGATAATTCACTCGAACGCCCCGAAGCGGCGGGAAACACGGTCCACACGAAAGACGGAAAACGCGAGCAGCCCCCGCACCGTGTGCGGGGGCTGCTCAAGCTGCTTCTATGGGTGACCGGACGACTGTCGACAACCGGTCAGCCGACGGCGATCAGCTGTTGCCGACACCGTTCCCGGACAGGACCGGAATGTCGCTGAGAACGCCGGCCAGCGGCTCGTCGCCCTTGGCCTGCGTCGAGTTCTCGGCGCACTGCTGGTTCTGCGGGGCGGACAGGATCGGGATGTCCTGGACGGCGACCGGGACGAGAACGCCCACGACCGAGCCCACGTTGCCCTTGACGGGCACGCCGAGGCAGAGCTTGTTGAGCGTGCCCTGCGCGAGGCTCATCTGCGGGCTCATGTCCCCCTTGGTCAGGGAGTTGCCGAACTTCGAGACCGCACCGTTCCCGCTGACGGACGTGGTGCCCGCGTCGTCCGCTGTGGCAAGCGCCTGAGGGGCGGTCGCCGCCGAGACTCCGACGACAGATGCGGCTACCGCCGCCGCGGCCATTGCCTTCTTCAGCATTTCGCTTTCCTTTCCTGGCAGAGACACATGTTCCTGCTCTCGCATCAACCGGATGGGCGGGGATTGGTTTCGTGACTTCACCCGATTGGCTCGTTCCGTACCCGGAAATTCATGGAAACGCCCGGTTCACGGGCTCCTCACGACCGCCCCTCGCCATGGGCCATCAGAGTGAATCGCAGCAACCATGCGCGCCGGAGGCAGTTGATCAGCGCGGCTCCGGTGGACGGGGTTTCTTCAGAAGGGACTAGCAAGTGATCAAGAAGGTTATGGCTGCCGCGGCGGTCGCCGCTTCCGTCGTCGGTGTCTCCGCTGCGGTAGCGGCCCCGGCGATGGCGATCGCGAACGACGGTGGCACGACGTCCACCAGTGGCAACGGCGCCATCCAGAAGTACGGCAACTCGGCCACGTACGGCAACATGAGCCCCCAGATGGCCCTCATCCAGGGCTCGCTCAACAAGCCCTGCATCGGCCTGCCCGCCAAGGTCAACGCCGGTTCGCTCGTGGGCGCCGTGCCGATCGCCGTCCAGGACATCAGCGTCCTGTCCGCTCCGCAGAACCAGCAGTGTGTCGAGAACTCGACGCAGGCCAAGGGCGACGAGCCCCTGTCGCACCTCCTCAGCGACATCCCGGTCCTGTCGGGCAACGGCATCGGCAACAACTGACCTTCGCCGGCGTCAGCACCGTTCATTTCCGGTACCAGCGTCACCACCAGTAGTACCGGCGACGACTGACCCGGGCGTACGTCCGGGCTCACTTCGAGCCGTCACCAGCGGGCCGTCGAACTCTCGGCGGCCCGCTGGCCTACGTTGCGTCACGTGACGACCAGACACCCTTCGCTCCGGTTCTCCCGCCCTGCCCGCCTCTCCCGCCTCTCCCGGCTGTGCGGGATCGCGCTGTTGTGCGCCGCGACCGCGGTCGGCTGCGGTATGCCCCAGACACCGCCGCTGACACCCACGGGCGGCGCCGTCGCCGCCAAGGGCACCGACATCCTGCTGCTGGGCACGGACAGCCGCGCCACCATCTCCGCGCAGGAGCGCCGCAAGTTCCACGCGGGCGGCTTCGCCTGCAACTGCGCGGACGTGATGATGCTCGTCCATGTGTCGGCCAGACTCGACCGCGTCAGCGTGATCAGCCTGCCGCGCGACTCCCTCGCCACGATTCCGGCGTACAAGCCCACACCGACCGCGAAACGGCGCCTCGCGCACCCCGCGAAGCTCAACGGCGCGTACGCGGAGGGCGGTCCAGGGCTCGTGGAGCGGACGGTGGAGGCGGCGACCGGGGTGAGTGTCGAGCAGTATCTGCAGCTCGACTTCCGCCGGTTCATCGACGCCGTCGACCAGGTCGGCGGGGCCGAGGTGTGCACCGCGCGGCGCCTCAAGGACTCCAAGACCAAGCTGAACCTCGCGCCGGGACGGCATCTGCTCAAGGGCGGCCAGTCCTTGCAGTACGTCCGCTCTCGGCACGTCGACCAGAGCGCCGACCTCGGGCGGATCCAGCGCCAGCAGCGGTTCCTGGTCACGGCGCTGGAACGGCTGACCGCCCGGAAGGTGCTCAGCGACCCGGTGGTCATGGGCCGGGTGGCGCGGACGCTGCTCGGTCCGGCCAAGGTCCAGCAGGGCTTCGGGAAGAACGGCGTGAAGGCGCTGGTCACCCTCGGCAAGGCGCTGAGCAAGGTGCCGGCCACCCGGACCGAGTTCGCCACCGTGCCGATCGGCGGGTTCAACCCGCCGATGAAGGGAGTCGGTTCGACGATCCGCTGGGACGCCGCGAAGTCGAAGGCGATGTTCACCAAGGTGCGCGAGGACCGGCCGCTGATCGCGGCGGGTTCGGACCCGAAGCCCGCCGACCCGCCGGTGTTCGGCAAGGACGTACCGGTGCGCGGCAACCGGCTGGCGTGCCCCTGAGCCGGGCTTTAGGGCGGGGCCGGACGGTCCCGTTTCCCCGTACGGCCGCCCGTACACCTCGCACGCTGGGCCAAATGGGGCAATCACCGCAACCCCGGGTGGGGTTGGGCCGTTGTTGATCACGCAGCTCCTCACCGGAGTCCGCTTTTCGAAGGGAATGAACATGAAGAAGCTGTGGGCAACCGCGGCCATCGCCGCCTCTGTCGCCGGTATCTCGGCGACGGCAGCGCCCCAGGCCCTGGCGATCGCCGATGACGGTGGCACCACCTCCGTCAGCGGCAACGGTGCCGAGCAGGAGTTCGGCAACTCGGCCACGTTCGGTGACATGAGCCCGCAGCTCTCGCTGGTCCAGGGTTCGCTGAACAAGCCGTGTGTCGGCCTCCCGGCCAAGCTCAACGTCGGTTCCGTCGTCGGCCTGATCCCGATCGCCGTCCAGGACATCCCGATCCTGTCGGCTCCGCAGAACCAGCAGTGTGTCGAGAACTCGACGCAGGCCAAGGGCGACGAGCCGCTGTCGCACATCCTCAGCGACATCCCCGTGCTGTCCGGCAACGGCGCCGGCAACAGCTGAGCCTCCCCGCTCGGTTGCGGCGGCGGGTCACCGGTTCTCCGGTGGCCCGCCGTTCGGCGTTCCACAGCCTTTTACGGGACTGTGGACGTCACTTGCGGTACAGGGCCTCGATCTCGGCCGCGTACGCCTCCCGTACCGCGTGGCGTTTGACCTTGAGGGACGGGGTGAGCTGGCCGTTGTCCTCGGTGAACTCGCCCTCGATCAGGGTGAAGGCGCGGATCGACTCGGCCCGGGAGACCGCCGCGTTGGCATGGTCCACGGCCCGCTGCACGTCGGCGCGCATCCGGGGGTCGGCGATCACCTCGGACATGGGGGTGTCGGCGGGCATCCCCCGGACCGTGAGCCAGTGGGCGACGGAATCGGGGGCGAGGGTGATCAGGGCGGCGACGAAGGGGCGGTTGTCGCCGACGATCATGCACTGGCCGATCGGCGTACGGCTGCGCAGCCGGTCCTCCAGGACCGCCGGGGCGACGTTCTTGCCGCCGGAGGTGACGATGATGTCCTTCTTGCGGCCGGTGATGGTGAGGTACCCGTCGTCGTCGAGGGCGCCGAGGTCGCCGGTCGCGAACCAGCCGTCGCTCAGTACGGTGTCCGTGGCCGACGGGTTGTTCCAGTAGGCGCCGAAGACGACCGCGCCCTTGAGGAGCACCTCACCGTCGTCGGCTATCCGGACCGCGGTGCCGGGGACGGGCAGGCCGACCGTGCCGGGGCGGGGCGCCAGGGGCGGGACGAGGGTGGCGGCCGAGGTCGTCTCGGTCAGGCCGTAGCCCTCGTAGACGACGATTCCGGCGGCGTAGAAGAAGAGGCTGAGGTCGCGGTCGAGCGGCGAGCCGCCGCTGATGGCGTACCGCATGCGCCCGCCCAGCTCCTTGCGGATACGGCGGTACACGAGCAGGTCGTACAGGGCCCACGCGGCGTACAGGCCGGGGCCGGGGCCCTTGGCGGCGGTAGGGCCGGTGGCGAGGAACTTCTCGAGGTACGCCTCGGCGAAGCGGACGCCGATGCGGTGGGCGCGGTCGAAGGAGGACGCGCGGCCCATCTTCTCGGCGGTCGCGCGGCCGGCAGCGTGGATCCGCTCGAAGAGATACGGGACGCCCACCAGGAAGGTCGGCCTGAACTCCCGGAGCATCGGGCGGAGTTCGTCGGGCTTGATGCTCGGGAAGTGGCCGATCTCGATGCGGGCCATCAGACAGCCGATCTGAAGGGCCCGGCCCATGATGTGGGCGAGGGGGAGGAAGAGCAGGGTGGACGCGGTCTGGTTGGTGACCTCCTTGAAGATCGGGTGCAGCAGTTCGACGACGTTGGCGGCCTCGGCGTGCAGGTTCGCGTGGGTGAGGACGCAGCCCTTCGGCCGGCCGGTGGTGCCGGAGGTGTAG
>NZ_LIQQ01000053.1 GCF_001418565.1 Streptomyces graminilatus | reverse complement strand
GTGCCCGCGTCCTCGTCGTGCCCGGCCCGCCTGGCCGCGTGGTGTCGAGGGGCGGTGGCTGGTGGCGGAGGAGTACCGGGCGGCCCAGGAGGAGGGCGCCGACCCCGTCCTCGCCGTGATGTGCGCGACCGGGCACAGCCGGCGCAGGTCCCTCAGGCTGATCTCCCAGGCCCGTGACGCCGGATTCCTGACACCCCGTCATGTCCGGCGCTGAACGGGCTGCTTGACGGATTCACCACCCGCCTCGGGTGGGTACCGGCCCGGCTACATTCCGCGCATCCTGTTGATCTCGCTCGTCTGCTGCGCGATCACGTCGTCGGCCATCTCCTCGATCCGGACGTTGTTGCCCTGCCCCTTGACCTCGGTGGCCATGGTGACGGCCCCCATGTGATGCGTGATCATCAGCGTCAGGAACAGTTCGTCGAACGCCTTGCCCTTCGCCGCGCGCAGCCTGGCGAGCTGTTCCTCGGTCGCCATGCCGGGCATCGCCTCGTGGGAGTGCTCGGCCGGCTTCTCGTCGCCGCCGTTGTCCTTCAACCAGCCCTGCATCGCGGCGATTTCGGGGCGCTGTGCGGCGGCGATACGCTCGGCCAGCAGCTTCACCGGTCTCGACTCGGCGCGTTTCGGCACGAGTTCGGTGATCTCGATGGCCTGCGCGTGGTGCTCGATCATCCTGCGGGCGTACGAGATGTCGGCCGAGTTGGGCGAGTCGTCCGGCAGTTGGGCCTTCACCTCCCCCGGGGAGAGCGTCCGGGCCGCCTCTCCGGGCAGTCCGGGCGCGATCACCGAAGCCCCCGTCGGGTTCCCCGGCTCGCTGTCCGCGCCGGGGGACGGGTCCGAGTCGCAGGCGCCGAGCGTGAGGGTGAGCGCGAGCACGGCCAGGACCGGGCGAAGGGTGCGGGACGCGCGGCGGACAGGCACAACGACCTCCAGTGGCAGGTGAGTTGGCGGACACCTCGTGAGTACGGGCGCACCTCATGAGTGCTGTGTCCGTCCCGGCCCGCTTCCAATCGCGGGTTGATCGGAAACATTTATTACGAGTGCACAGGCACTATTGATGTGTGCATGATGAAGACGAATGATACGTCGGAGGACCGTGAACCGTTCTGACCCGAACGGCGACCAGGGAGGACGCAGTGACCCTGCTTAGTGATCCCCGAACGCGTAACAGACGCCTGGGAGTCGCCGCCGCGGCGGCCGGACTCCTGGCCGCGCTGCTGACCGCCGGCCCCGCGGCCGCGACCCCCGACCCGGGGGACGGCCCGACCGTGCCGGAGAAGATCTCCAGCAGCGTGCAGAACCAGGTCAGAAAAGCCCTGGCCGAGGGCGAGATACCCGGTGTCGACGAGATCGTCCACTCCGACAACATCACGCACCTCACCAACGTCCCCAAGGACGCGCTGCCCGGCACCAACTCGGACCTCGCCTTCCAGGGGAAGTACGCCTTCTCCGGCAACTACGACGGCTTCCGCATCTTCGACATCAGCGACCCGAAAGCCCCGAAGACCGTCGCCCAGGTGCTCTGTCCCGGCAGCCAGAACGACATCTCCGTCTCCGGGAACCTGCTCTTCCTGTCCACCGACTCCTCGCGCAACGACAGCAGTTGCAACAGCGTCTCGCAGCCCGCGACCGAGAAGTCGTCGTGGGAGGGCATGAAGATCTTCGACATCACGGACAAGGCGAACCCGAAGTACGTCGCCGCCGTGGAGACCGCCTGCGGCTCGCACACCCACACGCTGGTGCCCAAGCGCAAGAACGTCTACATCTACGTCTCCTCGTACTCCCCGAGCCCCATTTTCCCCGACTGCCAGCCTCCGCACGACGGCATCTCGGTCATCAAGGTGCCGCGAAAGGCCCCCGAGAAGGCCGCAGTTGTCGGCTTCCCGGTGCTGTTCCCCGGTGAGGGCCCCGACGGCGGCGGCAACCCCGGCTCGCCGACCAACCCGGGCGTCTCCAAGACCACCGGCTGCCACGACATCACCGTGCTGCCCTCCGAGGACCTCGCGGCGGGCGCCTGCATGGGCGACGGCATCCTGTTCTCCATCAAGGACCCGGAGCACCCGAAGGTCATCGACCAGGTCCAGGACAATGTGAACTTCGCGTTCTGGCACTCGGCGACCTTCAACCAGCGGGCCGACAAGGTCGTCTTCACCGACGAGCTGGGCGGCGGCGGCGCGGCCACCTGCAACGCGCAGACCGGCCCGAACCGCGGGGCCGACGGCATCTACGACATCGTCGGCAAGGGCGACAAGCGCAAGCTCGTCTTCCGGAGCTACTTCAAGATCCCCCGCTACCAGGCGGACACCGAGGTCTGCGTGGCCCACAACGGTTCGCTGATCCCGGTCAAGGGCAAGGACATCATGGTCCAGGCCTGGTACCAGGGCGGTGTCTCCGTCTGGGACTTCACCGACTCCGCGAAGCCCAAGGAGATCGGCTACTTCGAGCGCGGCCCGGTGACCACCGACCGCGTCACGACCGCCGGCCCGTGGTCGGCGTACTACTACAACGGCTACATCTACTCGAACGACATCGCCAAGGGCTTCGACGTCCTGAAGCTCGACGACCCGCGCACGGATCCGGCCAAGAAGGTCCACGTGCGCGAGCTGAACGTCCAGACGCAGCCGGACTACTTCGACTGACGTCGCCCGCGACCCTGGCACACGTCCCGCTGGACACCCCGGTGTGCAGCGGGACATCCATGTCGAGGAATCAGTCGAGAAATCAGTCGAGGAACCATGCGGGAAAACGCCACCATGACTCCTCATTGACCAGGGCGCCGCGCCGGGACATGCTGTTACCTCTGCGTTGACTTTTTGTCAGTTGGCAAGGGCCGACGCAGCCGGAGCCGCTCCGCGCGGGTGGTTCCGGGCGGCCGTCTGTCTGGGGTGACGCGGGGGATCACCTCAGACCGACGGGCCCGTCCCCGGCCGTCCCGGTGCACGGTCTCAGCCGATCAGGCCCAGCACCGGCCGCAGTCCGTCGGGCCGTCGCGACACCGGCAGATGGTCCACGAAGTGCACCGCGCAGCCCAGCGCCGCCGCGCCCCCGTCCGCGCGCCGGTCGTCGCCGACCATCAGCACGTCCTGCGGGACGACGCCGAGCGCGTCGCAGGCCACCTCGAACAGGCGCGGGTCCGGCTTCTGGACGCCGTGCTCGTACGACAGGACATAGGCGTCGACGTGCGCGTCCAGCCCGTGCTCCCGGAACACGGGACGCAGGTCCCAGCCGATGTTGCTCACCACCCCGACAGGGATGCCGCGCTCCTTCAGCCCGCCCAGCACCTCGGCGGCATCGGCGTACGGTGACCACGCGGCCGGCGTCATGTGCCGCTCGTACAGCGCGTCGTACAGCGCCGGTTCGGGCAGCGGTACCTGCCGGGCGAGCCCGGTGTAGGCGGCGCGGTGCGCCTCCGGGCTCTCGTCGCGGATCCCCCACAGGGCGGACAGTTCCTCCGGCAACCGCTCCGGAGACGCCCCGCCGGGCAGCGCCCCGGCGGCCTCCAGCGCCTGTGCCGTCACCGTCAACTCCGGCTCGGGCAGGGCGAGACCGCGCTCGGCGAGCACGGCGCGCAGCCAGGATCCGGTGGACTCGACACGGAAGAGGGTCCCAGAGAAGTCGAACAGCACGGCAGTCATGCACCAGACCCTACCGACGCAGCCTCCGCCGGTGCCGCCGTCCCCGGGCGACCCGGCAGCGAACGTCCCGCCGCGGACGGCGAGGCCGGCGGGGGAACGGTGAGGTCAGCGCCGTTCGGGCGTCGGCTCGCACGGCGCGAACCGCTCGTACGACAGCACCGTCAGCGCCACCACGAGCGCCCCGAGGAGCCACCCGCCGAGCACGTCCGACGGCCAGTGGACGCCGAGCCAGATCCGTGTCAGGCCGACGCCCACCACCGACACCACCGCCACGGCGACCGCCGTACGCCACACCACGGCACCGGCGCCGTACCGGCGCAGCAGCCACAGCAGAAGGCCGCACACCACCGTGGCGGTCATCGCGTGCCCGGAAGGGAAGGCCGCGTAGTGCGCGGAGTCGACGGGGTCGGGCCAGACAGGACGGGCCCGGCCGACCGCCGCCTTCAGCGCCTGCTGGAGCACCGTACCGAGCGCACACGCGACCACCAGCCACACCGCGAGCCACCACGCCGAGTGCCGCCACACCAGCCACACCGCCACGGCCGCGAGCAGCAGCCGCATCGTCAGCGGGTCCCACACCCAGTCCGTCAGGACGCGGAAGACGTGCGTGAGACCGGGTTCGCCGACCGCCCGGCGATGCGCGGCGCGCGCGATGTCGCCGTCGAGGGTGATCAGCGGGTGCCAGTCCAGCGCGACCAGGGCGGTCAGCAGCACGGAGGCGAGGGCCAGGACGACGGTGACACGGACGGCCGGGTGGGGGACCGGGGGCCGGAGCCGAGGGACGAGGTGGGGGGTACGCATGACGCGATCCTCGCCGACCACCAGGGCGGGCGGCCAACCGAACCGTACGGCGGCCCGCTGCCCAGGGCCCGTCCCTAGCCGAGCGCGCGCAGCGCCGGCACGAACGCCACCAGTACCGGGATCACCGGTACGAGGGCCGCGGCCGCCGTCAGCCGGAGCCGCCGGCCCGCCGTCAGCCTGTCCGGCGCGGTCAGCAACCGGCGTACGCGCAGCGGGACATGGGCCTGCTGCGTCGGGGACGGGCCGAACACGCCCCGGTCCTCGTTGAGTTCGACCAGGGCGAGGGCGGTCGTCAGCCGGCCGAAGCGGCGGGAGGCCATGTCGTCGGCGGAGAGTTCCACCAGCCGGTGCATCTCGTCCTGGAACGAGGCGAAGACCGGCACCTGCGGAAACCCGCTGGCCAGCGCGCCCGAGCAGTGCAGCAGCCAGTCGTGACGGGCCCGCGCGTGGCCCTGCTCGTGGGCGAGTACGGCGTCCAGCTGCCGCCCCTTGAGGCGGCGCAGCGCGGCCGTGGTGACGACGAGCCCGGACTCGGTGCCCGGCAGCCACCAGGCCTCCGCGCGCTCACCCTCCAGGACCACCAGCCGGTCCGGGCCCGGCTCCTCGCCGGGCAACAGCGGTGCGCGGACGAGGAGTTCGGCCCGCCGCGACCCGCGCCGCCTGCGCGCCCGTACGACCTCACGGACGAGCATCGCCGCGGTCCACAGCCCGCCACAGGCGAGCGCCACGGCCGTCGTCGCGGCCCAGGGACGGGAGGCGCCGAGGACATAGGCCTCCACGACCTCGTGCGGCGCCGGGGCGAACACATGGCCGCGCACGGCCTGCCAGGCGGCCGCCGCGCTCAGCGTCATCGACAGCGCGCAGCACATCAGTACGGCGGCCACCACGCACTGCCACACCCACAGGGCGACCACCGGTTCGCGGTCCGGCCAGTCGGCGCGGGCGAGCAGCCGCGGGGCGACGACGGCGGTCAGCGCGCCGAGCAGCAGCAGTGCCGCGGGGACCATCATGGGTGCAGCCTATGAGCGGGGCGGTGCTCATACCTACGGTCCGTCGCGGCAAAGTGACGCAGACCACGGTTTCGTACAGTCGTAGGGCCGGACGGTCAGAGTGTGATCAGCATGGCGACCGTCGCGATGCCCATGGACAGGCGGCAGGCGCGCGCCAGTTCGGGACGGTCCCCCCAGCCGGGCGAGGCTGTCCGGCTCCCGCCGCCGACGGCCAGGACGGGCACGGACACCAGACGGACGCCGGACAGCAGCACGTACCCGGTGAAGTAGACGAGCAGCGTCGCCGTCAGCAGGGGTATCCCGGCGCCGCCGGACCCGTCGTGGTGGTGGGCGGGGGCGGCGGCCATCGTGGCGGCCATGTAGGCCATGGCGGACGCGCCCATCAGATGGTGCAGATGATGCGACCCGGCCCGTGCCGACCACAGGGTGCGCAGCGCCGCCGCACCGAACACGGCCGTGTACACCAGCCAGGCCCAGCGCGGTGGGGTGAGTACGGTGGCGGGCACGGCCATCGCGGCCATGCCGAAGCCCATCAGCGCCTCGCCGCCGGCGGCCCGGCGCTGCTCCTCGACGGTGCTGCGCATCCGCAGCAGGCAGTACGCCCCGGTCACCGCGCACAGCGCGACCAGCAGCCACCCGGGCGAAGCCGGACCGTGCACACGAACCTCCCCTCGCCCCCGACAGACCCCCGCTGAAGAGATGCCCGCACGGGGCGGTGCGCATGGGAGCGCAAGGATGTACGCGGGGGAGCGTATGCCGGGGCACGGGTGACCGGGAATGCCGGACGCGTCCCCACAGGTACGTGGCACAGGCGCTCGCCCGGCCCGCGCGGAGAACAGGCCGGACCGCCGAACTCCGATCCCGGTCAAGCGAGTTGCGCAGACACTCCGCCGATGCGCCGAGGAATCGGCCGGCAGCCTCGACGGCCGGCGGCCCCGGACGGCCACGTCCCGCTTCCTGCTCCCTGGGCGTCAGATGCCAGGCCGGTACCGCAGCGGATGATCCGCCGGTACCTCCACCACCACGATCCGCGTGCCGTCCGGGTCCGCGATCCACATCTCGACGAGACCCCACGGCTCCTTCACCGGCGGCCGGACGATCTCGACGCCCCGGGACGCCAGTTCGTCGTGCGCGGCCGTCACGTCCGCCACCTGGAGCCACAGCCGTACCGACGGCGACGGGGGCTCCTCGCCCCGCCCCGAGAGTTCCAGGAATCCGCCGCCGAGGAAGTAGACCGTGCCCCGCTCGGGCCCCGTACCGAACTCGCGGTGCACGGCGAGGCCCAGATGCTCGCCGTAGAAGACCCGGGAACGCTCCGGGTCGAGGGGCCGGAGGAGGATTCGGCTGCTCAGTACATGCACCATGTGTCCGGAGCCTAAGGCCTGTCCGGCGGTTCATCCCGCCGACGCCCTCCGCCGCGGTGCGGCCGGCCGCACCGAGCCCCGCTCACTGGCGTCGGCGAACGTGCCGTCGATTCCCTGCGGCCCGATCCGCCGGACAGACCCCGGTCGTCCCGTCCAGGACGGGCGTTACGATCGTCCGTGCCCGCGCCGCCGCGGGAGCACCCCAGCACTCGGAGAACCGTCGCCATGGACACCGCAGCCACCGGACCGACCGGACCGACCTTCCGTGACGCCACCGAGGCCGATGTCGATGTCCTCGTCGCGCTGATCGAGTCGGCCTACCGGGGAGACGCCAGCCGGGCAGGCTGGACCACCGAGGCGGACATCCTCGAAGGGCAGCGGACCGACGCGGCGGGCGTACTCGACGTCGTCAAGTCGGCCGACAGCAGGCTGCTGACCGTCGAGCAGGACGGCCGGGTGGTCGCCTGCTGCCAGCTCGAACACCGGGGCGACCATGCCTACTTCGGGATGTTCGCGGTCAGCCCGGCCCTCCAGGGTGCCGGTCTCGGCAAGGTGATCATCGCCGAGGCGGAGCGCGTGGCGCGCGAGACCTGGGGCGCGTCGGCGATGCACATGACCGTGATCTCCGTACGGAACGACCTGATCGCCTGGTACGAGCGTCGCGGCTACCGCCGTACGGGAGAGATGAGCCCCTTCCCGTACGGCGACGAGCGGTTCGGTGTGCCGCAGCGTGCCGATCTGGAGTTCGAGCTGCTGGTCAAGGAGATCGGCGTGAGCGCGTGAGTGCGTGAGCCTTACGCGGTGAAGCGGCCCGTGAGTTTGATCTGCGGGTAGTCGGTGGTCGCGCCGTCCAGTTGCAGGGCGCGTACCAGGCGCAGGTGGTCCTGGGTGTTGACCACCCAGGCGATGATCCGCAGATCGGCCTTCCTCGCCCGTTCGACGATCTCCAGGGTGAGGCGGCGGATGTCGAGGCACACCGTGGCGGCGCCGGCGCGGACGGCGCGGCCCACGACGTCGGTGCCGTAGCGGCCGGCGATCAGCGCCGTACGCGCCCCGGGCACCAGGCGGGTGATCTCGGTGATCGCGTCCTCGTGGAACGAGGACACCTCGACGCGTGCGGTCAGCTCCCGGCGCAGCATCACCTCGGCCAGCGCACGGGCCGCCGCGACGTCCTTGATCTCGGCCTGGAGCGGTAGGCCGACGGCGTCCAGGACCTCCTCGAAGAGCGGGACGCGCTCGCCGAGGCCCGCGTCCAGCTCGCGCAGCTCGGCTAGCGTTCTGTCGGCGACGGGCCCGGTGCCGTCCGTCGTGCGGTCCAGGTCCGCGTCGTGCATGACGACGAGGGCGCCGTCACCGCTCAGCCGCAGATCGAGTTCGATCATGTCCAGGCCCGCCTGCTCGGCGGCGACGAACGAACGCAGGGTGTTCTCCGGCTCCACGCCCATGATTCCGCGGTGCCCGATGGTCAGGAAGTTCAAGGCCAACTCGCTTCCGTCGACGGCGCTCGGGTGCCGCAGCCTAGCGGCCCGGTCCGGCATCGGACCCGTACGGACGCGCCGGAAACGGATGGCCGGAAACGGTGGACGGGGGCGGGGGCGTGAACCGGCCATCGTCGGGTAGGGAAGTCACCGCCCCCGAGGTTTCCGGCAGGAAAAAATACGGTGACCATGGGGGTGTGCAGGATAATCTCCCATGATCAGCCTTGTGGTCGGGAACCCCGTACGCATACGGTGTCTTTACGCGAGGTTCTCCCGTGGAGGATGGGACATGACGGAAATTCTTTTGCAGACGGTTCCGGACGAGCGCTTTGCTGCGCTCGGCAGGGTGGTGGAGCACCCGGCGTGGCCCGTGCTCAAGGATGCCGTGGAGCAGATCCGGCCATGGCAGGCCAAGGACGGGTCGATCGACTTCGACCGGGAGGACGCCCCGGACTCCGCCGACGTCGATCTCGCCGTACGCCGGATCGTGGACGCCGTCGCGGAGCTGTCCCCGCTGCTGCCGCACGACACCGCCTACCACCAGGCTCTCGCCAAGGACCTGCGCCGCTGGTCCGACAGTGGTTTCCGGGTGCCGGACTTCCTCGACTCGCTGCTGGCCTTCCAGCCCGCCGCGAATCGCGCGGACGGCCTCCAGCACCTGGTCGTCTTCCCGATGTACACGCAGAACGGCAACCCCGACCGCAACCTCGAAGCGGTCGTCCTGCGCATGGTCTGGCCCGACTGGCTGGCCGAGCTGGAGCGCACCCGCTACGACAACCCGCTGTTCTGCGGCATAACCTTCGAGGACTTCACCACCGGGTACGACACCAACTCGGCCGTCCTCTTCCCGGAGACCATCGCCGTACGCGAGGCGCCGGATCGATTCACCTGGGGCGGGATCTTCTGCGACCGCGAGGCCGCCCGCTTCCGTCGCGTCACCGACGCCGCCGTCGACATCCTCGGCCTCGAACTGCCGGCGGACGTCGCCGCGATGATCCACGACCAGAAGCGCTGCGAAGAGGCGTTCGTCCTGTGGGACATGGTCCACGACCGCACCCACAGCCACGGCGACCTGCCCTTCGACCCCTTCATGATCAAGCAGCGCCAGCCGTTCTGGATGTACGGCCTGGAGGAGCTGCGCTGCGACCTCACCGCCTTCAAGGAGGCCGTGAAGCTGGAGGCGGAAGGCACTCCGCAGGCCCGTGACGTGCAGTTCGCGGTCCTCTTCGACCGGATGTTCCGCTTCCCGGTCACCGGCGAGCGCGTCCGCAACTACGACGGCCTCGGCGGCCAGCTCCTCTTCGCCTACCTGCACAAGCACGACGTGATCCGCTGGACCGACAACAAGCTGCACATCGACTGGCAGCGCGCCCCGCAGGTCACCAACCAGCTCTGTGCCGAGATCGAGACCCTCTACCGCGAGGGCATCGACCGGCCCAAGCTCGTCCACTGGTTCAAGGCGTACGAGCTGGTCTCCGCCTATCTCGCCCCGCACCCGGGCTCCCGCTGGGCCAAGGGTCCCGACGCCCTCGACCTGAGCCAGCCGCCGCGCAAGCTCGTGGACGAGGTGCTTCCGGACGAGTTTCCGCTGAGCATGTTCTATGAGGCCCTCTCCAAGAAGCTGAAGAACGTGATCGCCTCCACCCGGGGCATCACCGCGGAGAGCGCCGAGCGGATCGCCGCGTGAGCGACCGTGTCAGCGAAAACACTGCTCAGGAGGCGATGAGGATGAGGAACGGGGCTCTCAGCGGTGCGGTGATCGCGGTCGCGGGCGCCGGCGGACCGGCCGGCCGGGCGACGCTGCTCAGGCTCGCCGAGGCGGGCGCGACCGTCGTCGGCTCGGACAACGACCCGGAGCGGCTCGCGGAGGCCGTGGACGCCGCGAGCTACGCGTACGGCGGTGCCACCGTCGTCGGCGACACCGTCGACCTGCTCGATCTCCAGTCGACCCACGACTGGGCCACCCGCATCGAGAAGGACTTCGGGCGCGTCGACGGCCTGGTCCACCTCGTCGGCGGCTGGCGCGGCAGCGAGACCTTCACCAGGACCAGTCTCGACGACTGGGACTTCCTGGAGCTCCTGCTCATCCGTACCGTGCAGCACACCTCCCTCGCCTTCCACGAGGCCCTCCAGCGCAGCGAGCGCGGCAGGTACGTCCTGACCAGCGCCGCCGGCGCGAGCAAGCCCACCGCGGGCAACGCCGCCTACGCCGCCGCCAAGGCCGCCGCCGAGGCGTGGACGCTCGCCATGGCCGACTACTTCCACAAGGCCGGAGCCGCGGAGGGCGCCGACGGGCCGACCTCGGCGGCTGCGATCCTGGTCGTGAAGGCGTTGGTGCACGACGCGATGCGCGCGGAGCGGCCCAACGCGAAGTTCGCGGGCTTCACCGATGTCAAGGAGCTGGCCGAGTCCATCGCCGGCGTCTGGGAGCGGCCCGCCGCCGAAGTGAACGGGAAACGTCTGTGGCTGACCGAGAAGCCGTGAACCCTCCGAAGACCGACGCACGCCGTCATCACGACCCGGAGGCCCGAGGCTTCGCCAGCGACAACTACGCGGGGGCCCACCCCGAGGTGCTCGCCGCACTGGCCCTGGCCAACGGCGGGCACCAGGTCGCGTACGGCGAGGACGACTACACCGAGAACCTCCAGCGGATCATTCGCAGCCACTTCGGGGCCACGGCGGAGGCGTTCCCCGTCTTCAACGGCACCGGGGCCAACGTCGTCGCGCTCCAGGCGGTCACCGACCGCTGGGGCGCCGTGATCTGTGCCGAGAGCGCGCACATCAACGTCGACGAGGGCGGGGCCCCCGAGCGCATGGGCGGCCTCAAGCTGCTCACGGTGCCCACCCCGGACGGCAAGCTGACCCCCGACCTCATCGACCGGCAGGCGTACGGCTGGGACGATGAGCACCGCGCCATGCCGCAGGTCGTCTCGATCACCCAGAGCACCGAGCTGGGCACCCTCTACACCCCGGACGAGATCCGCGCGATCTGCGACCACGCCCACTCCCTCGGCATGAAGGTCCACCTGGACGGCTCCCGCATAGCCAACGCGGCGGCCTCGCTCGACGTCCCGATGCGGACGTTCACCAACGCGGCCGGCGTCGACATCCTCTCCCTCGGCGGGACGAAGAACGGCGCGCTGTTCGGTGAGGCGGTCGTCGTCGTCAACCAGGACGCCGTCAGCCACATGAAGCACCTGCGCAAGCTGTCCATGCAGCTCGCCTCCAAGATGCGCTTCGTCTCCGTGCAGTTGGAGGCGCTGCTCGCCAAGGACCTGTGGCTGCGCAACGCCCGCCACTCCAACGCCATGGCGCAGCGGCTCGCGGAGGGTGTGCGCGCCGTGCACGGAGTGGAGATCCTCCACCCGGTCCAGGCGAACGCGGTCTTCGCCCGCCTCCCGCACGACGTGAGCGAGCGCCTCCAGAAGCGCTTCCGCTTCTACTTCTGGGACGAGGCCGCCGGTGACGTCCGCTGGATGTGCGCGTTCGACACGACCGAGGACGACGTGGACGCCTTCGTGGCGGCGCTGAAGGAGGAGATGGCGCGCTAGCGGGGACTCCGAGAGCACCCTTCTCTTTGCATAGGTATGCGGTCACCTGGAAAGTCATTGACTATCGGGTGATCGCTTTCCTATGCTCTGGGGTCATGGAGCTGATCCAGAACACCTCTGACCTGTCCGCATATCTGGCCGCCGACGAGGCCATCGACCACCACCACCCGCTGGTCCGGGAAACCGCCGCGCGACTCGCCAAGGGCGCGGCGGACTCGTATGCCTATGCGCAGGCGGCGTACGAATTCGTGCGCGACACCATCCCGCACTCCGCCGACAGCGGCGATCCGCGGGTCACCTGGCGGGCCTCCACCGTCCTGGAGCAGCGCACCGGCATCTGCTACGCCAAGTCGCACGCCCTGGCCGCCCTGCTGCGCGCCGAGGACATCCCGACGGCGCTGTGCTACCAGCGGCTCGCGCACGACGGCGGCGACGGTCCCGGTCACGCCGTGCACGGTCTGGTCGCCGTCCGGTTCAACGGCGCCTGGCACCGCCAGGACCCGCGGGGCAACAAGGCGGGCGTGGACGCGCGGTTCTCCCTCGATGGTGAGCGGCTGGCGTGGATCCCCGACGCGAAGTCCAATGAGGTGGACTATCCAGTACTGTACGCTGAACCGCATCCGGCCGTGCTGGACGCTCTGAAGGCGGCACCGGACAGGTCGTATCTCTGGAAGACGCTCCCCACCGCACTCTGAGGCAGGCGATGACACTCACCCTGACCGTGTCCGACGAGGTGCGCGCGCTCGCGCCCGGTTTCACCCACGTCGCGATCGAGGCACACGGACTCGTCAACGGGCCCAGTACGGAGGCCAGTTCGGCACTCCTGGACGACGCGGCCCGTCGGCTCGCCGTGCGCCTGGGCGGCCGGGCCCCGCACGAGGACCCGCACATGATCGCCTGGCGCGACACCTACACGGCGTTCGGCTCCAAGCCGTCCCGCACCCGCAACTCGGCCGAGGCGCTCGCCAAGCGGGCCCTGACGGAGGCCGGCCTGCCCCGGATCAACGTCCTGGTCGACCTCTACAACGCCATCAGCGTGGCCCATCTGGTCCCGGTCGGCGGCGAGGACCTCGACCGCGTCCAGGGCGGCATGCGGCTCGTACGCGCCACCGGAACCGAGGACTTCGTGACCGTGGCCGGCGGCGAGGAGACCGTCGAGCACCCCGACGCGGGTGAGGTCGTCTGGTGCGACGACGCGGGCGTGACCTGCCGCCGCTGGAACTGGCGCCAGGGCCCGCGCACGAGGCTCACCGAGGAGTCCACGTCCGCGATCTTCCTTCTGGAATGCCTGGCGCCGATGCCGGCCGCGGAGTCGGAGGCGGCCGGCGCGGAACTCGCCGAACTCCTGGAGAAGTTCTGCCCCGGGGCCCGGATCACGGTGAGGTGACCGACCGTTTTTAGGGGCGCGGGGAACTGCGCGACCAGCCCCCCACCGGCCCGCGGAGAACGAACTACCCGCCCCTGGGGGAAACTCAGCGCGTCTCGATCTCCCGCACCTGCTCCGGGGTCGGGGCCGTCCCCCCGAGATGCGCCGGCATCCACCACGTGTCGTCCGGCCCCTTGGGCCGAACCGGGTATGCGCGCTGGGCGGCCTCCAGAAGCTCATTCACACGATCCCGCACCTGCCGCGTAAGCGCCCCCGCGTACTTGTCGCGCGACGCCTCGATCGCCTCGCCGACCCGGATCGTGATCGGGGTGTGGCTGCGCTTGAAGTTGCGCGGGTGACCCTTGGTCCACAGGCGCTGCGTGCCCCATACGGCGATCGGGATCAGCGGGACGCCCGCCTCCTGGGCCATCCGCGCGGCGCCGGACTTGAAGCTCTTCAGCGTGAACGACTGCGAGATCGTGGCCTCGGGGAAGACACCCACGATCTCGCCCGCGCGCAGTGCGGCCAGCGCGTGCGCGTACGCCGCCTCGCCGTTCTTGCGGTCCACCGGGATGTGCTTCATGTTGCGCATCAGCGGGCCGGAGACCTTGTGCCGGAACACCGACTCCTTGGCCATGAAGCGGACCAGACGTTTCTGCGGGAGAGCGGCGAGACCGTCGAAGATGAAGTCCAGGTAGCCGATGTGGTTGCTCACCAGCACCGCACCACCCGAGCGCGGGATGTTCTCCGACCCTCTGAGGTCGATCTTCAGGTCCCAGACCTTGAACAGGGTCTGGGCGAGACCGATGGCGGGACGGTAGACGAGCTCAGCCATGGACGGGGGTGACCCTTCTCTCTGCTCTGCCTGGGAAGAGGGTTCCCGGCGTGAAGTTACGCAGCCGTAGGTTTTACAGCATTGCGCAGATCGTGCCCCAAGAACGGACGAGTGGCCACCCCTCGTGCCTGTCAGGGGCGAGATACTCGTCACGTCACGTCACCTCATCGTCCACCTCGGGCTGTTGAGCCGCCCCTATTGCGTGCGTACCGTCACCCGGCGCACGACGAGGTACATCTCGCACCCCAGGCAGTACCCGAACGCCGCGTTGAGGAACGCCGCCGCCAGCGCCGCCCCGGTCGCCGCGAGCCCCAGCCACTCCGCGCCCAGCGTGAACCCGGCGAGTCCCACGGCCGCGAAGACGAATCCGACCGCCTGTGCGAACCGCGGCGGCGCGGGCGCCTCGAACTCCGTCGGCGGGCCGAGCCGCGGACGGACGAACGTACGGAACAGCCAGCCGTACGGGGAGCGCCCGACCCCGCCCGCCGCGCCCAGGGCGAACGCCAGCGTCTGCCAGGCCAGCAGCCACGCGCTCCCGGTGACCAGCACGACCGCGAGCACGACGGTCGTCACGGCGGCCCCGGATCTGGGCCCTCTCACATCGATGTCCATGAGCCGATCATTCCTCAGCAGAAACGTTTCGAGCTGCCGGGAATCTTTGCAGTCTGATGAACGCTGGAGTCGGGGTGACCGGAATCGTGATGTGCGTGGCCGTGCTCGCGGCGGCGAGCGCCTTCGGAGTGCTGCATCGGCGGCGGAGCGGGAGAGTACGCGTGCGCGTGCGGGACGACGGCAAGCGGCTCGGCGCCGCCGACCTGGGCACGAGCCTCGGCGAGCGGGCCACGCTCGTCCAGTTCTCCAGCGCCTTCTGCGCCCCCTGCCGGGCGACCCGCCGGGTGCTCGGCGAGGTGGCCGGCGTCGTCCCCGGTGTCACCCACGTCGAGATCGACGCCGAGGAGCACCTGGACCTCGTACGCAGGCTCGACATCCTCAAGACGCCCACAGTGCTGGTCCTCGACGCCGACGGGCGTATCGTCCGGCGGGCGACCGGGCAGCCGCGCAAGGAAGAGGTCATCGCCGCGCTCGGGGAGGCCGTTTGAGGCCCCCGGGGAACCCGGTGTCACCGCTGACAGATCGTTCGGTGACGCATCTCCCAGATGACGGGAGCCACTTGACCGCGCCCGCCGTCCGTCGTCAGCCTGACCCTATGCCTCCGGAACTCCTTCTCCACGCGCGTGTCCACGTGGACCTCGTGCGCACCGCGAGCGCGCGCTGTCCGGGCCGTTGAGCAGCCATCGCCCCGCTCTCCGTCTCCCGCAGAAGGACAACGCCATGACGGGCACGCCCGCTCTCGGTACGCCTCGGACCATCGCCCCCGCCTCTCCCGACCTCCTGCGCTCCGTCTTCCGGCGACACGCGGCAGGGGTCGCGGTGATCACCGCCCGGGGGAGTGCCGGTCCCGTCGGCTTCACCGCGACCTCCCTCGCCTCCGTCTCCGCCGACCCCCCGCTCGTCTCCTTCGGCATCAGCACGGGCGCGTCCAGTTGGCCGGCGATATCGGGGGCAGAGCACGTCGGGGTGCACATACTCGGCGAGCACCAGCAGGAGCTGGCCGCCACCTTCGCCCGCAGCGGCGCGGACCGGTTCGGCGCGCCCACCGCCTGGAGCGAGGGTCCCGAGGGGGTGCCCGTCCTCGACGGTGTCCTCGCCTGGCTGGTGTGCCGGACCGTCGCGCGCGTGCCGGCCGGGGACCACCGGATCGTGCTGGCCGAGGTCGTGCTGGGCGATCCCGCGGGTTCCGGCCGGCCGCTGCTCTATCACCAGGGCCGCTTCAACGGGCTCCGGGACTGACCGAGAGTGATCGACTGATCCGTACAATGTGATTTCGGCGATACTGCGGAGCCGGCGGGCTCCGGTTACGCTGCGTTGCAAAGGTCACATGTCAAAGCGCTTGCTTAGTAGGTGCGAAGTGAGTGTACTGGCGAGTAATATTTCGTTCGGAGCGCGGGTCGCCCCCATCGGGATCTGGCGCTTTGAGGCGCCTATGCTGCCTGCAGGAAGGCAGCCCGGAACAGACGATGCAGTAGGAGAGCCGGCGTGAGCTTGAGGATCGTTGTCACTGTGAAGTACGTGCCCGACGCCACTGGCGACCGGCACTTCGCCGATGACCTGACCGTCGACCGTGACGACGTGGACGGTCTGCTCTCGGAGCTCGACGAGTACGCGGTCGAGCAGGCGCTGCAGATCGCCGACGCGGCCGACGACGCGGAGATCACGGTCCTGACCGTCGGCCCCGAGGACGCCAAGGACGCGCTCCGAAAGGCCCTGTCGATGGGCGCCGACAAGGCGATCCACGTCGAGGACGACGACCTGCACGGCACCGACGCCATCGGCACCTCCCTGGTGCTGGCCAAGGCGATCGAGAAGGCCGGCTTCGACCTGGTCGTCTCCGGCATGGCCTCCACCGACGGCACCATGGGCGTCGTACCCGCGCTGGTCGCCGAGCGTCTGGGCGTCCCGCAGGTCACCCTGCTGTCCGAGGTCTCCGTCGAGGACGGTGTCGTCAAGGGCCGCCGCGACGGCGACTCGGCCTCCGAGCAGCTCGAGGCCTCCCTCCCGGCGGTCGTGTCGGTCACCGACCAGTCGGGTGAGGCGCGTTACCCGTCCTTCAAGGGCATCATGGCCGCCAAGAAGAAGCCGGTTCAGTCCTGGGACCTGTCCGACCTCGGCCTGGAGGCCGAGGAGGTCGGTCTGGAGGGCGCGTACTCCGTGGTCGACTCCGCGGCCCAGCGCCCGGCGCGCACGGCCGGCACGATCGTCAAGGACGAGGGCGAGGGCGGCAAGCAGCTCGCCGCGTTCCTCGCGGGCCAGAAGTTCATCTAGGCCCCGTTCGAGGCTCGTGACGAGCCCCGTCCCGCAGACCGCCCCTCATCTTCCGCAAGCAGGAGAGTAGAAGTCCCATGGCTGAAGTTCTCGTCTACGTCGATCACGTGGACGGCGCCGTCCGCAAGCCCACCCTGGAGCTGCTGACCCTCGCCCGCCGCATCGGCGAGCCGGTCGCCGTCGCCCTGGGCGCCGGTGCCGCCGCCACCGCCGGCGCGCTCGCCGAGCACGGCGCCGTCAAGGTACTCACCCACGAGGCCGCCGAGTACGCCGACTACCTGGTCGTCCCGAAGGTCGACGCCCTCCAGGCCGCCTACGACGCCGTTTCCCCGGCCGCCGTGCTGGTCCCGTCCTCCGCCGAGGGCAAGGAGATCGCCGCCCGCCTCGCGCTGCGCATCGGCTCCGGCATCATCACCGACGCCGTCGACCTGGAGGCCGGTGACGAGGGCCCGGTGGCCACGCAGTCCGCGTTCGCCGCGTCCTTCACCACCAAGACCCGCGTGGCCAAGGGCACCCCGGTCATCACGGTCAAGCCCAACTCCGCCGCCGTCGAGGCCGCCCCGGCCGCCGGTGTCGTCGAGGCCCTCGCCGTCACCTTCTCGGCTCAGGCCACCGGCACCAAGGTCACCGCGCGCACCCCGCGCGAGTCGACGGGCCGCCCGGAGCTGACCGAGGCCGCGATCGTCGTCTCCGGCGGCCGTGGCGTCAACGGCTCGGAGAACTTCGCGATCATCGAGTCCCTCGCCGACTCCCTCGGCGCGGCCGTCGGCGCCTCGCGTGCCGCGGTGGACGCGGGCTGGTACCCGCACACCAACCAGGTCGGCCAGACCGGCAAGTCCGTCTCGCCGCAGCTCTACATCGCCAACGGCATCTCCGGCGCCATCCAGCACCGCGCCGGTATGCAGACCTCGAAGACCATCGTGGCCGTCAACAAGGACGCCGAGGCCCCGATCTTCGACCTCGTCGACTACGGCGTCGTCGGCGACCTCTTCGACGTCGTCCCGCAGCTCACCGAGGAGATCAACGCCCGCAAGGGCTGAGGCTCCCCGAGGCGACCGATGTAACCGATGTGACTCATGTGACTGATGTACCCGAGGCCCCCGCGACCGTTCGTACGGTCGCGGGGGCCTCGGCTCGTCCCAGGGTCGTTCATCCCAGGGTCAGTGATGCCTGCACCGGCATATGGTCGCTCGGGTACAGCCCGTTCACGGAGAACGTGTTGACCGCCGCCCAGTTCGTGGTCACCCCCGGCGAGGTCAGGATCCAGTCGATGCGTCGGCCGCCGGGCTTGGGCGGCCGGTAGGCGTTGAACGTCCCGTACGCCGGACTGCGCGAGGCCGCCACGTCCCACGTGTCCACGAGTCCGTTCGCCAGCATCAGGTCGTACACCCGGTTCCCGTGGGCGGGCGAGTTGAAGTCACCGGTGACGATCACCGGCTTCGCCGGGTCCCACCCTGCGATCGTCTTGCCGATGAGCTTCGCCGAGCGCTCCCGGGCGTACTGGCTGACGTTGTCCAGATGGGTGTTGAGGACGTAGAACTCCCGCCGCCCGTCGGCGAGATCGGCGAACCTCACCCAGGTGACCATGCGCAGCCAGTCCGCCTTCCAGGTGTTGGAGGCGATCGTGTACGGCGTGTCGGACAGCCAGAAGTGGTCGAACTCGAGGGGCTCGAGTCTTCGGGTGTCGTAGAAGACCGCCATGAACTCGTCCTTGCTGCCGCCCCCTCGGCCGGTGCCGATCCAGTCGTAGTGCGCGCCGAGATCCTTCTCGATACCGCGCACCTGGTGATAGAGCCCCTCCTGGGTGCCGATGACGTGCGGGCGCTCGCGGCGCAGCAGTTCCCGCATCACCGGGCGGCGCACGGACCACGTCGGTGTGTCGTCGACGGTGGTCCCGAAGCGCACGTTGTACGTCATGACGTTCAGGGCGCCCGGATGTTCGCCGGCGACCGCCGGATTCGACGATCCCGCCGTGGTCAGCAGCGGCCCCGCTATGGCGGCGACCGCCACGGACTTGAGCCCCTGGCGACGCGTCACTCCGACCTCTCTCGGCACGCGATCCCCTCCCCTTCGGAGTCAGAATGAACCTTGCCCACTGAATACGGAAGACGACCCCGGGAAAGCGGTGACCGGAGGAAGAAGATCGGGAATCACGGTTCGAGACGGTGTTGACCGGGGTGAAGATCGACAGTTAGCTTCGCTGGGCGGATGGCCGATTCCGTAGTGCGGAAAATGGAGGGTTCGGAATGGTCCAGGGCCGGCAGGAAAACGTGACGACGAGCCTCGCGGGCGCCGTCAGCGAGGAGATCAGCGCCTCCCTCGCCCCGGTCGACGCGGAGCTGGAGCGCCGCTACCCCGGAGACCCCGGAACCCGCCAGCCCGTCCACACCGTTTACGTCCCCGGCGACGCGTTCGCCGCCGACACCATCCGCTCCTGGGGCGACCAGGCCCTCGCCGCCCTCGACGAACACGCCCCGGACGCCGCCTCCTTCGCCGCCGTGCTCGGCCTGCCGGACGACCTCGCCGAATCCGTCCACGACCGGGTCCGCGCCAAACTCGAACACGAGCCGATCGAAGACCTGCGCGTCGACTTCGAGGACGGCTACGGCCCGCGCCCGGACGCCGAGGAGGACGAGACGGCGGCCCGCGCGGCCCGGCTGATCGCCGAGGCGTACGGGAACGGCACGGCAGCCCCGTACATGGGCATCCGGATGAAGTGCATGGAGGCGGCGGTGCGCGACCGGGGCATCCGCACCCTCGACATCTTCCTGAGCGGGCTGATGGAGGCGGGCGGACTGCCCGACGGACTGGTCCTCACCCTCCCCAAGGTGACGTACGCCGAACAGGTCACCGCCATGGTGCGGCTCCTGGAGGAGTTCGAGAAGGCGCGCGGCCTCACGCCCGGCCGGATCGGCTTCGAGATCCAGATCGAGACCAGCCAGTCCATCCTCGCCACCGACGGCACGGCCACGGTCGCCCGGATGATCCAGGCCGCCGAGGGCCGCGCCACCGGTCTGCACTACGGCACCTTCGACTACAGCGCCTGCCTCGGCGTCTCCGCCGCGTATCAGGCCAGCGACCACCCGGCCGCCGACCACGCCAAGGCGGTCATGCAGGTCGCGGCGGCCGGCACCGGCGTACGCGTCTCGGACGGCTCCACCAACGTCCTCCCCGTCGGCCCGGCCGAACAGGTCCACGCGGCCTGGCGCCTGCACTACGGCCTCACCCGCCGCGCCCTGGCCCGCGCCTACTACCAGGGCTGGGACATGCACCCCCGGCACATCCCGACCCGCTACGCGGCCGTCTTCTCCTTCTACCGCGAGGGCTACGAACAGGCCGCGGACCGCCTCTCCCGCTACGTGAACCGGGCGGGCGGCGATGTCATGGACGAGCCCGCCACCGCCAAGGCCCTCAGCGGCTATCTGCTGCGCGGCCTGGACTGCGGCGCCCTCGACCCCGCCGAGGTGACCCGGGCGACGGACGGCCTGACCCGGGCCGATCTGGACGGTTTCGCGCGGCCGGGACGGGCCGGTCTCGCGGCGACGCCCAGGTAGTACCCCTGTCACACCGGCCCCGTAGTCTGTACGGGACGTACGGGACGTACGGGTGAGTAACAGGAACGGGGCGGAGCAGGGGTGTCTTCGGGGGAGCACGGACAGCGGACAGCCAGAAGAGCGGCCGAGTGAACGGGCGGGCGACCCGACCGGCGGGACCGGCCGTCTGCTGGCCGGCCGCTACCGGGGCGTGGGCCGGCTGGGTCGCGGCGGCATGGGCGTCGTCTGGCGTGCGGTCGACGAGGTGCTCGGCCGCGAGGTCGCGGTCAAGGAACTGCGGACGTTCACCGACGCGGCGGCGCCCGAGCTGGCGGCCCTGTGGCTGCGGATGCAGCGCGAGGCCCGCGCGGCGGCCCGAATACGCCACCCCGGAGTCGTCGCCGTGCACGACATCGCCGAGGTCGACGGCCGCCCCCTGATCGTCATGGAACTACACCGCGTCCGGCACCGAGGCCGGTGTCCTCAACGCGGGCACCAACTACTTCTACTGCCAGCAGAATCTGGGCAGGCGCGAGTCCTACGGCGAGTGGACGAACGTCTGGTGGGCGAAGACCGACGACGACAGCGGCAACTCCGGTGTCTATGTCAGCGATGTCTACCTCAAGGGCGGCGACAACGACGCCCCGGTGCCCGGACTCCCGGTCTGCTGATCCGGTAGGTGGGGGCCCGGTACATGGGTGTCCGGCACGTGGGTCTCCGGCACGTGGGTCTCCGGCACATGGGTCTCAAGCGCACGGGGCTCCAGCACGTACGGCTCCAGACCGGACGCGACGACCAGCCCCTCCGCCGCGAACAGCCGGGTGCCCCGGTCGCAACGGTCCCGGTCGAAGCGGGCCCGGGCGCAGAACTCCTCGGGTGTGAGGCCGAACAGGTCCCTCAACCCCGGTGATCCACCCAGGAGTTCGGTGAGCAGCCGGTGTTCTCCCGGGTGCCGGCGGGGACTTCCCGACCCGTCGTGCAGCACCCCGCGCCGGTTGACATACGCGTACACGCCGAAGAGCCGCTCGCCGGACTCCAGCTCGACGTCCACCTCGGGAGAGGAGAGCCAGGCGCGGTCGTACGGTCCGGTCGGCACCGTTACTCCCTCGCTCGCGTCGATGACGGCGAGCTGGGCCGCGTCGACCCAGGTGACGAACAACTCCCGTACGGTTCCGGGAGCGTTGAAGGGCGACGCGGACACGTAACCCAAGCGGCTCACATGGGCCGAGACACCGACCTCGATCCCGGTGATCCGGACCAGGGTCATCGGGATCGGCTCGCGGATGCCGAACTCGGCCATCTTGTGCCGCAGTTGACCGGGGCAGGCGTTGGAGCCGACGGCGAGGACGGGCACACGGTCGGGAAAGAGGCCCGCGAAGTCGGGCGGCGGGCCGGCGGGGAGCGGGAGGTAACGGTCGCCGTCCAGGATCCCGGACTCGCGCGGCCACGCGCCGGGATAGGTGAGCGGATGGTCGCGAGGGGCCTCGGCGAGGCCGAGGGATTCGAGTGTGGGCATCCCCGGATCAGTCCGCCGGGGGCAGTTCTCCCGAGCCCCGGGTGATCAGACGGGTCGGGAGTTCGATGCGTTCCGGGGTGAGCAGGGTGCCGTCCAACTGGCGGAAGAGGCGTTCGGCGGCCGTGCGGCCGAGCTGGGCCGCGTCCTGGGCGACGACGGTGACGCCCGGCCGGAGCAGGTCGGCGAGCTCGAAGTCGTCGAAGCCCACGAGGGCCACGGGGCGGCGCTGCTCGTCGAGGACCCGGACGACGGTCACCGTCACCCGGTTGTTGCCGGCGAAGATCGCCGTGACGGGAGACGGCGAGGTGAGCATCTCCTCGGCGGCGTGGCGCACCCGCTCGGGGTCGGTGACGCCGAGGGACATCCACGCGTCCTCGACCGGTATGCCCGCGTCCTCCATCGCGGCGCGGTAGCCGCGAAGCCGCTCGGCGGAGGTGTGGATGCGGGGCATGTCGCCGATGAAGCCGATCCGGCGGTGGCCGTGCGCGATCAGATGGGCCACGCCGTCGCGGGCGCCGCCGAAACTGTCCGACAGGACGACATCGGCGTCGATCCGGCCGGCCGGACGGTCCACGAACACCGTGGCGACGCCCGCCCTGAGTTCGGGCTCCAGATAGCGGTGGTCGTCACCGGCCGGAATGATCACCAGCCCGTCCACCCGCCGGGCGCACAGTGCCAGCACCAGTTCCTGCTCGCGGTCCGGGTCCTCGGCGCTCGACCCGTTGATCAGCAGGGCGCCGTGTGCCCGCGCGGTCTCCTCGACCGCACGGCTCAGCGGGCCGTAGAACGGGTCGGCGAGGTCCTCCAGGACGAGGCCGATGCTCGCCGTACTGCCCTTGCGCAGCACCCGCGCGCTGTCGTTGCGGCGGAACCCCAGGGCGTCGATCGCCTCCTGCACCCGGCGCTCGGTCTCCGGGGTCACCCCCGGTTCGGCGTTGACGACACGTGAGACCGTCTTGAGACCGACCCCGGCGCGCGCGGCCACGTCCTTCATGGTCGGACGGTTGCCGTAGCGGTTCTCCGGGCGGCGGGCGGTGTCGGCCACGATGCGCTGTCCTGTCCTGTCGTCCACGGGATGACGGCCGTCCACGGCGAGACGCGGCGATGCGTCGTGATTCGCCGCGATCCTCCGGACCGTGTTGTTACGTACGGGTGATGCGTCGTCCCGGGTTGTGTATGAGGATGTAGCGTCGAGCATAGAGCCTGGACAACGTTGTCAGGTGCGGGGAGACTGTCCTCCGTTGTCTCCGGCCTGCGTCCCCCACCATCAGACCGGCCTGCCCGCTTTTCCCCATGGTTGACAGGGAGACCCGACACTGATGCACACCGACCTCGTGGCCGCGCTCGACATCGGCGGTACAAAGATCGCCGGAGCGCTGGTGGACGGCCACGGCCGGATCCTGCTGCGCGCCCAGCGCCCGACGCCCGCGCTGGAGTCCGGCGAGGCCGTGATGCGGGCCGTCGAGGAGGTCCTCGCCGAGCTGACCGGATCGCCGCTGTGGATCGGCGCGACGGCCGTGGGTATCGGCAGCGCGGGGCCGGTGGACGCCTCCGCGGGCACGGTGAGTCCGGTGAACGTACCCGGCTGGCGGGGCTTTCCGCTCGTGGAACGCGTCCGGGCCGTGACCGGTGGCCTGCCCGTCGAACTGATCGGCGACGGCGTGGCGATCACGGCGGCCGAACACTGGCAGGGCGCCGCCCGTGGCCACGACAACGCGCTGTGCATGGTCGTCTCGACCGGCGTCGGCGGCGGCCTGGTCCTCAACGGACGGCTGCACCCCGGCCCCACCGGGAACGCCGGCCACATCGGGCACATCAGCGTCGAACTCGACGGCGAACCCTGTGCCTGCGGCTCCCGTGGCTGTGTGGAGCGCATCGCCAGCGGCCCCAACATCGCGCGTCGTGCCCTGGCGAACGGCTGGCGGCCGGGCCCCGACGGCGACATCTCGGCCGCCGCCGTGGCCGAGGCGGCGCGGGCCGGTGACCCGATCGCCGTCGCCTCGTTCGAGCGGGCCGCCCAGGCGCTCGCGGCGGGCATCGCCGCCACCGCGACCCTGGTGGA
>NZ_LIQQ01000529.1 GCF_001418565.1 Streptomyces graminilatus | reverse complement strand
CCCCCGGCGCTCCCCCGAAGCCGAGGCTCGTCGAACTCCCCACCGCCACAGCCCCGTTGTGAGCCGCGTTCACGGCGGTGACCGTCGGGCCGCTCTGGGTGTACGAGGCGTTCCACATGTTGGTGACCGTCTGGCCGCCGCTCCAGGTCCACGTCACCTTCCAGGACTTGAGTGCCACCGTCCCCGAATTGGTCACCTTCACCTCGGCGTTGAACCCGCCGCCCCAGTCGCTGCTGACCGAGTAGGCGGCGGTGCAGGCAGCCCCGTCACCAGGACCACCGGGGCCGCCGGGGCCACCAGGGCCGCCAGGGCCACCCGGACCGCCGGGGCCCGGCGGGAAGCCCGGTGCCTTGACGCTCGCCAGGTAGCCGTCCTTCACCGTGTCGACGGACTGCCAGTCGTCCTTCAGGATCCCGCCCGTGTCACCGGAGTTGGGGTTCCAGGACCAGAAGGTCCAGTGGAAGGAGTCCGCGCCGCTGGTCGCCGTCGGCCGCAGATAGTCGACCAGCGCGGCCAGCCACTTCTGGTCCACGGTCGCCTGGAGGGTCGTACCGAACTCCCCCACCCACACCGGCGCGATGTTCTGCTTGAAGATGTAGCCCCAGTACTTGTCCCAGACGCCCGGCATGTTGGCGGGGAACGAGGGATCGCTGAACCAGCTCTGCTGGGCCACGCTCGTCGCGTAGTCGTGGGCCGAGTACACCACCCGGTTGGGCACGTCCAGTTGCACCGGGTACTGCCCGACCCCCATCAGGTTGCCGCCCCACCAGCCGGAGACCCCGTTGACCGTCTGCACGCCCTCGACGAAGACGAGGAGCTGCGGATTGACGGACAGCACCGCGTTGCCCGCCCGCTGTGCGGCGAGCCGCCAGTCCTTCGTCACATCACCGCAGCCCCAACAGGCGGGATCGTGCGGCTCGTTGTGCAGGTCGATGCCGATGACCGCGTCCTGGCCGGAGTAACGCGCCGCCAGGGCCTTCAGGTTGGCGATCCAGGTCGACTCGGGCACGGCCGCGGTGTACCAGAGCGCCGACTGCCCGCCCGAGTCCGGCCGGTGCCGGTCCAGGATGACCTTGACGCCGATCCGGCCGGCGTACGCGACCAGTTTGTCCATGACCTGAAGGGAGCCCAGCCCTTGCAGATCGGCGTTCTTGCCACTGCTGAAGTCGATGCTGTTGGGGACGGTGGCGGACTTGAAGATGTCGTCGCTGTACGGCAGCCGAATGGTGTTGTAGCCGAGCGTCTTCATCTGGTCGATCATGCTCTTGTAGTCGCGGGACCAGAGTCCGTGCACCACGTAGTTGCCGGTTTCGAAGCCGAACCAGTTGATCCCGGCGATCCGGACCGGCTGCCCGGCCGCGTCCAGGATCTGCCGCCCACTGGTGTGCCAGTAGCCGGCGCCGGGGGCCGCCGCACGGACACCCGGGGTATCGGCGCCCGCCGCGCGGGCGGCCTGCGCACCGGCTCCCAGCGGCAGCAGAAGCAGGGCGGCGATGGCGCACAGCGCTCTTCGCCAGTTGCGGAAGACGCGGAGATCGCGCAGTTCACGGAGGTGGGGGAAGCGGAACATGTCGCTCGTTCCTCTCGGGAGGCACGGCCCCGGAATCGATGGGAGCGCTCCCATCAACCGCGCACCTCCCAGGAAACTGACACAACATGCGCACGTCAATACTCGCGGCAACGGGCATTCGGGACGACGATGACCAGGATGACGACGATCAGGACGAGGATGATCAGGACGACGGTGACGACGGCCGCCGCCGAAGCCGCTTGATCCCGAGCCAGGCAACGATGAGCACCCCGAAAGCGATGGCCCCGGTCCTGACCTTCCCCTCCGACCCCCCGCCCACCGCGCCGCCCGCAGCCGAACTCCGGTTACCGGAAGCCGAGTCGGAGCCACCGGACCCGCCGGAGGAGGGCGCGTCCTTGGCCTGGACATCGCTCTGGGCGCCTTCACTCCCGTACAGGATCCTGGACCCGTCACGGCTGTACGTGACCGACTCCCCCTGCCGCTGCAAGGGCACGTCGAGCTGCCCCAGCCGCTTCAGCCTGCCGTCGTTCCAGGCGTAGGCGACGCCTCCGAAGTACCCGCGTACGGCCAACTGCCGCCCGTCGGGCGAGAACGCGGCGTCGGTGGCCCACATGTCGACGGGCGCGACTGGCCGGAAGACGTTGGTGCCGGAGGTGGAGAGTTTGTCCGGCCCGGCGTACAGATGCCCGCCGTCCTCCTGCTTGTCGATGATGTACACACGCCCCGTCTTCGGATGCACGATCAGCGACTCGGCGTCGCGCGAACCGTCCGTGTACTTCACGACGTACTGCTTGGCGCGGATCGTCTGGTTCTTGAGCACCTTGGGCTCGGTGAGTTGGTAGATCCAGACGTGGTCCCAGGTCACGCCGTCGTTGTCGCCGATGTCGCCGACGTAGATCTGGTTGTCGGGCCCGATGGAGATGGCCTCGATGTCGCGGGGCCTGCCCACGCCGGTCATGGTGACGGTGGCGACGGTCCGCCCGGTCGCGCTGTCGATCGCGTACAGGAAGGCGCCGTCGTCACTGTCGTTGTGGGTCCAGTAGACGCCGGGGTGCTGGTGGGAGGCGGCGAGACCGCTGGACTCGGTGATCCGCGGATCCTTGATGATGAAGTCCTGGTCACCATCGGCAGCGGAGGCGGGCGCGGCGAGCGCCCCGACGAGTAGGCCCCCGGCAAGGAGGGCGAGCGATCGGCGCATGCCCTCAAGCCTGCCATCCCGACACTCGATACAGGGCCCAAGACTCCGGCCGCCCCGCCGGACCAGTCACCGAAGCCGATCACCGTATCGCCCGCTCACGGACGCACAACTACCCGCAACCCGACACACACCCGGCACCCACCCGGCACCCACCTGCCAGGCGCCCCGCCCCGGGTGGCCCGACTCACACCGCGCACCCGGCCCAGGCCCCTCCACCGGCTCCCCCGATCCCGCATCATGAGCGGATGCTCAGGTTGATGCCCGTAGGCGACTCCATGACCATCGGCAGTGCCGGTGAACACACCTGGCGCTACCGGCTGTGGCAGCACCTGCGGGAGACGTACGGCGGCCCGTTCCGGATCGTCGGCCCGCGCGAGGCGCTGTACGACAAGGCGACGGACACCGCCGACTCGTACGAGTACGCCGACCCGGACTTCCCGCGCGCCCACCTGGCCGGCTGGGGCGAGGGCTGGCACCACCTGACCCCGCTGATCGCGGACGCGGTACGCGCCCACAAGCCGGACGTCCTGCTGGTCTCCCTGGGACTGATCGACCTCGGCTTCTACACGGACGCGGAGCAGACGGCGGAGAACGTCCGCCTCTTCGTGGCCGAGGCCCGACGCTCCAACCCGCGCATCGCCATCGCCCTGCTCCCGGTGATCCCGAACGTCCGCGCGGAGACGGACCCGCCCTTCGCCGCCCAGGTCACCCGCTTCAACGAACTCCTGGCGAAGTCGGCCGCCGACCTGGACGAGCCCCGCTCACCCCTGCTCCTGGCGTCGCCCCCGGCCTCGTACGACATCCACCACGACACGTACGACGGCACACACCCCAACGCGAACGGCGAGCACAAGATCGCGGGCGCGTTCGCGGACTCCCTGTACGAGGCCTGGGACCTGGGCGAACGGTACGGGGCCGGAAGCGACTGACCGAACCCACAGACATGGACTGCCGACGAGACCCACGTCACATTCGCTCAGGCATGTCACATCTCTCGGGGGTCGTCCCGTCGTCCAGGTGTAACGCCCCACAAGGGCAGCGCCCACCAGGCGCCACCACGACGGAGGAGCCCCTCATGGAAGCCCGTTTGAATCTCTTCGCCAGCCCGATCGCCGCCAAGGCCGGTAAGCACCTCGTCGCGGCGGGCCAGGCGATCCCGGAGTCGGTCCTGCCGCTCACGACGCAGGAGTTGGTGCGGCTGCGCGCCAGCCAGATCAACGGCTGCGGTTTCTGCACCGACATGCACACCAAGGACGCCGCCGCCGCGGGCGAGACCGCGCAGCGCCTCCACCTGGTCGCGGCCTGGCGCGAGGCCAAGGTCTTCACCGACGCCGAGCGCGCCGCCCTGGAACTGACCGAGCAGGGCACCCGTATCGCGGACGCGGCCGGCGGTGTCCCCGACGAGGTCTGGGCGAACGCCGCCAAGTACTACGACGAGGAGCAGCTCACCGCGCTTGTCCTGACCATCACCCTCATCAACGCCTTCAACCGGCTGAACGTCATGGTCCAGCAGCCCGCCGGCGACTACGAGCCCGGCATGTTCGGCAGCCATTGACGGCCTCCGGGCCGGGACCGCCCAGCAGCAGGCCGGGCGGTCCCCCCTTGCCTAGAGCGCACTCCACGGCGTTGGCTGAACAGTCATGAAGTACACGCAGCTCGGACGCACGGGACTCAAGGTCAGCCGGCTCGTCCTGGGGACGATGAACTTCGGCCCCCAGACCGACGAGGCCGACAGTCACGCGATCATGGACGCGGCCCTGGAAACGGGCATCAACTTCTTCGACACGGCCAACGTCTACGGCTGGGGCGAGAACAAGGGCCGTACGGAATCGATCATCGGCAACTGGTTCGCCAAGGGCGACGGCCGCCGCGACAAGGTGGTCCTGGCCACCAAGGTGTACGGGAACATGGCCGCCGACGGCGCCGCCGCGTGGCCCAACCACGACAAGCTCTCCGCGCTCAACATCCGGCGGGCCGTGGACGCTTCGCTGAAGCGGCTCCAGACCGACCACATCGACGTCTACCAGTTCCACCACATCGACCGCGCCACTTCCTTCGAGGAGATCTGGCAGGCGATCGACGTGCTCGTCCAGCAGGGGAAGATCCTCTACGCCGGGTCGTCCAACTTCCCCGGCTACAAGATCGCCCAGGCCAACGAGATCGCCGCCCGCCGCGGCGGGACCATCGGGCTCGTCAGCGAGCAGTGCCTCTACAACCTCGCGGAACGGCGCGCCGAGATGGAGGTCATACCGGCCGCCCAGGAGTACGGGCTCGGGGTGATCCCCTGGTCGCCGCTGCAGGGCGGGCTGCTCGGCGGTGTCATCAAGAAGGAGGTCCAGGGCGGCCGGCGCGCGAGTGGCCGCGCGGCCGAAACCCTCGCCGACCCCGCCTCCCGCGCCCAGATCCAGGCGTACGAGGATCTGCTCGACAAGCACGGCATCGAACCCGGCGAGGCGGCTCTCGCCTGGCTGCTCACCCGCCCCGGCGTCACCGGACCGATCGTCGGCCCGCGCACGGCCGAGCAGTTGGCGTCGGCGGTACGGGCGTCCGAGCTGGAGCTGAGCGAGGAACTGCTGACCTCGCTGGACGAGATCTTCCCGGGCCCGGGCCCGTCACCGGAGGCCTTCGCCTGGTGATCGGCGGACAGGCCGGGCGCGGCGGTCGGGAAGTTCAGAGCTGACCTCGATGAGGTCGGCTCACTTCCCGACCGCCGCCGTCACGGCCACCGCCGCGAACATCAGCACGAGCGCACAGGCCATTACCCGGTTCCGGATTTTCGGATTCACGCCTTCGAGCCTAACCGGCCGCCGCGAGTGGCCAACGCCCGACCACCTCGTACCGGGGCTGTTCCCCCGGCACTCCCGACTTCGGCAGATTGCTGCGGACGAGCGCCAGGTCGGCCACCGTCCAGGTGCGGCTCGTGAACGCGTCCAGGGCCTCGACGTACGGCCGCACCTCGAAGGCCTCGCGGCTGCGCGCCACGGTGAGGTGGGGCTTGTAGTGCCGGTGCTCCCCCATGTCGACGCCCGACTTCCGGCCCGCCGCCTCCGCCCGGTCGGCCAGCAGGCGCAGCGCGTCCACCTCACCGGCGGCACCGGCCCACAGCGCCCGCCCGTGCCCGAACTGCCCGCCGCCGCGCACCGCCAGCGCGAACGCGTTTGTACGGTGGGCGGCCCGCGCCAGCCGCTCCGACAGTTCCGGTACGACGTCCTCGTCGACCTCGCCGTAGAAGGCGAGGGTGAAGTGCCAGCCGGGTACGCCGGTCCAGCGCAACCCGTCCGCACCCGGCAGGTTCCTCAACGCGGCGACCGCGTCGGCGAGTTGCCCGGAGACGTCCTCGGGCGGCAGTACGGCGGCGAACAGTCGAGCCGTGTTCATGGCACTGGTGGCACTCATGCCGCTCACGGTACTCACGCCCCGCTCACGCCCCGCTCATGCCCCCGCTCATGCCCCGGAGGTCACCGCCTCCGGCCGCTCGACGAGGCTGAGGCGCGGGTGTCCTGAGTTCCAGACGGCGCAGACCCTCAGGCCGCCCACCCGGACGAGGACCAGACCGACCGTGAGGGCGGCTACGGCCGCGACACCGCCCCCGAAGGCGAGGCCGACCCGGGGGCCGTACGCGTCCGTTATCCAGCCGACCACCGGGGCGCCCAGCGGCGTACCGCCCATGAAGACCATCATGAACAGGGCCATGACCCGGCCGCGCATGGCCGGGTCGGTGGCCATCTGGACCGAGGTGTTCGCCGTGACGTTGACGGTGAGTCCGGCGATCCCGATCGGCACCATGAGCAGCGCGAACAGCCACAGGGACGGGGCCGTCGCGGCCACGATCTCCAGCGTGCCGAAGGCCACGGCCGCCGCGACGAGAACGCGCAGCCGGGCCGTGCCGCGCCGGGCGGCGAGCAGGGCGCCGGTCAGGGAGCCGACCGCCATCAGGCTGTTGAAGAGGCTGTACGCGCCGGCGCCCGCGTGGAACACGTCGTCCGCGTACGCCGAGAGGACGACCGGGAAGTTGAAGCCGAAGGTGCCGATGAACCCGACGAGGACGATCGGCCAGATCAGCTCGGGCCGCCCGGCGACATGCCGCAGCCCCTCACGCAGTTGCCCCTTGGCACGCGGCGCCCGCTCCACGGCACGCAGCTCACGGCCACGCATGAGGAGCAGGGCGGCGATGGGGGCGACGAAGGAGAGGCCGTTGCAGAGGAAGGCCCAGCCGGTGCCGACCCCGGTGATCAGCAGGCCCGCGACGGCGGGGCCGACGAGACGGGCGGACTGGAAGTTCGCGGAGTTGAGGCTGACGGCGTTCTGGAGCTGACCGGGCTCGACCATCTCGGACACGAAGGACTGCCGGGCCGGGTTGTCGACGACCGTGGCGAGACCGACGGCGAAGGCGGCGACATAGACGTGCCAGACCTCGACATCACCCGTGAGGGTCAGGGCGGCGAGCGCGAGGCCGGTGACGGCCATCAGCGTCTGCGTGACGAGCAGGGTGGGCCGCTTGGGCAGCCGGTCGACGAGGACACCGCCGTACAGGCCGAAGAGCAGCATCGGCAGGAACTGCAGCGCGGTCGTGATGCCGACGGCGGTCGAGGAGCCGGTGAGGCTGAGGACCAGCCAGTCCTGGGCGATGCGCTGCATCCAGGTGCCGATGTTGGAGACGACCTGGCCGAGGAAGAAGAGGCGGTAGTTCCGCACCTTCAGGGACCTGAACATGGCGACACGGGAGCCACGGGCGGGCCGGGGCCCCTGGGCGGTCTTGGGGTCGTGAGCGGTCTGGGGATCGCGGGAGATCCGGGAGTCGTGGGGGGTGCGGGGATCGCGGGAGATCTGGGAGTCGTGGGG
>NZ_LIQQ01000528.1 GCF_001418565.1 Streptomyces graminilatus | reverse complement strand
CCTCGGCGCCGAGCATCTGGTCCAGCGGGTGGCGTCAGGGCCGAGGGAGGTCGGATCGCCGGGGGCGAGGGCAAGGGCGGAGGGAAGGGTACGGAGGTCGAGAACCCCGCTTTCCCCCTCGCCCTGTGGGTCGGCGGCGCGGTGGAGGTGGACGCGGGCGCCTTGGGTGGCGGCGATGCGTGTGACCGCGTCGGCGACGACTTCGGCCCGGGGCTCGTTCGTGACGGGAAGCCGGACCGACAGCACTTGCCCGCCAAGGGCATCACTGTGCCCGTACCGCGAGCCCTGGGTGAGGATCTGGCGCACGAGGGCCGCGGGGGCGGCGCTGTCGAGGCTGATGTTGAGGAATCCGGGCCCGGTGATCTCGACGCCACGGATGCCGGGGGCGGCGTTGATCCGCTCACGCAGGACTTCGGCGACGTCCCGGGGGGTGCGGCCGGCGGGCCTGGCCAGTTGCAGCGCGATGTTCGTGGCGTAGTCCCCGGTGCCACCGGGTCCGGGTGCGGCGACGACGGCGCGTGCGGGGACGGCGACACTCAGCTCCCCCGCGTCGACAGCACGACGCACCGCGCGCAGCACGGTAAGGGAGAGCTCGACGGGGGTCACGGGACAAGCGTATGGGAGGAGGGGGGTGGATATGCGACCGGGTTTGGGGTGGTCCGGTATGTGGACGGAGGGGGCTCCCCCGGGGAGGGCGAGCGTTGGTGGAACAGTTCCAGGGGGTGGTGCCCGGGTCAGCCGACGGCGCGTCGGGCGGCGCGCTCGGCCTCGGTGGGGGCGCCGAGGGGACCAAGGGGGCCGAGGGCCGGCCCGAGAGGTGGTCCGAGGGCGCTCCCGAACGAGGTGTTGTCCCGCCCGCGCTCGGCCAACTGCCTCACGAGGCTGATGAGTTCGGCGGGGTCGAAGGGCTTGGCGAGGAACGCGTCGACGCCGACCTCCAGCCCGGCCTCGACCTCGTACTGCGTACAGGCGCTGATGATCGCGAGGGGCAGATCACGGGTGCGGGGATCGGCGCGCAGCCGGGCGGCGGTGCGCAGGCCGTCGAGGCGGGGCATGGCCACATCGAGGGTGACGACATCGGGGTGCACCTGATGAACGACATCCAGACACTCGGCACCATCAGCCGCGGTCACGACCTCGAAACCCTCCAGTTCGAGGTTGACCCTGATCAGCTGCCGGATGACCTTGTTGTCGTCCACAACAAGGACCCGGCCGGGCACACCTGGCACAAATCGAGGGTAGGTCGAGACCGGCCACCGCGTCCGGCGTTTCCCTACTTCCACGGACGGGATGGAGCGCCGGCCGGGTCCGCCGCCACTCCCAAAACCCGTTCCTGATCACCCCGAACGAGCTGGTAGTGTTCTACCCGTCACCGCGCAACGCGCCAGACACGCCCCCGTAGCTCAGGGGATAGAGCAACGGCCTCCGGAGCCGTGTGCGCAGGTTCGAATCCTGCCGGGGGCACCTTGTATTGGGTGCCCAAAGACCCCGCCATCAGCGCTTCAGCTGAAGACGGGGTCTTCGCGTATGTGCAGGCGGATGCCGATGTCACCGTCTCTCAACGGTTGTGCGTGAGGAGTGCGTGAGCCACCCAGCAGCAGCCGAGGCAAGACGGGGCCGCCGCCTGGCCCAATCACCCGTCCGTCGCGGGATGACCAGCCCTGACCCGAGCCGACGACCTCCGGGGAATCACGTCTGCCGCCCCTTGACAGAGGCCCCATCCCCGGCCCCCGTCACGACCCTCCCGTCGGACCTCGATGGCCTGACTGCGGCGAGCGACGGACGGGCCACTGGGCCAAAGCCTGAATCGCATCCGATTGTCTATATTTTTTGTGTACATTTATCGCATGGAAAGCATCCCGCTTGGCGAGCTGAACCATCACCCGTCGAAGGTCACAGCGCGAGTTCGCGCAGGTGAGACGCTCATCGTCACTGAGCACGGCAAGCCTGTCATCCGCATGTCGCCCGCTGAAGAGCCCACGTCGGCCCTGGCCCAGCTGATTGCGGCCGGCCAGGTGCGTCGTGCGGTGAATCCGGGCGCGCTGCCTGAGCTGATCAGCGATCTGGCTGAGCTGCCTTCGCTTTCGAATGCGCTGATCGCCGAGCGCGACCGGGAGCGCACGCGTTGAGCCTCTACTACATGGACACCTGCGCCCTGCTGAAATTCGTACAGCAGGAGGCAGAGACACAGGCACTTCGCAGCTGGCGGGCAGGGCTGGACGTGGACAGCCGTCTCGTGACCTCCCAGCTGGCTGGGGTGGAGATCGCGCGCACGTTCCGGCGAGCTGGTGTTGATCGGCAGCGAGTACCGTTCCTGGTCGGCAACGCGCTCACCGGAACAGACCAGATCATGGTCAGTGACGACGTCCTGGCCCGCGCTGCCGGCTTCGAGGTGCAGAAACTCGGCACTCTCGACGCCATCCACCTGGCAACAGCTACTCCCCTGCACCGAGAACTGGACGGTTTTGTCACCTACGACAAAGAACTGACGGACGCTGTCGCAGCACTCGGGCTGCCACATCTCGCACCCGCATGACGTGCCGGAACAAGTCGACCGCTCAGTCGGCCGCGCAACAGATCCGCCAGCCCTTTCCCGCAACTGCTCAGCGCACCTCATAACTGCTGCTCGCCCGCTGGGTGACCCCGGCCGGGTCCGCGCCGCGCACAGCCACGTGTACAGCGCCGAGTGCACCACTGATCCACGGGAATTGACAATTGATTCCCTGGCCGGGCGTCAGTGCCAAGATCGCTTCGATATGATCACTGCGCTCCACCGACACGACGAAGAAGTCACCCCTCATATCGCAGAGATCACCGAACTGGTCTACGCCACTGCCCCGTCGTGGCAGGTTAGGTGTGGGCGTCAAGAGCGTTGGCGGGAGCGGCCTCCCGGACCGGGAGACTTCTTCAGCGAAAACCGCCGCACAAGGCAGTGACGCCCGCACAATGGATCAGTTCCGAAAGGCCTTGCCGACCGGAGATCCTTCCTCTTCATCGGCCATGCCGGCACTACTGAGAATGGACCGCGATGGGCACACCGAGCAGCAGCCCGGCGTCAACCGCTACGGCACCGCTCATGCGACTCGTTGCCGAGTTCCCTACGGGAGTCTCTCCCGATGAGCTGATGGCAGCCGCCCGCGACCGCTACAGGCGCGCACCCGCCAAGCGTTTGGCGATGCTCGTGGAGCAGGCGTTATCTGCGGGCCTACTCCACGAGCGCGACGGGCTGCTGTTCGTGGCAGACAGCTCAGACAAGGAAAGCCTCGCGTTACCGGACAGTACATCGTCGCGCTGCGGCCTACGGGCGATCAGCATCGATGTCGAGAGCGTCGTGCGTACGACAGCGGCGGCTCCATACGTGGACCGCCGCATCTTCCAGATCGGTGCTGTCCGGACCGGAACAGACACGGCGTGGACGGCGGAGCATCCCCGGATCGAGGTTTTCCTCTCGTTACCCGGCGACGAGTGGACCATCCGCAATGAAGGATTACGGGAGCGCCAGCAGACTCAGGCAGTGCATCCACGCACCGCCTTGGAGCGAATGCACGAATTCTGCGCCGGCGCTGACACACTCGTCGCACACAACGGGACCACCTCGGATTTTCCGATGCTCGACGAGGCCTGTGAGAGGGAGAACCTGCCTTCTCTCCCTGGCGATCGGGTGGACTCGCTCTACTTGGCCCACTGCATCTGGCCACTTGCCCGAAGCCACCGCCTCGCGATGTTGGCCGACGCTTACGGAGCCGATCGTTCCGGGCTTCGGTGGCACGACGCTGCCGACGACGCCGAGTTACTCGCCCGCGTCCTTGACCGAGCCTCCCTCGAACTGGCCGAATGGCCCGAAGACCTCCGTTTGTTCGTCACCGCCGCGTGTCACGACTCACCGGCGTGGAATCTGCTTCGTCATCTCGGGTGCGGACCCGAAAGCCCCGGCGAAGGGAGCGGTACCCATGTCGGCTGGGACCTTTCGAGCATCTCCGACGCTCTCGCCCGCCGACTGACGCACCATGCGCCACGACGCGACGGGCCGCCCGCCGCCGCGCCCGGCCGGGCGCCCCTC
>NZ_LIQQ01000527.1 GCF_001418565.1 Streptomyces graminilatus | reverse complement strand
GGGGGAACACCTCCGCGAAGGCAGGCCGGGGGCGGGGGAGTGGGCCGAACGTGGGATCCGTGAGCACCGTAGGCCCATACGATCTGCGGACCGGGGCAGGGAGCGAGCGGCGCGCGTCGGTGTCCCCCGTTCGCGGTAACGTGAGCCCCCTATGAACGCCAAGCCCGACGTGCAGTTGCCCGCCGTGTCCGTGATCATGCCCGTCCTCAATGAGGAGCGGCATCTGCGCGGAGCCGTCCAAGCGATCCTCGCCCAGGAGTACGCGGGTGAGATGGAGGTCGTCATCGCCCTCGGTCCCTCCACGGACCGCACGGACGAGATCGCCGCAGAGCTGGTACGGGAAACGGCGTCCGACGCCAAGCGCGTCCACACGGTCCCCAACCCGACCGGCCGTACGCCCGCCGCGCTGAACGCCGCGATCAAGGCCTCCCGCCACCCCGTCGTCGTACGCGTCGACGGACACGGCATGCTCTCGCCCGACTACATCGCGACCGCCGTACGTCTCCTCGACGAGACCGGCGCGCAGAACGTCGGCGGGATCATGCACGCCGAGGGCGAGAACGACTGGGAGCACGCGGTGGCCGCCGCGATGACCTCGAAGATCGGCGTCGGCAACGCCGCCTTCCACACGGGAGGCACGGCCGGGCCCGCCGAGACCGTGTACCTCGGTGTCTTCCGGCGCGCCGCGCTGGAGCAACAGGGCGGCTACAACGTGGAGTTCATCCGCGCCCAGGACTGGGAGCTGAACTTCCGGATCCGTGAGGCGGGCGGCCTCATCTGGTTCTCGCCCGAACTGCGGGTGTCGTACCGGCCGAGGCCCTCCGTGCGTGCGCTGGCCAAGCAGTACAAGGACTACGGCCGCTGGCGCCATGTCGTCGCCCGCTACCACGAGGGCTCCATCAACCTGCGCTACCTCGCCCCGCCCGCCGCCGTGGTCGCGATCGCGGCGGGCGTGCTGCTGGGCGCCGTACTGACACCGTGGGCCCTCCTGGTGCCCGGCGGCTACCTCGCGGCGATCGTGGCGGGCTCGGTCCCGGCCGGCAAGGGCCTCCCGCTGAAGGCCAGGCTGCGGATCCCGGTCGCCCTCGCCACCATGCACATGTGCTGGGGCTGGGGCTTCCTGACGAGCCCCAAGTCGCTGGCCCGCAAGGTGATCGCGGCCCGCCGCCCGGCGGTACTGGACAGCGCGAACGCGTCCTGAAACACGAGGGGTTGGGGCCTGCGCGCTGTCACAGACGGCGGGCAGGCCCCAACCCGTATGCCGGTCGCGTCCGCTCTACCAGCGATAGGGCGAGTACACATCCATGCACGACTTGGTGTCCGAGCCGACCAACTTGTCGGCTGTGGCGGGCAGTTGACCGGCCTTCGGCGCGGCCTTCCTCGGATACGCCGCGCCCTCACGCCAGTCGGCGCCCACGGTCACCGTCACACCGGACACGTCCGTCGACTTCTTCACCGAACTCGCCGGAATCCCGAGGGACTTGGCGACGAGCTGGGCGTCGCCGGCCAGATCGGCGCTCGGGTAGTGCACGACCGTCTGTTCCACGGACAGTGAACCCGACGTGTCCGCCGCCGCGTTGGTGAAACCCTTGCCGATGAGGACCTGGCTGATCGCGGTCGCCCGGCCGCCGACCGCGGCGAGTTCGGCCGTCCGGGTGCCGTTCTGCACGAGCACGCCGATCTTTCCGGGAGCCGCCGCCGGGTCCGTCGAGACCGGCGGCGCGGACGCCTCGCCCGTCGGGTTCTTCGCCGCCGGGGCGCCGCCCTTGTCGTCGAAGGCGATGTCGTCGCGGAGCATCGTCCACATCTGCTCGGCGTCGGCTCCGGCCGGCACCAGGTGGTTCACGTCCTTGGGGTCCTCGACGGTCGGCATCGTCGTCATCGTGATGCGGTCGGTCGGCACCGACTTGAGCTGCATGCCCAGGTCGAACAGCTCCTTGACCGAGCCGAGTTCCTCGGACACCGTCAGGGACTTGGTGGCCGCCTCGGCCAGATCGGTCAGCCGCCCGCCGTCCGTGAAGACGTTCTGCGACTTCAGCGTGCGGATCATCGAGTTCATGTACATGTGCTGGGCCTTGGCGCGCCCCAGGTCGCTGTAGAAGGCGTGCCGGGTACGCAGCCACTGCAGCGCCTGCTTGCCCTGGACCTTGTGCCGGCCGGCCGTCAGCTTGAGCCCGGAGCCGCCGGACACCCTGGGCTTCGGGCGGTCCCACACGTTCTGCTTCACACAGACCTCGACGCCGCCGATGGCGTCGGCCATCTTCACCACGCCCGCGAAGTCGATCGTCATCCAGTGGTCGATGTAGACCCCGGTGAGGTTCTGCCAGGTGGCCAGCGTGCAGCCGGCGCCGCCCCGGGCCAGCGAGGTGTTGATGATGTCGTTGGTCGCCGCGAACTTCTCGCCGGTCTTCGGGTCCACGCACTTCGGAATGTCGACGCGGGTGTCGCGCGGGATGCTCACCACGGCCGCGCTCTTGCGGTCGGCGGAGACGTGGACGAGCATCTGGACATCGCCCAGCGGCGGGTTGCCGGCGTTCTTCCGGTCACCGCCCAGCGACACGTTCGCTGCGGAGTTACGGCTGTCCGAGCCGATCAGCAGGATGTTCAGCGGGGTCTGCCCGGCGGCGTTCGGCTCCGTCCTCCGTGCCTTGGAGTCGCCGATGCTGCGCGCGCCCTTCTGGATGTTGCCGTTCAGGTGTTCGTAGTACAGGTATCCGACACCGGCCGTGCCGAGTATCAGCACGGAGAGGGTCGCCGCCGACCAGCGCAATATCCGCCGCCTCCCGCCAGGCGGCCCACCTCTTCCGGGACCGCCTCTCCCCTTACTACCACCATCGCCACCACCGGCGCCGTCACCGGACGGGCCGACGCCCCGGGAGCCGGACTCGGAGTCGCCACCGTGCTCGTGCGAACCGTCTCTCTGCCCCGGAACCCGAGCAGGCCGGACGCCTGGACGCGTCCCCTCCCCCTGCACACTGCTCTGTGTCATTCCCCTGCCTCCCCACCCTTGCACCGCCGTCGAACAGGCCTGCCCTGCGTCCTGTTAGACGCGAGGCAGGCCTGTTCGGTCAATCGGCGCACCAAAAACATCTGGCGCGGACACCCATCAGTCAGATGGTGTGTTCACTTGGCGCACTGCACCTTGTCCGCCGTGGACTGTCCCTCCACGGCCGGCGCCTTTGCCGGTCCGGTGAGCGGTACTCCAGCACCCTTGAAGTCCTTGCCCAGGGTCAGCGTCATGGTGGGCAGCCCCTGGGAGTTCGTCACGCTCTTGCCAGGCTTCAGCGCCGCACCGGACAGCCCCATGATGGCGGCCAGCCGACGGGCCTGGTCGGCCTGGTCGGGCGCGTACTCCAGCGTCGTCTTCGCGAGCTCCGCCGGAGCGTTGCCAGCGTTCTCGGACTTGGTCACGCCCTCGTCGTTCTGCAGGTAGCTGAGGGTCTCCTGGGCGGAGCCCCCGGGGGCGCCGCCGTTCATGATCTGCACCCGCACCTCGGAGGCCTCGGACTTGGGGCCCTTGAGACGGGCGGCGACGGCCGCCTTCTCCTTCGCCTTCTCCTGCTTGACCGAGGTGAAGGACACGTCGTCGCGGATGGAGTCGAACACCTGGGGGGCGGTGACCGGGTTGACGATCACCGTCTTGCGGACGACACCGTCCGCCGGGTTGTCGATGACGGGGACGGTCATGAAGGTGATGTTCTTCGTCGGCACCTTCTTCAGCTCCAGCGCCACGTCCTTGAGCGTGGACACGTTGCCGATACCGGTGTCCACGGTCAGCGCCTTGGTGGCCGCCTCCGCGAGCCTGATCAGCTTGGACGCGTCGCTCAGGGTGTCACTGGAGGCCATCTTGCGCATCAGCGAGCTGAGGAACTGCTGCTGCACCTTGATCCGGTCCAGGTCGCCCTGGTTGCCGAAGCTGTGCCGCGTACGGACGAAGGCGAGCGCCTGCTCGCCCTCGACCGTCGACTTGCCGGCGGGCAGCTTCAGCTTCGAGTCCTTGTCGTTGACGGCCTTCGCCACACAGACCTCGACCCCGCCCACAGCCGTCGTCAGCGTCTTCACGGCGTTGAAGTCGGCCATCATGAAGTGGTCCGGCGAAATGCCCGTGACCTCCTTCACGGTGCGCATGGTGCACCCGGGGTCACGCTCGAACTGCCCAAGACTGGTGTTGAACCGAACATCCTGGGTGCCGGGAATGACTTTCTCGGTCCCGTCCGGCAGCTTGGTCGGACAGTCCGGGATGTCGACGACCAGGTCACGCGGAATGCTCAGCGCGGTCGCGTTCGACCGGTCCTTGGAGACGTGCAGCAGGATCGTCGTGTCGGCGTGCCCGACGCTGCCCGCGTCGCCGTACTTCTCGTTGCCCTTACCGGTGCGTTTGTCCGTACCGATGATGAGGATGTTGAAGGCCTCGTCCTTGCTGAAGCCGGACTTGCCCGCCGTACCGACGTCCGTCGTCTGGACATTGCCCTCAAGGTGCTTCAGGTAGAGATAGCCCGCCGCGGTGGCCGCGACCATGACGAAGGCCATGGTCCCGCCCGTCCAGAGCAGCACCTTCTTGGCCTTCGACTTCTTCTTCTCCGGGCCCCGCGAGCGCCGCCGCCCGGGCAGCGGGTCGTCCTCGGGCACACCACGACGCCGTCTGGGCGGCGGAACTTGCCCGGGCATACCGGGCAGGGGAGTGTCGCGTTCCTGCTCCCGCTCCGGTGCCGCCGAACGCCCGCGTCCGGCACCCGCGTTGGCGGGGGCGGCACGACGAGGTCCCGGGACCGCTGATTGCGGTGCGGAGGGAGTCAGTCGCAGTTCGTATTCGCCGGTGCTCGGGTTGAGCACCCACTGGTCTGCGGGGTCGATGTTGTCCGCCCGCCCACGGCCTTGCGCGTCCACGGTTGTCTGCATCCTCCGTCGGGGCCACGCGGCGCCTTTCCCCCTCCAAGGCGCTCGGGTCTCGGTCTGCCGGTGTGCACACGACACGTGTCCTGACGCACCGGATCGCTCACACTATCCGTCCAGTTGAGCGTCAAGCGACGACGGTGACAAATTCCACGTCCCTACACCTGGGCAATCCACCCATTTTCTTGAACTAAACCCCGCCGTCTTGGCCAGCGCTTTACCGATAGCGGCCCCCGGGCGCCGATAACAACCACCCGACGCCCGCCTGTTCGGCTTCCCGCCCCGCCCCAGAAGTCGAAAAACAGACCGAACATCTGAGCACCGGGTAAGGCCACCACCCCCAGGGGCGCGAGGAACTGCGCGACAAGCCCCCACGGGCCCGCAGCCGAAAAGCACCCCTCACTGAGCCCGACCGATCCAACACCGGGCACGGCACCCACCCTCAGGGGCGCGAGGAACTGCGCGACAAGCCCCCACGGGCCCGCAGCCGGAAAGTACCCCTCACTGAGCCCGACCGATCCAGCGCCGGGCACGGCACCCACCCCGAGGGGCGCGGGGAACTGCGCGACAAGCCCCCACGGGCCCGCAGCCGGAAGGCACCCCTCACCGAGCCCGACCGATCCAGCGCCGGGCACGGCACCCACCCCGAGGGGCGCGGGGAACTGCGCGACAAGCCCCCACGGGCCCGCAGCCGAAACCGTGCGTGCCCCTATGCCCGGCGCACAGCCGTAACCCGCTCATCCTCAACCCGCTTGGCCACCACACCCTCGGCCGCCAGCTCCAAATGCCGGCACAACACCACAGACCCCCCGACGGCCAGCGGCGCGTACAACCCCGCACTGACCCCGTCCCACGTGTCGTACCCCAACCCCGACAGCAACCGGGCCCCGGGCCCCGTGAGCCCGAACCTCACCGCATCCGCGCCCCCGGCCCGCTCCACAACCTCCGCCCCCGTGAACTCCGCCCCGGCCACGACCAGCGCCGCCGCCTCCGGATCGACGGGCGCGTACGGCGCGAACCGGTCCCCCTGCCCCGGCACCTCCACCGCGTAGTCGGCGAAGCCGGCCGGCGCCTGCGGAAACCGCCCGCCCAACGGCCGCAGCGCGAGCGCGATCCGCTCACCGGAACACGCGCGCGCGGCCTCCAGCGTGTCGGGCCCGCTGACGACGACGTCGGCGGCCCCCGGGTCGCCCGCCAGGTCCGCGACGACGCCCACCGACGAACACGCCAGCAGCCACACCGCCGTCTGCCAGTGCGCGGGCAGCAGCAGCGCGACCCGGTCACCGGGTTCGGCGGACAGCTCGCCCTGGAGGAGATTCGCGGTCTTGGCCACCCAATTGGCGAAGGTGGCCACGGACAATTCGACACGTTCACCGGTGGCGTCGTCGTAGAAGGTCACCAGGGGGCGTGCGGGGTCCGCGGCGAGCGCGGAACGCAGCAGGTCGGCAGGGGTGCGGTCGATGGCGTTCACCCGCGCAAGGGTACGCAGGGGCGCGCGTGGCCGTTGGTGCGGGCCGCTCACCGGAGCCACCGGTTCGGGTGAACACGCCAGACGGTTCGTCAGTTCATCGTTGGACAGATATGTATGACTATGTCCAGGATCAGGGGCATGCGTGGACATCTTGCTTCTTACATCGGCGTCGCATGCGCAACAGCCCTGGCGCTCCCGTTGACCCTGCCCGCAACCCCGGCCTCGGCCTCGGCGAGACCCGCCGTGACGAGACCGGCAAAGGCGGCCCCCACCGCTCCCACCACCTCCACCGCTTCCAC
>NZ_LIQQ01000526.1 GCF_001418565.1 Streptomyces graminilatus | reverse complement strand
CCTTGCGGAAGTCCGCGAGCAGACGGCCCCGGTCGCCCGTCCGCGTAGCCAGGACCACATGGCTCGGCTCGATCCCGTGCAGAGGGATCGTGGTGAGGTCGGGACGGAGTCTGTCCACGCCCAGACCACCCGGAACGATCGCCACCGCCTGCCCGGCGGCGATGAGTTCGAACTTGTCCTCCAGGGCCCGCACCAGCGGCCCCTCCGGCGCCCTGCTGCCGTCCGGACGCGGGTCGATCCGCCAGAACGCGTTCCAGGCAGCGTCCTCCCGCACCCGGGGCAACGGTTCGTCGGCGATGTCGTCCAGCGTGACGGACTCCTTGCCGACAAGACGGTGGTCGAGCGGGACGACAAGGACCCGGGGTTCCTCGTAGAGGACGGTCACCTCCAACTCGGCGGAGGCGAGCGGGAGTCGGGCGATCACGACATCGACCCGGTGGTCCAGCAGCGCGGGGCGGGGCTCGTCCCAGTTGAGGTGCAGGGCCCGTACGTCGGCGTCCGGGTGCCGACGCCGCAGCTCCCGTACGGCAGGCGTGACGATCAGGTTCGACGTGTAGCCGACGACGAGACGGCTGGGGTCGGCGGCGGCCAGGGTCTGCGCGGCGGCCCGGGTGGCCGCGCGGAGCAGCGCCCTGGCATGCGGCAGGAAGACCTCACCGGCCTCGGTGAGACGGCTGCCCCGCGGGGTGCGGTCCAGGAGCCGGGCGCCCAACTCCTTCTCCAGGCCGCGGATCTGCCGGCTCAGGGACGGCTGGGCGATACGCAGGATCTCGGCGGCACGCCCGAAGTGCAGTTGCTCGGCGACCACCGTGAAGTAGCGCACGAGGCGCAGATCGAGATCCGGGGCGGGGACAGGGCGGAGGCCTTCCGGTGGCGGGTGCGGGAGGTCGGTCATGTGCCCAGCGTAGAGCGGCAGTTGGGGACATCAACCTCGTGCGTACATCCTGAACTGCTGTGATGCCTGATGCGCATTGCCCGATCCGGAACAGGTCTTGGACGCGGAACCGAGCCCGCACGCACGCTGAGAGCACACCGGCCGACACCAAAGAGGCTGGAAACGCAGGGGAGTTCATCATGCGTGTGTTCGTCACCGGGGCGGGCGGGTTCGTCGGGTCCGCCGTCGTACGGGAGTTGCTCGGTGCGGGTCATGACGTCGTCGGGATGGTCCGCTCGGACGGGTCCGCCGCCCTGCTGAAGGAGACGGGGGCCGAGGTCCACCGGGGTGACCTGGACGACCTCGGCAGTCTGCGGGCGGGGGCGGCGGACTCGGAGGGCGTGATCCACACCGCGTACGTCCATGACTTCCGCGACTTCGCCGAGGCCGCGCGGACCGATCTGCGGGCCGTGGAGACACTGGGCGACGCGCTGGCGGGATCCGGCCGGCCGCTGCTCATCTGCTCCGGGACCGCCTTCTCGCCGGGCGTGGTGGCGACGGAGGACAACCCGGGCGACCCCGACGTGTCCCACATGTACCGGCTTGCCTCCGAGGCGGCGGTGATGCGGCTGGCCGAGCGCGGGGTGCGGGCGTCGGTCGTACGGCTGCCGCCGACCGTGCACGGCGAGGGGGACCACGGGTTCGTACCGCGCCTCGTCGACATCGCCCGCGCCAAGGGCGTATCCGCCTACCCGGGCGACGGCACCAACCGCTGGGCCGCCGCCCACCGCTCCGACGTCGCCCGCCTGTTCCGGCTGGCGCTGGAGTCGGCACCGGCGGGCACCCGGCTGCACGCGGTCGCCGAGGAGGGCATCAGCACCCGCGCTATCGCCGAGGCGATCGGACGGGGGCTGGGCCTGCCGGTGACATCCGTCCCGGGCCCGGACACGAACGCCCACTTCGGCTGGCTGGGCGGCTTCTTCGAACTCGACCTTCCGGCGTCGAGCACCTGGACGCGGGAGCGGCTGGGGTGGCGGCCCACAGGGGTCGAACTGCTGGCGGACCTGGGGGCGGGGCACTACTTCGGCTCCGCCGAGGGGGGTGCGAGCGCTCCTGCTTCATAGGCGCCCGGGGCCGGGTCCGGGCCCGGCAGCGCTCAACGCACCTGGTCCGTACCGGACGGCGCCGCCCTCGACCCGCCCGCCGAGGGCGGCTTCCCGCTACTGGCGGCTTCCCGCTACTGCGGCAGCGGTGCGACGGACGCGGCCCCGCGCCGGGCGGCCAGGAAGAGGCCCGCCGCGACGACGGCCGAGGCCAGGCCGAGCAGGCCGACGGCGGTGGCCAGGGTGCCGAGCGCGGACTCGGCCGCGATCAGCACCAGCGGGCAGATGAACTGGCCGATGAAGAAGGACGCGGTCCACAGGCCGGTGCCACGGCCCCGGTCGGCGAAGTCCAGCTTGGACATGGCGATGGTGAGCAGGGAAGGCAGCATGAGACCGGTGCCGAGGCAGTTGAGTACGGCGCCGACGATCAGCAACGGCGCGCTGTCCGCGAGCCACATCACCGCGAACCCGGCCGCGCACAGGGCGAAGACGAGGGGCAGCCGGGGCGCCGGGGCCCCGCGCAGCTTGGCGAAGGTGATCGCGCCGGCCATGGTGGCGGCGCTGGCGACGGCCGTGGCCGGACCGATCACGCTGGTCGCCGTCACGCCGAGGTCGTCCAGCAGGTAGGACATCTCCACCGGGACCGTGTAGAAGACGAGGGCCCCGAACACGGTGAGTCCGCAGATCCCGGCCAACTGCCGGAAGGGGAACGGGCGCTGCGGGGCGACTGCGGCATCCGTGGGGAGCGTGGCGGCCGTGGTCGCGGTCGGCTTCGGCAGTCCGATGGCCATCAGGGGGGCGATGAGCAGGCTGACCGCGTAGATCCAGAACGGGGTCCTCCAGCCCGCCGACCCGGCGGCGCCGCCGATGATGAAGAAGGCGGTCGCGGAGGCGGAGGCGCACATGGTCTGGAGGGCGAGGTAGCGGTCCCGTACCCGGCCGCTGTAGTAGTCGCCGATCAGCGTGGTGCAGCAGGTCATGATGGCGGCCTCGGCGATACCGACCAGGGCGCGGCTGGCCACGATGGCGCCCAGCGACTCCAGCCACAGCGGGGCGGTGCCGAAGACCGCGTACAGGACGGTCGCGACGATCAGCAGACGCTTGCGGCCGAGCCGGTCGACGATGACGCCCGCGAAGGGCGCCAGCAGGCCCAGCGCCAGGGCCGGAACGGTGAGGGCCATCGGGACCAGGGCGGCGGCGCCCGGGACGTGGGCGAAGTGGTCCTGCATCTTGGGCAGCACGGGGGCGATCAGGACGGCCCCGAGGATCGGCAGACAACTGCCGGCCATGAGGAGGGCGACGCGCAGCCGGTGCGCGGTGCCGGATGCCGGAAGGGTCGCGCCGGGTGACGGCGCCGGTTCCGCGTAAGTGGGCGGGGGCGGGGGCACGGAAGCGGGCATGCGGGAACTCCTCGTGGCGCATTGGGGAGAGCGAATTGGGGGAGAGACGGCACGCCACCGGGGAACAGACACCCCGAGAAGGGGGAGCGTGCGGAGGAAGTCGCGGAGGGAGTTGCGGAGGGAGTTGCGGAGGAACTGGGGTCGACTATGGGTGAGCGACCCTGCCCTGCCTAGCCTCTGTCCGATCGATCTGCCGGATCGCGATCATCCTTGCCGTGGATGGTCTCCGCGACCCGTGCCGCCGTCTCCCGCAGCCAGATGTGCGCCGCGTCGTGCGTGTGGACCGGGTGCCACCACAGGGCTTCCCGGAGCGGCACGGCGTCGTAGGGCGGCTCCATGACCCGTACGGGGACGAGTCCGTCGAGCCGGTCGGCGAGATGCCCCTGGATCAGGGCGACCCGGCGCGTCCCGGCGACCAGGAGGGGCATCAACTGGAAGCTGTCGACGGAGACCTCGACGCGCGGCTCGATCCCGAGCATGCCGATCTGCCGGGCGGCGGGCGCGTCGTACGTGCGCTGGTACGTCACCCACGGCAGCCGGGCCAGGTCGTCGAGGGTGAGTCGCTCGCCGACCTCGGGGTTGTCGTCGGCGACGAGATAGACCCAGCGATCCTCGTAGAGCTCCACGGCGGGGAAGTCGCCGATGATGCCGTGGGGCAGCAGCATCCCGTCGGCGGTGCTCAGCAGTGCCCCCGTGTTCTCGGTGATGTCCGTCGGGGGCTGCTTGAAGCGCAGCCGGATCCCCGGCGCCTCGGTGTGGACGACGCGGGCCAGGTCGGCGCCGAAGACGGCCACCGCGTAGTCGGAGGCGAGCAGGGTGAACTCGTGCTCCTCATGCGCGGGGTCGAACACCGCCTGGCTCGTGAAGACGCGTTCGAGCAGGTCACAGGCGGTGGCGGTGCGGTCGAGGAGGGCCAGGCCGAGGGCGGTCAGTTCGTAGTGTCCGCCGACCCGGGAGAGCAGTTCGTCGTCGAAGTGGCGGCGCAGCCGGGCCAGGGCGGCGCTCATGGCGGGCTGGCTGAGCCCGATGCGCCGGCCCGCGACGGTGACGTTGCGTTCCTCCAGGAGGGCGCGCAGGGCGACGACGAGGTTGAGGTCCAGGCTGGCCAGGTTCACGCGAAATCCCGGTGCGGAGGAGGAGACTGCGGCGGCTGGGTATTCGTCGCCTGGATTCCGATCATCCAGAGAATCGATTTCCCCGATCGCAATTTACGGGCCAGATTGGTGGCACCGCAATCGGGAGGACATCTCCGTGAAATCCGCAGCCGCAGCCGCAGCCGTCTCGGCACCCCTCTTCGCCGGCCCGTTCGCCGTCGGCACTCTCTCCGCTCCGGGCGGCGCCGCGTTTCCCGGCCTGGTGGTGCCGGACGGCCGTGTGCTCGACCTGCGTACGGCGCTGGACGAGCCCGCGCTGACCGTCCTTTCCCTCCTGGAGCGCTGGGACGAGGAGCTGCCGCGCCTGCACCGCCTGGCGGGCGGTCCGGACCTCGCGGGTGATCCGGACCTCGCGGGGGATCCAGACCTCGCGGGTGATCTGGTCCTCGCGGGGGATCCTGCCGGTGACTGGCTGCCGCTGGACGGCCTGTCCGTGCACGCGCCCGTCGAGCCCCGGCAGATCTTCCAGTCCGGCGCCAACTACCGGCAGCACGTGATCGACCTGGAGGCCGCGCACCGCGCGAAGGACGACCCGCGCACCGTCGAGGAGGCCCGCGCGGAGATCGCGGCGCTCATGGACAAGCGGGCCGCCGATGACCTCCCGTACGTCTTCATCGGCCTGCCGACCACGATCACCGGGCCCTACGACGACGTCGTACTGCCGTCCTGGGCCAAGAAGCCCGACTGGGAGCTGGAGCTGGCCGCGGTGATCTCCCGCCCCGCCTATCGGGTCACGGTGGAAGAGGCCCTCGACCACGTCGCGGGCTACACCATCGCCAACGACCTCACCGACCGGGCCACCGTCTTCCGCCGGGACATGCCCGCCATCGGCACCGACTGGCTGCGCTGCAAGAACGCGCCCGGCTTCACCCCGCTCGGCCCCTGGATCGTCCCGGCCGGGTCCGTCGCCGACCCGTCCGACCTGCGGGTCACCCTGAAGCTCAACGGCGAGACCATGCAGGACGAGTCCACCGAGGACATGATCTTCGGCGTGGCGCGGCTGGTCTCGTACATCTCCCAGAGCGCCCAACTCCTGCCCGGTGACCTGGTGTTGACCGGCAGCCCGGCCGGGAACGGCATGCACTGGGGGCGGCTGCTGCGCGACGGCGACGTGATGGACGGGTCGGTGACCGGGCTCGGCGCCCAGCGCACCCGCTGCGTCGCGGAGGAGACGCCGTGAGCGACCGCGCCACCACCGTGCCCGACGCGAAGGACGCCGAGGGCGCGATAGCCGAGGCCGCCAAGGCGTACTCGAACTGGGGCCGTTGGGGTGAGGACGACGTCCTCGGCACGCTGAACTTCCTGGACGCCGCAAAGCGCCGCGAGGGCGCGGCACTCGTCCGCGACGGCGTCAGCTTCTCGCTCTCCCAGCGCTTCGACATGAACGGCCCGCAGAAGGGCTGGCGGCGGCGTACGAATCCGGTGCACACCATGCTCGACACCGGCACCGACGCGGCCCTGGGCAACCAGGGTTTCCCGCACGGCATCGGCGGCGCCGACGACGTGATCGCGATGCCGCTGCAGTGCTCCACCCAGTGGGACGGCCTCGGCCACATCTTCGACCACGGCAAGGCATGGAACGGGCGGCCCGCCGAGAAGGTCGTCACCTCCGACGGCGACCTCGTCACCGGCATCGAGCACATGGCGCCGTACGTGGCCGGGCGGGGCGTCCTCCTCGACGTGGGCCTGGTCGTCGGCGACAACGGCGAACTGCCCGACGGCTTCGCCATCACCGAGGAGCACCTGACCGCCACCGCCGAGGCGCACGGCGTCACCGTCGGCCGGGGCGACCTCGTCCTCGTCCGCACCGGACGGCTGGCCCGCGCCAGGCGCGACGGCTGGGGCGAGTACGCGGGCGGTCCCTCGCCCGGACTGAGTTTCACCACGGCTGGCTGGCTGCATCGCAGCGAGATCGCCGGGATCGCCACCGACACCTGGGGTTTCGAGGTCCGGCCGAACGAGTTCGACCACGCCTTCCAGCCGCTGCACCAGGTCGCCATCCCCAACATGGGGCTGCTCATAGGCGAGATGTGGGACCTCGACGCCCTGGCCGAACACTGCGCGGCCGACGGACGGTACGAGTTCTGGCTCACCGCCGCTCCGCTGCCCATCACCGGGGCCGTCGGCTCGCCCGTGAACCCGATCGCCGTCAAGTAACGCTCCGTACGGGCCGAGTGAGCCGCCCCGACAGCCATATCCATGCCATCCGGCCCGCACCACCGCCCCCGCCGCTCGATGTCGCGCGGTTCCACAGCAGGGAGACCCCATGACCGACACCCGCCCCCACTCCCGGCCCCGCACCGTCCTCGTCATAGGCGGCGGCGCCTCCGGCAACGCCGTGACCGTGCTGCTGCGGCGAGCGGGCATCGCCGTGGATCTGATCGAGGCCAGGCCCGACTGGAACGTCCTCGGCTCCGGCATCACCCTCCAGGGCAACGCGCTGCGCGTACTGCGTGAGCTGGGCGTGTGGGAAAAGGTCCGGGAGAGCGGCTACGCCTTCGACTCGGTGGGCCTGGCCACGCCCGACGGCCAGGTGTTCCACGTCCAGCAGGACATCCGTACCGGCGGCGAAGACCTGCCCTCGACCATCGGCATGCAACGGCCCCGGCTCCAGGAGATCCTGTGCGAGGCGGTCCTGACCAGCGGTGCGACGGTCCGCCTCGGCACCACCGCCGACGAGCTGGTCCAGGACGGCACGGGCGTCACCGCCCGCTTCAGCGACGGCACCGAGGGCCGCTACGACCTCGTCATCGCGGCCGACGGCCTCAGCTCCCGGACCCGCGCGATGATCGGCATCGGCGACAAGCCCGAGCCGACCGGCATGGCCATCTGGCGTGTCGCCGTACCCCGCCCGGCGGGCGTGGAGCGCACCGACCTGGCCTACGGCGGGCCCTGCTACATCGCCGGCTACTGCCCCACCGGCGAGAACACCATCTACGCCTATCTCGTCGAGGCCAACCGCGACCGCGCCTCCATCGACCCGGCCTCGTACGCGGACGAGATGCGGCGCCTGGCAGCCCCGTACGGCGGCGTCTGGCCCGAGATCGCCGCGAGCATCACCGACCCGGCCGGGGTCAACTACACCTGGTTCGACCGGCTGCTCGTCGAGGGTTCCTGGCACCGGGGCCGGGTCGTCCTGATCGGCGACGCCGCCCACGCCTGCCCGCCCACCCTCGCGCAGGGCGCGGCCATGTCGCTGGAGGACGCCTCCATACTGGCCGAACTGCTGAGCACGGAGGAGTCGTGGGACTCGGCCGACTCCCTCGACGACCTGCTGACCCGCTTCCACGAGCGCCGTATCGGCCGTGTCCGCATGGTCGTCGATGCCTCGATGCAGCTCGGCCAGTGGCAGTTGGACGGTGTCCGTGACGCCGACGTGCCCGGCCTGATCGGCCGCACGATGTCCGTCCTGAAGGAGACCCCGTGACGGCCCCGGACACCCTGGCGACCATCGACGTCCACGCGCACGTCCTGCTTCCGCAGGTCGAGGAGGCCGTCGCCGGACACCCCGGGCTGGCCGCCGCCCGCGCTCTCGACGCCCGCCGCAACGGCCCCGACGCGCTCGCCGTCAGCGGCCCGATGATCCGTGACCGCATCCCTCTCCTGACCGACGTCAAGGCCCGGCTGACCGCGATGGACGCCTCCGGGGTCGATGTCCAACTGGTCTCGCCGTCCCCGTCGCACTACCACTACTGGGCCGACGAGGACCTCGCCCGCACGGTGTGGGAGCTGGCCAACACCGGCACCGCCGCCCATGTCGCCCAGGCCCCCGACCGGTTGCACGGACTGGGCCTCGTCCCGCTCCAGCACCCGGAGCTGGCCGTCGAGGCCCTCGACCACGCCCTCGGTCTGGGCCTGCGTGGAGTGGAGATCTCCAGCCACGCACCAGGGCGAGAGCTTTCGGACCCGGCGTACGCGCCTTTCTGGACGCGCGCCGAGGAGACCGGCGCCGTGCTCTTCCTGCACCCCTTCGGCTGCACGCTGGACGAGCGCCTGGACCGCTGGTACCTGTCCAACACGGTCGGACAGCCCACCGAGAACGCCGTCGCGCTCTCCCATCTCATCTTCTCCGGCGTGCTGGACCGCCACCCCGGCCTGATGGTGATCGCCGCGCACGGCGGCGGCTATCTGCCGACCCACATCGGCCGCTCCGACCACGCCTGGCGGGCCAGACCGGACACGCGGGGCTGCGCGGCCGAACCGAGCAGCTACCTCAGGCGGCTGTACTTCGACTCGCTCGTCCACGACCCGTACGTCCTGCGGGAGTTGATCCGGGTGGCCGGCCCCGACCGGGTCCTGCTCGGCTCGGACTTCCCCTTCGACATGGGCACCGAGGACCCGGTCGGCGCGCTGCGCGCCGCCACGGACCTGCCCGACGCCCACTTCCACGCCGTACGCGGCGGCAACGCGGCAGCGCTGCTGCGCCTCAACTGCGCCTGAGGAGCCCCGACATGACCGACGCCCTCCCCAACCACGCGTCCAACCACTCGCCCATCCACTCGCCCAACCACCCGTCCAACCACCCGTCCAACCGCCTGCTCACGCACCTGCGGCACGTCGACCTCGCCGTGCCCGACTACGACAAGCAGCTCGACTTCTACGCCGGGGTCTGGGGCCTGACCAAGGTCGCCGAGGACTCGGGCATCTCCTTCCTGGCCGCCGAGGGCAGCCCCGAACAGTACGTCGTACGGCTCCGGAAGGCCGACGAGAAGCGGCTCGACCTCGTGTCGTACGGTGCCGTGTCGGCCGCCGACGTGGACACACTCGCCGAGCAACTCCTCGCGGACGGCGTGCGGTTGATCTCGCAGCCGGGCAAGACCGACACCCCCGGCGGCGGCTACGGCTTCCGCTTCTTCGACATCGACGGCCGCACCATCGAGGTCTCGGCGGACGTCGAGGCCCGGCAGCACCGGCGTATCGAGGAGAAGGAGGCCATCCCGGTCCGCCTCTCGCACGTCGTCCTCAACTCCCCCGACCTGGACGCCACCCGCGCCTGGTACGAGCGCCACCTCGGCTTCCGGCTGTCCGACACGCTCAGCTCGCCGCACATGGGCGAGGTCATGCACTTCATGCGGATCAGCAGCCGGCACCACTCGATGGCCATCGCCAGGGGCCCGCACACCTCCCTGCACCACGTCTCGTTCGAACTGCGCGGCCTGGACGAGTACATGCGCGGCTCGGGCCGCGTGATGCGCTCCGGCGCCCGCAAGATCTGGGGGCCCGGCCGCCACATGGCGGGCGACAACACGTTCACGTACTTCCTCGACCCGCACGGCAACACCGTCGAGTACACAACGGAGTTGGAGGAACTCGACGAGGACACCTGGCATCCGCACGTCTACGACTTCTCCCGGCCCGAGGTCACCGACCAGTGGGGCACGGCGAACCCGATGAACGAGCTGGTCGCCAAGGAGTCCTTCAACGACGTCGACCCCGGCGTCTTCGTCGCCCCGCCTGTCTGACCCCCCTCGCCCCCCTCGAC
>NZ_LIQQ01000525.1 GCF_001418565.1 Streptomyces graminilatus | reverse complement strand
GCCCCACGCCACCGTGACCCCGGCACCCCCGTGCCCATAGTTGTGCACCAACACCCGCCCGTCCGCGAGGACTTCCCGCTCCAGACGCACCGACTCACGGGTGGGCCGCAGCCCGACCCGATGCCCGAGCACCCGCGCCCTGGCGATCTCCGGCCGCACCTCGGCGCACCGCCGCACGATCTTCTCCGCCACCGCCGGATCGGGGACGAGCGACCACTCGTCCTCCTCGGCCGTGCCGCCCAGGATCAGGCCACCGGGCTGCGGAAAGAAGTAAGTCGTCTCCGCGTCGGTGTGCCCCGCCGCCACGAACCACGTCGTGATCCCCGGGTTCTCCACGACGACCAACTGCCCCCGCACGGGACGCACCGCCGGATCCGGCACCAGCTCGCGCGCCCCGATCCCCGTGCAGTTGACGACGACATCCGCCCCGTCCGCCCCCGCCACCTCGGCGAGATCGCTGACGTACCGTTCCTCCACGACCCCACCCGCCGCCAGGAACCGCTCCCGCAGCCACCCCAGATGCACCGGCATGTCGATCAACGGCAGCCGCGCCCACAGCCCTTCGTCCGTCTCCCGCAGCTCGGGCACCCGAGCCGCCCACGGCCCCAGCCCGTCCAGCCGCAGCCCGGTCTGTACACCCTCGACCATGCGTACGCCCGTCCGCTCGGACCGCTCGGCCAACTCCTCGTAGACGGACAGCGACTCCAGCGCCCACTCCCCGGCGAACGCCTCCGGCTCGATCCGGTACGGCCACCACAGCGCGCCCGCAACCGCCGAGGTGGTCCGCTCGGCGGGCTCCCGCGTCCACACCCGGACCCGGCGCCCGCGCTCGGCCAGCACCACCGCCGTCGTCAGCCCGATGACCCCGCCGCCGACCACGATCACTTCGCCACTCCGCCGTGTCTCCATCGGGAGAACGTAGCGGAATATGTCATGCAGTGCTCAGACCGGTCCCAGTCTGGGGATACTCACACCATGTCTGCCGAGTACGCCACCTTCGGCCTGGCCCCGGCGATGCGTGCCGGTGGAGTCCTCGCCAACGGTGACTACCAAGTCCACCGGGACTTCCTCGACTTCATCGTCGACGGACGCCCCCTCCTCCACCAGCTCTCCGACCTCGACGCGGTCTCCCCGCTCGCCTCCGACGTCCCGCCCGCGATCTTCACCGCCCAGGTCCGCGGCCTGCTCCTGGAGGCCGACGCACCCCTGGCGGGCGGCCGGTACATCATCTACGGCTGTCCCGAGTGCGCCGACCTCGCGTGCGGCGCGGTGACGGCGGCCATCGAGAAGGACGGCGACGACTATGTGTGGCGCGACTTCGCCTGGCAGACCGACACCCACGCCGACCTGGAGCTCAACGGCTACCACGGCATCGGGCCCTTCCGCTTCCCGGGCGCCGCGTACCGGGAGGCGCTCGGCTCCCTCCTCGACACCGCGGAGACCACCGAGGCGGCCCACTCCGCCGGGTCCGGCACGGCCCGCCGGCGGGTCCTGCTGATCGGCGCCCGGGTCGCCGTCCTCGCCCGGCTCGCCGCCGCGCTGCGCACCATCGGCATCGGCGCGGACATCACCCGGGACGCCACCGACGTCCCCGCCGACGAGCTGCGCGGCTACGGCGCCGTCGCCTTCGGCCGCGCGATCGACGAGGAGGAGCGTGCCGCCGTACGCCGCTCCTTCGACCGCGCCGGTGTCGAGGTGGCGTACGTCGACGGACTCGCCCCGATCGTCCCGCTCCTCGTCGCCCAGATCGAACACGCCCTGGACCGCGGCCCGCTGGAACAGCGCCGCCTGGTCCGCCTGGCCGCCACGGACGGCGCGGTGGACATGGAGGTCACCTCCACCTGCCGCGTCCACCTCACGGCGTACCGCCTTGACCGGCTGTCCCGCACCCACACGGCGGAGGTCTTCGACGGCATCCTCGAAGCCGGCCGGCACCGTGTCGCCCTGGACGCGAAGGCGGTGAAGGGGGAGTCGTTCATCGTGGCGCGTTCGTCGGGAACCGTGCTGGTGGAGCCGATGACCCGGTGAAATCCCGGACGCGGCCCACCGCGCGCGCCAGCTAGGATCGGCCTTCTGATGACTGCCACCCTCGTCGCCAAGAACCTCGCCGCCGGCCACGGCGACCGCTCGCTCTTCTCCGGGCTCGACCTCGTCGTCGCGCCCGGGGACGTCATCGGGCTCGTCGGTGCCAACGGCGCGGGCAAGTCCACGCTGCTCAGGATGCTCGCCGGGCTGCTCCCGCCCGAACAGGGCGAACTGCGCCTGTCGCCGCCGAGCGCGAGCGTCGGTCACCTCCCGCAGGAACCGGAGCGCCGGGAGGGCGAGACCGTCCGCGAGTTCCTCGCCCGCCGCACGGGCGTGGCCGAGGCCCAGCGGATCATGGACGAGGCGACCCAGATGCTGGTGGACGGGGCCCCGGGCTCGGACGACGCTTACTCGGTGAGCCTGGAGCGCTGGCTCGACCTCGGCGGCGCCGACCTGGACGAACGGGCGGAGGAGGTCGCCGACTCCCTGGCCCTGACCGTGGACCTGGACCAGCCAATGACGTCCTTGTCCGGCGGCCAGGCGGCAAGAGCGGGTCTGGCCTCTCTCCTCCTCTCCCGCTACGACATCTTCCTGCTCGACGAGCCCACGAACGACCTGGACCTCGACGGCCTCGAACGCCTGGAACGCTTCGTCAAGGGCCTGCGCGCCGGCACACTCGTCGTCAGCCACGACCGCGAGTTCCTCACCCGCACGGTCACCAAGGTCCTCGAACTCGACCTCGCCCAGCAGCAGATCAGGCTGTACGGCGGCGGCTACGAGGCCTATCTGGAGGAGCGGGACGTCGCCCGCAGGCACGCCCGCGACGACTACGAGGAGTACGCCGACAAGCGCTCCGCGCTCCAGGACCGGGCGCAGATGCAGCGCGGCTGGATGGACAAGGGCGTCAAGAACGCCCGGCGCAAGGCGAACAACGACAACGACAAGATCGGCCGCAAGTTCCGCAGCGAGGCCAGCGAGAAGCAGGCCGCGAAGGCCCGCCAGACCCAGCGCATGATCGAACGCCTGGACGTGGTCGAGGAGCCGCGCAAGGAGTGGGAGCTGCGCATGGAGATCGCGGCGGCCCCGCGCTCCGGCTCGGTGGTCGCGACCCTGCGGGACGCGGAGGTGCGCCGCGCGGGCTTCACGCTCGGTCCGGTGACCGTACAGATCGACTGGGCGGACCGTATCGCGGTCACGGGCGCGAACGGCGCGGGCAAGTCGACGCTGCTGGGCGCCCTGCTGGGCCGGGTCCCGCTGGACGCGGGGCACGCCGCGCTCGGCTCGGGGGTGGTGGTCGGTGAGGTGGACCAGGCCCGCAGGCTCTTCCTCGGCTCCGAGTCGCTGCTGGACGCGTTCTGTGCGGCTGTCCCCGACACGGAACCGGCGGAGGTCCGCACCCTGCTGGCCAAGTTCGGCCTCAAGGCGGAGCACGTCCTGCGACCGGCGGCGACTCTCTCCCCCGGCGAACGCACACGATCAGCGCTGGCGCTGCTCCAGGGGCGAGGAGTGAACCTCCTGGTCCTGGACGAACCGACCAACCACCTCGACCTCCCGGCCATCGAACAACTGGAACAGGCCCTCGACTCGTACGAGGGCACGCTGCTGCTGGTGACCCACGACCGCAGAATGCTGGACGCGGTACACGTGACGCGCCGCTTCGAGGTAGCGGACGGCAAGGTCTCCGAACTCCCGTAGCCGCGGCCGGGTGGGGGCCTGGTCGCGCGGTTCCTCGCGCCTCTGAAAGGCCGGCCTGGCCCTGGTGGTTCGGCCGCGGGCCGGGTGGGGGCTGGTCGCGCGGTTCCTCGCGCCCCTTGATCGGGCCGGTGGGTCCCTGCGGGCACGTCGTGGCTGGTCGCGCAGTTCCCCGCGCCCCTGAAGGGCGCTGCGCGCCCGTCCACCCCGCCCAGCCGCAGGCCGGCCGCGCAGCCCCCGCGCCCGTCCACCCCGCCCAGCCGC
>NZ_LIQQ01000524.1 GCF_001418565.1 Streptomyces graminilatus | reverse complement strand
GCGTAGGCCACTGCTCACGCACCCACGGAGGGTCACCCCCGGGGGCCCTGCGGGGGTCTCTTCGGTGACCCTCCGTGGGTGCGTGAGCCGTGGCCTACGCTTGGGCGGGTGACGACCCCGGAAGCTGACCAGTCCTCGTCCGTGCCCGAAGCCGACGGGCCGGGGGAGCGCCCTGACGCGCGGGCTTCCTCCGGCTCGGCCGGTCAGGAGGGCGGAGCCGAGGCTCCCCGGCCCGAGGAGCGGCTGGAGCGGGCCGTTCGGGTGGCCGAGCAGGCGCTCATCGAGTACGAGATCGCCGTCGAGACCTTCCGTATCGAGGTCGAGAACTTCTCCCGGCTGCACCACCAGAAGCTCGGCCCGATGTACTCGCGCCTCGACGAGCTGGACGCCGAGATCGCCGAGGCGAAGGCCGCCCGCACCGGCGACCCCGAGGACGTACGGGCGGCGCAGGAGGCGCGGGCGCGGGTCATGCCGATGCCCGGTGTCGAGGAGCTGTTCCACGGCTGGATGGACTCGGAGGGGCTGTTCCCGGAGGCGGTGGCGATGCTCACCGAGCAGCCGGTACGGCCCCCGCAGCGGGTCCGCCCGAGCGACGAGGCCCGCAAGCTCTACCGCGAACTGGTCCGCAAGGCCCATCCGGACCTGGCGCAGGACGAGGCGGAGCGGGCGCGGCGCGACGAGTTCATCTCCCGGGTCAACAGCGCCTACGGGCGGGGCGACGAGCCGCTGCTGCGGGAGCTGGCCGAGGAGTGGGCGGCCGGTCCGGCGCCCGCCGAGTGGCGGCCCAGCCACAGCGAGGAGCTCTACGCCCGTCTCGAATGGCTGTCCCAGCGCAAGGAGCTGCTCACGCTGGTCGCCCGTGAGCTGGAGGAGGGGGCGATCGGAGCGATGCTGAAGCTCGCTCCGGACGACCCGGACCGTCTCCTGGAGGAGATCGCCGAGCAGCTGCTGGCCCAGGTCGAGCGGCGCGAGGCGGAACTCGCCGAACTGCTCGGCCGGTGACCTGGGTATCGTCGGGGGCATGAGTTTCGGATCTGGTGTGCCCACGGTCGAGGTCACGGACCTCAAGGACGGCGACTTCCTGCTGGACGTCCGTGAGGATGACGAGTGGCAGGCGGGGCACGCCGAGGGGGCGTTGCACATCCCGATGAGCGAGTTCGTCTCCCGCTACGGCGAGCTGACCGAGGCGGCGCCGCAGGACGGGCGGGTCAATGTGATCTGCCGTTCCGGTGGCCGGTCGGCCCAGGTGACGAACTACCTGGTCCAGCAGGGCATCGACGCCGTGAACGTGGGCGGCGGTATGCAGGTGTGGGAGGCGGCGGGCCGCCCGGTCGTCACCGACGGGGGCGCGCCGGGCTTCGTGGCCTGATCTTTTCCCATCTGTTCCCATCTGTTCTGATCCAGCCTGGGTGCCGGGTGCCGGGTGTCTGACGGGCTGCGGCTGCCTCAGCCCAGTTGGTGTGCCGCTAGTAGGTCGCCCAGTGCCTCCTCGTGGGCCGCCGCCGGGCCGAGGGACAGTTCCAGGTACTTGGCCCAGGCGTGGTACCGGTGCAGCGGATAGTCGGTGTCGGCGCCGAAACCGCCGTGCAGGTGCTGCGCGGTCTGCACGACCCTTCGTACCCCTTCCGAGGCCCAGATCTTGGCGACGGCGACATCCCCGGAGACGGGCAGCGCGGCCTGCGCCCCCGTGCCGGCCCGCCAGGCCGCCTGCCACAGGGTTGCCTCCATCGCGCGCAGGTCGATGTACCGGTCGGCGGCCTGCACGGCGACGGCCTGGAAGGTGGCCAGCGGGTGTCCGAACTGCACCCGCTTGCTGGTGTAGTCGCTGGTCATGCCCAGTACGGCGGTACCCAGTCCGAGCGCGAGCGCGCAGGTCCCGACGGTCAGCAGATCGCGCAGATACGGCCAGGCGCCGTCGGCGTCCAGGACGTACCGGTCCGGCAACCGCACGGAGTCCAGGCGCAGTTCGCCGAGTCGCTCACCGGCGGTGGATATCTGCTCGGCGAGGGCGACACCGTCGAGCGGGACGCCGTCGCCAAGGCGGGGGACAAGGGCGACGACGGTGCGGTCGGCGCTGGTGCGGGCGGGGACGAGGACGAAGTCGGCGTTGTGCGCCCAGGGGATCGCGGTCTGGACTCCGTCGAGGACCCAGAAGTCGCCGTCCCGGCCGGCGGTGACGGCGAGTTCGGCGGGGTCGTGGCCGGTCCGGCCGTGCGCGGCGACGGTGAGCACCAGTTCGCCGGTCCCGGTCCGGCGCAGCACCTCGTCCCGCAGCTCCCCGTCCCCGTACGCCTGTACGGCTGCGGCGGCGGCGCAGTTCTCCAGCAGGGGCACCCTTGCCAGGACCTGCGAGGACTCGCGCAGTACGAGGCACAGGGCGATGGCGTCGAGGCCGGCTCCGCCGTACTCCTCGTCGAGCAGCAGGCTCAGCAGGTCCGCTGCGGCGAGCCGTTCCCACAGGGCCCGGTCGAAGTCGTCCGCTACGGCACCGGGGACGAGTGACGGGCTGGGCACCGCGTCCGGCGCGACCCCGCCGAACACCGCCCGGGCCGCCTCGGCCGCCGCCTGCTGTTCCTCACTGAACCTGAAGTCCATGTGCTGTCCTCTCGGCCCGGGGCGGGTGATCTGACGGGGCGTCAAGATAGAACAGGTTCTAGAAGAAGGGAACGGGCGGGATCGGGGGAGGGGTGCGGTGGTGGCGACCGATCGTTCGGTCTGTGCGGGTTGTCCGAGTCGATGGTCCGGTGGCGGGCCGTAGGGTGTCAACGGCTGTGGGCAACGGCTGTGGACAACTTCCGGGTCCGGCCTCCCGGGCGGTGCTCATTTGGTCGTGCAGGTGTGCGAAGAGGGCTGCGCGGGGCGGGTGGCTCTGAGTACCGTGCCGGTGCGGACGCCGTGGGCGCGGCCGGACCGGGTATCGGGAGACGGGGCGGAATGGACGCGAACGAGGCAGGCCCGGACGCCGGGCACGGGCGCGACGAGCCCGCCGGGGCCGGCGAGGCCGAGGGCTCCGCCGCCCCGGGGGAAGCGCCCCGCCCGGCACTGGCCGCCCTCTCCCTCCCGTACCAGATGGGCGCCGCCCTCGCCGTCGCGGTCGTCGCCGTGGCCGCGTGCGTTCATCTCGGGCTCGTCTTTCTGCACATCGCGCCCTCGAACACGATCACCAAGGAGCACGCCCGGACGATCGACGACTGGATCTACCCGGAGTTCGAACAGAACTGGAAGCTCTTCGCCCCCAACCCGCTGCAGCAGAACGTCGCCGTCGAGGCCCGCGCGGATGTCCGCACCGCGGACGGCCAGGCCCGGACCACCGGCTGGTACGACCTGTCCGCGCTGGACGGCGAGGCCATCGACGGCAATCCGGTACCGAGTCACACCCAGCAGAACGAGCTGCGCCGGGCCTGGGACTTCCTCATCGGCTCCCACGACGCCCAGAACCGTCCCTCGGGCCTGCGCGGTGCCCTCGCCGAGCAGTACCTGACCCGCATCGTCGTGCCGCGTCTCGAACGCGAGGACGCGGCCGGACCCGGCGGCACCATCGACCGTGTCCAGGTCCGCTCCCGCAGTACGAACGTCCGACCGCCGGAGTGGAGCCAGGAACAGGTGTCCGAGACGCCCGCGTACCGCGTGATGCCCTGGTGGTTCGTCCCGGACGACATAGCGGCCGAGACAGCGGGCAGCGCCCAAGTGACGAAGGGGGACGGCTCATGAGTCGCCTTCCCGCGGCCCTCGGCTCGCTCTCCCGGTCGGTCTCGAACGGCATCGGCCGCGTCACCGAGAGCGCCCTCGGCCCCTACCAGGCCGCCGTCGTGCGGATCGGCTTCTCGGCGACCTGGCTGCTGTTCCTGCTGCGCGAGTTCCCGCACCGGCAGGAGCTGTACGGGCCCGACGGCCCCTGGAGCTGGCATCTCGGCCAGCAGCTCATCGCGGACAACGGCGCCTTCACGGTGCTGATGTGGTCCGGCGGCCAGTTCTGGTTCGAGTTCGTCTACCTGTTCGCGGTGCTGGCCAGCCTGCTCCTTCTGCTCGGCTGGCGGACCCGGACCCTGTCCGTGCTCTTCATGGTCGGCGTGCTCTCGCTCCAGAACCGCAGCATCTTCGTGGGCGACGGCGGCGACAACGTCCTGCACCTGATGTCCATCTACCTGGTGTTCACGCGCTGCGGCCAGGTGTGGTCCCTGGACGCCCGGCGGGCGCGGCGGGCACGCGCGCGCGTGACTCTCGACGGCGAACCCGCCCCCGACCGCGTGGGACCCGTGCTCTGGGGCGTCCTGGGGGTGTTCCTGCTGGGCGGTCTCGCGGCCGGGAGGCTCGACGGCGACCCGCTGGCTCCGTCGATCCTCTGGGGCATGTGGCTGGCGCTGGGTGTGTGGTGGGTCGTGGCGCGCCGTGGGAGTGGTCAGCTCCGGATGCTCCTCGACATCGTCGGCAACGTCGTGCACAACGCGGCCCTCTTCGTGATCATGGCCGAGGCCTGTCTGATCTACGCGACGGCCGGCTGGTACAAGATCCAGGGTTCGCGCTGGCAGGACGGCACCGCCGTCTACTACCCGCTCCACCTCGACTACTTCTCCCCGTGGCCCGCGCTCTCCGACCTGATGTCGTCGAGCGGGACGCTGGTGACACTGGTGACGTACGGGACGGTCGTCGCGCAGGTCGCCTTCCCCTTCACGCTCTTCAACCGGCGGGTCAAGAACGTCCTGCTGGCCGTGATGATGACCGAGCACGCCGTGATCGCCGTCGTCCTCGGACTGCCCTTCTTCTCCCTCTCGATGATCGCCGCGGACGCCGTGTTCCTGCCGACCTCCTTCCTGCTCCGCCTCGGCGACGGGGCGGCACGCGCGCGTGTGCGTCTGCTCGCACGGCTGCGAAGGACGCGGAGGAGCGGCGGCACCGGGCCGGACGAGCAGGTCCGTGAGACGGCAGGTGGGACGGCAGGTGGGACGGCCGGTGATCCGGCGGACGGGACGGTTCCGGCGGACAGGACGGCAGAGCCCCGCACGTAGGCTTCACGGCATGACGGACGCGGTGACGGGATCGGCGACAGACGGCATGGTGTCGGCAACGGACGTGGTGGGCGAGTGGCACCGGCTCGCGGGCGGCTGTGTCCTGCTCGACGGCTTCCACGCCCTCAAGCACGCCGTCCGCTTCGGAGCCCGGATCCCGGTCGCGGTGACCACCGGACGGCGGGCCGCGCTGGATCTCGCCGACGAGCTGGCTCCGGACGTACGGGACGTCCTGGACGGGCTCCTGACCGAGGTCCCGGAGACGGCGTACGCGTCCCTGGTGCCGCGCGCGCACCCCACCGCGGTGGCCGCCCTGGCCGTACGGCCCTCGCGCGAGGCCAATCTGGCGGCGCTGGCGCGCGCACCGCGCACCGCGCCCGTCGTCGTCCTGGACGACCCGCGCAATCTCGGCAACGCGGGGGCGGTGATCCGGCTCGCGGCCGGATTCGGTGCGACCGGGGTCGTCACCACCGGCACGCTCGACCCGTGGCACCCCACCGTCGTGCGCGGTGGGGCGGGGCTGCACTTCGCGACCGCCGTGGAGCGGCTGACGGTGGACGGGCTGCCGTCCGGGCCGGTGTTCGCGCTCGACCCGGAGGGCGACGACATCCGGGGGCTGAGGCTCCCGGACGACGCCGTGCTCGCCTTCGGCTCCGAACGCAGCGGGCTGTCGCCCGAGCTGCGCGCGCGTGCCGACGGTCTGGTGTCCCTCCCGATGCGCCCCCAGGTCTCCAGCTACAACCTGGCGACCAGTGTGGCCATGACGCTGTACCACTGGAGCATCACCGGCGGGCCCGCCTTCCAGGCCACTTCTGGGCCCCGTCCAGGCGCCCTGTAGGGGTCAGGCCTGGCGGCGGACCTCCACCACCCGGAACCGGTTGGCCACGAACGCGCCGTCGCACAGTGCCGCGTTCGCCGCCGGGTTGCCGCCCGAGCCGTGGAAGTCGGAGAAGGCGGCCGTCTGGTTGACGTACACCCCGCCGGTCAGGTTCAGCGACAGCTGGGCGCACTCCTCCAGGCAGGCCTCCTCGACGGCCCGTTCGAACTCCGGGTCGGTTGTGTACGCGCCGACCGTCATGGCGCCCTTGTCGCGGATCGTCCGCCGCAGCAGGTCCACCGCGTCCGCCGCCGAGTCGACCGCGACGGCGAAGGAGACCGGCCCGAAGCACTCGTTCATGTAGGCGGCCTCGGAGTCCGCCTCGTCCCAGGATTTCCGTGTGCCGTCGAGCTTCACGATGACGGGTGTACGGACCACCGCGTCGGGGAAGTCGGGGTTCACGATCTCCCGTGAGGCCAGGGCGACCTCGCCGAGCCCGGCCGCCGCCTCCAGGCGTGCCTTGACGTCGGGGTTGACGATCGCGCCCAGCAGCCCGTTCGCGCGCGCGTCGTCGCCCAGGAGCCCGCCGACGGCCGCGGCGAGGCCGGTGACCACCTCGTCGTACGACTTGTGGCCGTCCTCCGTGCGGATGCCGTCGCGGGGGATCAGGAGGTTCTGCGGGGTGGTGCACATCTGGCCGCTGTAGAGGGAGAGCGCGAAGGCCAGGTTCGACAGCATGCCCTTGTAGTCGTCGGTCGACTCCACGATCACCGTGTTGACGCCGGCCTTCTCCGTGTAGACCTGCGCCTGGCGGGCGTTGGCCTCCAGCCAGTCGCCGAACGACGTCGAGCCCGTGTAGTCGACGATCCGGATCTCCGGGCGGGTCGCCAGGGTCTTCGCGATGCCCTCGCCGGGGCGCTCGGCGGCCAGCGCCACCAGGTTCGGGTCGAAGCCGGCCTCCGCCAGGACCTCGCGCGCGATGCCGACCGTCAGCGCGAGCGGCAGTACCGCGCGCGGGTGGGGCTTCACGAGGACCGCGTTCCCGGTGGCCAGGGACGCGAACAGGCCCGGGTAGCCGTTCCATGTGGGGAAGGTGTTGCAGCCGATCAGGAGCGAGATGCCGCGCGGGACCGGTGTGAACTCCTTGGTGAGGGCCAGCGGGTCGCGCTTGCCCTGGGGCTTGCTCCACTCCGCCGTGCCGGGGGTGCGGACCTGCTCCGCGTACGCGTACGCCACCGCCTCCAGGCCGCGGTCCTGGGCGTGCGGGCCGCCCGCCTGGAACGCCATCATGAAGGCCTGGCCGCTGGTGTGCATGACCGCGTGCGCGAACTCGTGCGTCCGGCCGCTGATCCGCTTGAGGATCTCCAGGCAGACCATCGCGCGGACCTCGGCGCCCGCGTCGCGCCAGGCGCCCTGGCCGGCCTTCATGGCGGGCAGCAGCACGTCGGCGTCCGCGTGCGGGTAGGTGACGCCGAGACGGATGCCGTACGGGGACACCTCGTCGCCGACCCAGTCGTCCGTGCCGGGCTGGCCGAGGTCGAGGCGGGTGTCGAGGACGGCGTCGAAGGCGGCCTTGCCGGCTGCCATGTCCAGGCTGCCGTCCGCCCCGTACGCCTTGGGGTGTTCGGGGTGCGGGGACCAGTACGCGCGCGTGCGGATCGCTTCCAGCGCCTGGTCGAGGGTGGGCCGGTGCTGGGCGATCAGCTGGTGCGCGGTGAGTTCGGCGGCCATCAGGGACCAACTCCTCGTCTCAAGAGCACTTCGTTGAGCTCATGACCTGGGGCGTGACCCAGCGCATGAACAGGTGCATGAACAGGGACATGACCTGGGCAGAAAAGGCACGACAGAGTTAGAGTAACCGAACGATCGGTCGGGACAAGGGGGTCCGCCGCATCTGTGGACAACGTCGTGCGGGAGGATCGCGCACATGACTGCACTCGACCTCAGCAGCCCCGTGGCCGTCGTCGGCACCGGCACGATGGGCCAGGGCATCGCCCAGGTCGCGTTGGTCGCCGGTCATGACGTACGACTGTTCGATTCCATGCCGGGGAGGGCCCAGGCCGCCGCCGACGCGATCGGCGGTCGTCTCGACCGTCTGGTCGAGAAGGACCGGATGACGGCGGCCGACCGGGACGCCGCCCGGTCCCGGCTGCACGCCGCCAAAAGCCTCGCCGAACTCGCCGACTGCTCCCTCGTCGTCGAGGCCGTCCTCGAACGGCTCGACGTGAAGCAGAAGCTGCTGCGCGACCTGGAGGCGGTGGTCGACGACGACTGTCTGCTCGCCACCAACACCTCCTCCCTGTCCGTCACCGCCATCGGGGGCGTACTGCGCAATCCCGGTCGGTTCGTGGGGCTGCACTTCTTCAACCCGGCGCCGCTGCTGCCCCTCGTGGAGGTCGTCTCCGGGTTCGCCACCGACGTCACGTCGGCCACGCGCGCGTACGAGATGGCCCGCGCCTGGGGCAAGACCCCGGTCGCCTGCGCCGACACCCCCGGCTTCATCGTCAACCGCCTCGCCCGGCCCTTCTACGCGGAGGCCTTCGCGGCGTACGAGGCCCAGTCCGCCGACCCCGCCACCATCGACGCGGTGCTGCGCGAGTGCGGCGGGTTCAGGATGGGCGCGTTCGAACTGACCGACCTGATCGGGCAGGACGTCAACGAGGCCGTCACCCACTCCGTGTGGCAGGCCTTCTTCCAGGACGTGCGGTTCACGCCCTCGCTCGCCCAGCGGCGGCTCGTCGAGTCGGGCCGGCTGGGCCGCAAGACCGGACAGGGCTGGTACGACTACGGGGACGACGCCGAGCGTGCCGAACCGCACACCGCGGAACAGGCCCAGGCGCCCGCGTACGTCGTCGCCGAGGGCGACCTGGGCCCCGCGTCCGACCTCCTCGCGCTGATCCGTGAGGCGGGCGTTCCCGTCCGTGAGGACGAGGAGGACCACGGCACCCGGCTGGTGCTGCCCGGCGGCGGCCAGCTGGTCCTCGCCGACGGGCAGACCAGCGTCGAGTTCCGTGACGTCGTCTACTTCGACCTCGCCCTCGACTACCGGCGGGCCACCCGGATCGCCCTGTCCGCCTCCCAGGACACCCAGCCGCAGACCCTCTCCGAGGCCATCGGTCTCTTCCAGGCGCTCGGCAAGGACGTCAGCGTCCTCGGGGACACCCCCGGCATGATCGTCGCCCGTACGGTGGCCCGGATCGTCGACCTCGCGCACGACGCCGTCGCCAAGGGCGTCGCCACCGAGGAGGACGTCGACACGGCGATGCGCCTCGGGGTCAACTACCCGCTCGGGCCGTTCGAATGGAGCCGCAGGCTCGGCCGGAGCTGGGCGCACGAGATCCTCGACGAACTCCACCAGCGCGACCCGAGCGGACGGTACGCGCCGTCCCTCGCCCTCTACCGCCACGCGTACGCCACCGACAAGCGGGAGGGCACCCCATGAGCACCGCCAAGCGCGACACGTACACCCCGAGCACCCTGCTCCAGGTCGCCGTCCAGGTGTTCAACGAGCGCGGCTACGACGGCACCTCCATGGAGCACCTCTCCAGGGCCGCGGGCATCTCCAAGTCGTCGATCTACCACCACGTCACCGGCAAGGAGGAGCTGCTGCGCCTGGCCGTCGACCGGGCCCTGGACGGGCTCTTCGGGATCCTCGACGAGGAGCACGCGTGCGTGGGGCCCGCCGCCGGGCGGCTGGAGTACGTCGTACGGCGCATGGTCGAGGTGCTCATCGCCGAACTGCCGTATGTGACGCTGCTGCTGCGGGTGCGCGGCAACACCGACACCGAGCGCCGTGCCCTGGACCGGCGCCGGGACTTCGACCACCGGGTCGCCGACCTGCTCAAGGCGGCGGCCGCCGAGGGGGACATACGCGGTGACGTGGAGGTGCGGCTCGCGACGCGGCTCGTCTTCGGGATGATCAACTCGGTGGTGGAGTGGTACCGGCCCGACGGGCGCGGCATGGGCGAGCGGGAGGTCTCCGACGCGGTGGTGCGGCTGGTCTTCGGAGGGCTGCGCAAGCCGGAACCGGCCACCCTGGAGGAGTGACTCAGGCCTGTGGTTCCAGGTCCTCCGCCTCGAACACCAGCAGCGTGCGCGTGCTGAGCACCTCCGGGATCGCCTGGAGACGTGTCAGCACCAGCTCGCGCAGCGCCTTGTTGTCGGGGGTGTGGACCAGCAGGAGCACGTCGAAGTCGCCGCCCACCAGGGCGATGTGGTCTGCCCCGGGGAGCTGCCGCAACTGCTCGCGGACCGTGCGCCAGGAGTTCTGGACGATCTTCAGGGTGATGTAGGCCGAGGTGCCCTGCCCGGCGCGTTCGTGGTCCACACGGGCGCCGAAACCGCGGATCACGCCGTCCTCGATGAGACGGTTGATGCGCGCGTATGCGTTGGCCCGCGAGACGTGCACGCGTTCGGCCACGGAACGGATCGAGGCGCGGCCGTCCGCCTGGAGCATCTTCAGGATGTCCTGATCGATGGCGTCCAGCGGGCGCGGGGGCGGCAGGGCGGCGCCCCCTTCGGGACTTTCGGCCATTTGTTCAGGTGACATGTCCCCCCGCCTCCCTGTCATGGACGTACTGCGTCCATCTCAGGCTGTGGAGAACCGTTTGTCCACAGCCTGGAGGTGCCTGTAGCCAAAATGTGCCGACGACCGAACAATCGGTAGGTGAGGCGAGTCACATCCGTGGCGCGCCCGGAGCCGTCTCCCACGAGGAGGTGCCGTCATGACGGTCATGGAGGAGCGGGGCGCTTACCGGCCCACCCCGCCGCCCGCCTGGCAGCCCCGTACCGACCCCGCGCCGCTGCTGCCCGACGCGGCTCCGTACCGCGTCCTCGGCACCGGGGCGGCCGCGCAGGCGGACCCCGGGCTGCTGCGCCGGCTGTACGCGCAACTGGTGCGCGGGCGCCGGTACAACGCGCAGGCCACCGCTCTCACCAAGCAGGGCCGGCTCGCCGTGTACCCCTCCAGCGTCGGCCAGGAGGCCTGCGAGGTGGCCGCCGCGCTCGTCCTGGAGGACCGCGACTGGCTCTTCCCCAGCTACCGGGACACGCTCGCCGTGGTCGCCCGGGGCGTGGACCCCGTACAGGCGCTGACGCTGCTGCGCGGCGACTGGCACACCGGGTACAACCCGCGGGAGCACCGGGTGGCGCCGCTGTGCACCCCGCTCGCGACGCAGTTGCCGCACGCCGTCGGGCTCGCGCACGCCGCCCGCCTCAAGGGGGACGACGTCGTCGCGCTGGCCATGGTCGGTGACGGCGGCACCAGCGAGGGCGACTTCCACGAGGCGCTGAACTTCGCGGCCGTGTGGCAGGCGCCGGTCGTCTTCCTGGTCCAGAACAACGGCTTCGCGATCTCCGTGCCCCTCGCCAAGCAGACCGCAGCCCCGTCGCTGGCCCACAAGGCCGTCGGCTACGGGATGCCGGGCCGCCTGGTCGACGGCAACGACGCGGTCGCCATGTACGAGGTGCTGAGCGAAGCCGTGCGCCACGCGCGCGCGGGTGGCGGTCCCACGCTCGTCGAGGCGGTGACCTACCGCGTGGAGGCGCACACCAACGCCGACGACGACAAGCGCTACCGGGCCGACTCCGAGGTCGCCGCCTGGCGCGCGCACGACCCGATCGACCTCCTGGAACAGGAGCTCACCGCGCGCGGACTGCTCGACGAGGACGGCATCCGGGCCGCGCGCGACGACGCCGAGGCGCTCGCCGCCGACCTGCGCGCCCGCATGAACCAGGACCCGGCGCTCGACCCCATGGACCTGTTCGCCCAGGTGTACGCCGAGCCCACCCCGCAGCTTCGCGAGCAGCGGGCCCAGTTGCGGGCCGAACTCGACGCCGAGGCGGAGGAGTCGCACCGATGACCACTGTCGCCGTCAAACCCGCCACCATGGCGCAGGCCCTCACACGCGCGATGCGCGACGCGATGGCCGCCGACCCCACCGTGCACGTCCTGGGTGAGGACGTGGGCACCCTCGGCGGGGTCTTCCGGGTCACCGACGGGCTCGCCAAGGAGTTCGGCGAGGACCGCTGCACGGACACCCCGCTCGCCGAGGCGGGCATCCTCGGGGCGGCCGTCGGCATGGCCATGTACGGTCTGCGCCCGGTCGTCGAGATGCAGTTCGACGCGTTCGCCTATCCCGCGTTCGAGCAGTTGATCTCGCACGTCTCCCGGATGCGCAACCGCACCCGCGGGTCGATGCCCCTGCCGATCACCGTCCGGGTGCCCTATGGCGGTGGCATCGGCGGCGTCGAACACCACAGCGACTCCTCCGAGGCGTACTACATGGCGACCCCTGGACTCCAGGTCGTCACGCCCGCCACGGTCGCCGACGCCTACGGTCTGCTGCGGGCCGCCATCGCCTCCGACGACCCTGTGGTCTTCCTGGAGCCAAAGCGCCTCTACTGGTCGAAGGACTCCTGGAACCCGGACGAGCCGCCGGCCGTTGAACCGATCGGACGCGCGGTGGTGCGGCGCCCGGGCCGCAGCGCCACGCTGATCACGTACGGGCCGTCCCTGCCCGTCTGCCTGGAGGCGGCGCGGGCGGCCGAGGCGGAGGGCTGGGACCTGGAGGTCGTCGACCTGCGGTCCCTGGTCCCGTTCGACGACGAGACGGTGTGCGCCTCGGTACGGCGCACCGGGCGGGCCCTCGTCGTGCACGAGTCGGGCGGTTTCGGCGGCCCGGGCGGGGAGATCGCGGCCCGCGTCACGGAGCGCTGCTTCCACCACCTGGAGGCGCCGGTGCTGCGCGTCGCCGGGCTGGACATCCCGTACCCGCCGCCGATGCTGGAGCGGCACCACCTGCCCGGTGTCGACCGTGTACTGGACGCCGTGGGACGGCTGCAGTGGGAGGCGGAACGCTGATGGCGCAGGTACTGGAGTTCAGGCTCCCCGACCTCGGCGAGGGACTCACCGAGGCGCTGATCGTGCGCTGGCTCGTCGAGGTCGGCGAGGTCGTCGCCGTCGACCAGCCGGTCGTCGAGGTCGAGACGGCCAAGGCGATGGTCGACGTCCCGTGTCCGTACGGCGGTGTCGTCACCGCCCGCTTCGGCGAGGAGGGCACCGAACTCCCCGTCGGCTCCCCCCTGGTGACGGTGGCCGTCGGGACACCGGCCGACACCGACGCCGCCGGTGACACGGCCGAGGGCTCCGGGAACGTCCTCGTGGGCTACGGCACGTCCGAGGCGCCCGCCCGGCGCCGCAGAGTACGGCGGGACCAGACACCGCCGGCAGCACCGGCCGCCCCCAAGGACACGGCGGCCGTCAAGGACACCGCCGCACAGGCCTCTGCCCCGGCCCGGGTGGACGGTTCCGTGCCGGTCATCTCGCCGCTCGTGCGCAGGCTCGCCCGCGAGAACGGCCTGGATCTGCGGGAGCTGGCGGGTTCGGGACCCAACGGACTGATCCTGCGCGCCGATGTCGAACTCGCCCTGCGCGCGGGCGCCACGCGCCCCGGGCCGTCGGCTCCGGCCTCGACCCCGGCCGAGGTTCCGGCGTCCGTCGCGCAGCCCACCTCCACCTCCGCCACCATCGAGGGCACGCGCGTCCCCCTCAAGGGCATTCGCGGTGCCGTCGCCGACAAGCTCTCCCGCAGTCGGCGCGAGATCCCGGACGCGACCTGCTGGGTGGACGCCGACGCGACGGAACTGATGCGCGCGCGTGCGTCGATGAACGCGGGCGGCGGTCCGAAGATCTCCCTCCTCGCCCTGCTCGCCCGGATCTGCACAGCCGCCCTCACCCGGTACCCCGAGCTGAACTCCACGGTCGACCCGGCGGCCAGGGAGATCGTCCGGCTCGACCGGGTCCACCTCGGCTTCGCCGCCCAGACCGAACGCGGGCTCGTCGTCCCCGTCGTACGGGACGCCCACACCAGGAACACCGGGGCGCTCAGCGCGGAGATCGCCCGGCTGACCGAGGCGGCCCGCACCGGCGCCCTCACACCCGCGGAACTCACCGGCGGGACGTTCACGCTGAACAACTACGGCGTGTTCGGTGTCGACGGCTCCACGCCGATCCTCAACCACCCCGAGGCGGCCATGCTCGGCGTCGGCCGGATCGTCCCCAAGCCATGGGTGCACGAGGGCGGACTCGCGGTGCGCCAGGTCGTCCAACTGTCGTTCACCTTCGACCACCGGGTGTGCGACGGCGGTACGGCGGGCGGTTTCCTGCGCTATGTGGCGGACTGCGTCGAACAGCCGGCGGTGCTGCTGCGCACGCTGTGACCGGGGTGGCACCCCGCGTTCCCCGTGCCCGCCGGGCGGCCCGCATACTCGGAGGGTGACCGCCTACGAGCCCCAGCCCCCAGGGACCCCCGGCGCCGACGGTTACGACGCCGTCGTGCTCGCGGGCGGGGCCGCCCGGCGGCTCGGCGGCGCCGACAAGCCCGGTGTCCGGGTGGGCGGGCGCCCGCTGCTCGACCGGGTGCTCGCCGCCTGCGCCGACGCCGGCACCACCGTGGTCGTGGCCGCTCCCCGGCCCACCGCACGGCCCGTCACCTGGGCCCACGAGGACCCGCAGGGCGGCGGACCCGTCGCCGCGCTCGACGCGGGTCTGCGGCACACCGGCGCCGAGCGGGTGATCGTACTCTCCGCCGACCTTCCGTTCCTCGCACCGACCACGGTACGGCGGCTCCTCGACGCGCTGCGGACGAGCGGCGCCGAGGGCGCGCTGCTCACCGACTCCGGCGGCCGGGACCAGCCGCTCGTGGCCGTGTACCGGGCGTCCGCGCTGCGCCGGGAGCTGGACGCGCTCGCCCTCGAACACGGCGGCCTCACCGGCCTGCCGCTGCGCCGGCTGACGGCCGCGCTCGAACTCACCCGGGTGTCCGACCCCGTCGCGTCCTTCGACTGCGACACCTGGGACGACATCGCCGCCGCCAGAGCACGCATCAGGGAGCATGGGCACGTGTTGGACGAATGGATTTCCGCAGCCAAGGACGAACTGGGCGTCGACCTGGACGTCGACACCCACCTCCTCCTGGACCTCGCCCGTGACGCCGCGCACGGGGTGGCCAGGCCGGCCGCACCCCTGACGACGTTCCTCGTCGGGTACGCGGCGGGCCGCGCCGGGGGCGGCCCGCCGCGTACCCGAC
>NZ_LIQQ01000523.1:11098-11558 GCF_001418565.1 Streptomyces graminilatus | reverse complement strand
GTGCATTGGGGCCGAGCGGGCTCAGGCGGGGTGCACTCAGGCCGGACGCACTCGGGCGGGCAGGGTGCGGCTTGGGTGGCCCACTCGGACGGGGTGGGCTTGGGCCGGGCGCACTGGGGCCGGAGGCACTCAGGCGGTGAGGGCTCGGGCCGGACGCACTCGCGCCGGACGCACTCGGGCCGGACGCACTCGGGCTGGGCGGGGCGCGCTCGGGCCGGAGGCACTCGGGCCGGACGCGCTCGGGCCGGGCGCACTCGCGTCGGGTGAGGGGCGCCGGATGACATCGCGCCGGTGAAGTCGGCCCGGGTGGACTAGGGAGTCGTCGTCCCCGCCTCCGGATGCAGGTGGAGCCAGCCCTCCCAGGCTGAGGTGATCATGTCCTGGACGTCGTGCTTCGCCTTCCAGCCCAGCCTCGTGGCGATGCGCTCGGCCGAGGCCACGACCCTCGCCGGGTCGCCCG
>NZ_LIQQ01000523.1:0-11053 GCF_001418565.1 Streptomyces graminilatus | reverse complement strand
CAGGTGCCGTCCGGGGTCGGGTAGTCGTCGCCGAAGACACGCGGCGGCTCATGCGCCGTCAGGCGTTCGAAGACCATGGGGATGATGTTGAAGGCGCCCGTGTCCGCCAGTTCCGGGGCCGCCGCGCCCGCCACGTTGAAGTAGCGCAGGCTCGCCGTCGACAGGCCCGTCGCCCGGCCCGTCGCGCGGACCAGCCACTCGCCCGCGAGTTTCGTCTCGCCGTACGGGTTCATCGGCGCGCAGGGCGTGTCCTCCGTCACCAGGTCCACGTCCGGCATGCCGTACACCGCCGCCGAGGACGAGAACACGAACGACGGGACGCGGGCCGCCGTGACCGCGGCCAGCAGGACGCGCAGCCCCTCCACGTTCTCCCGGTAGTAGTACAGCGGGCGGGCCATCGACTCGCCCACCCGCTTCTTCCCGGCCAGATGGACAACACCTGTCACCTCGTGGTCCCGCAGGGCACGGGCCGTCCGCTCGCCGTCCAGGGTCGAGCCGACCACCAGCGGTACGCCGTCCGGCACGCGGTCGGCGAGTCCGGTGGACAGGTCGTCGTAAACCACAGTGCGTTCGCCCGCCTCGGTCATCGCGCGCACGACATGCGCCCCGATGTAGCCGGCACCGCCGGTGATCAGCCAGGTCATGAGCGGCTCCCCTCCTGTGGTCGGTCGGTCGGTCGGTAGGTCGGTCGATGGATGGATGGATGGATGAATGGTCGGTTGGTTGGTTGGTTGGTCTACTGAACTTTGTCAGATAACTCCCGTTAAGGCGTACTAAGTTCCCGCTGCGGGAGCGGATGTGCGGCGGACGGGGCCGGAAGCGGAATGATGGCCGGGCGGGCCGAGCGCCACAGTCGTACGAAGGACAGGATCGCCGCAGCGGCCAGCAGCCCGTTGCGTCCGACCATCACCGCCACACCTGTCCAGGTGCAGTGGATGACCTCGGCGTACAGGACCGGATAGTCGAGGCCGCTGACCGCTGCCGCCGCCAGCAGCAGCCAGGCCACCGGACGCTGGCTGGTGTGCCGCGAGGTCAGGCAGACGGCGGCCAGCCCGAGCAGCCAGACCAGGTACTGCGGGCTGATCACCCGGCTGGTGACGGTGAACAGGAGTACGGCGGTCAGCGCGGCGTCGAAGGGCGTCGCCTCCGTCCAGTGCCGGGCCCGTACCCGCCACAGCAGCAGAAGCCCGAACGCCACCGCCGTCAGGAAGAGGGACAGCGCGGCCACGTACTTGACGTAGTGGCCGACGAACTCCATCGCGCCGTACTGGTAGCGCACGCGCCCCTTCCACCCGGCGCGCGTGGCGAGGGACAGCATGGTGCCGCCGAACGACTCGATCTGCACGCCCCGCCCGCCCTGCTGGCGCAGGAAGGAGAACGGGTTGCTGAACACCGTCGCCAGGAGCCCCAGCGAGACAACCGCCGTGATCGTCGCGGACGTCCACGCGTACCGGGTCGTGCGGCCCTTCGGCATGCCAAGGAGCACCAGTCCGGGCCAGACCTTCACCAGGGCGCCCAGTGCGGCGAACGCGCCGCACGCGCGCGGGGAACGCGACAACGTCAACAGGGAGATGACGGCGAACGCCGTGACCTGCACGTCGTAGCGGGCGAGCGGTACGTGGATGAGCAGGGGCAGGCCCGCCGTCCAGTACCAGGCACCGTGCGGGGAGCGGCCCGGACGCCGTCCCGCGCGCGTGAGGGCCAGCAGGATCAGGACGTCGGCGACGAGCGTGAGCACCACGAACGCCTGGAAGTACGTCAGCGACGGCAGCAGCGCGGGCGACAGCAGCAGCGGGCCCGCGCCCGGCGGGTACTGCCACAGCTTGTCGTGCGCCGGGAACGTGCCGTGCGCGAGGACGCCGTACCAGCGGAGGTACAGCCGGTACACCTCGCGTCCCACCCCGCCGCCGCCGAGCAGCGCGATGTCGTCGTCGTGGACCAGCAGCCACAGCATCAGGGCGCGGGAGGCGGCCCAGCCGGCGGCGAGGGTGAGGAGGCGGACGGTGGGGGCGTGGGGTCTCGTCACGGCGGGATCGTAATCCGGGTGAAAGCCACATTCGCGGCAATTTGCCACCAGTCACCAATAAACATTGTCTAATCGCACAAAATCAGGCTTGTGGTCAACAGGCCGATGAACAAGGAGATGAACAAGAAGACAGCCGCTGTCGCGGTCCCCGTGATCCCGATGACCGTCATGCTGGTGATCGGCTGCTGGGGGCTCGACCGGGGTGGCATGTGGCGTGACGAGGCGGCCACCTTCCAGGTCGCGCGGCGCACGGTGCCGGAGATCTGGCGGCTGCTGCACCAGGTCGACGCCGTGCACGGCCTGTACTACCTGCTCATGCGGCCCGTCCTCGCCCTCCACCCCGGCGAGGTCCTCCTGCGGCTTCCGTCCGTCCTCGCCGCGACCACCACCGCCGGCCTGGTCGCGGCCCTCGGTGCCCGGCTGGCCCGCCCACGGGTCGGCCTCTGGGCCGGTCTGCTGTACGCGATCAACCCGATGGCCGGCCACTACGCCCAGGAGGGCCGGTCGTACGCGATGGTCGCGGCGGGCGTGGCAGGCGCGACGCTGCTCCTGGTCCGGGCGGTCGGGGGCCGCACCTGGGTGCCGTACGGAGTGGTCCTCGCCGTCACCTGTGTCCTCCACGAGTTCGCCGTACTGCTCCTCCCCGCGCACGCCGTGACCCTCGCGCTCACCCGCGTCCCCCGCCGGGTGTGGGCGGGCTGGCTGTGCGCGGCCGGCGCCGTGGTGCTGGCGCTGCTCCCGCTGGCGCTGCTCTCGCACGCCCAGTCGGCGCAGGTGGCGTGGCTGCGGCCACCCGGCCCGGACAGCGTGGCGTATCTCCTGCGCCAGTTCGCCGGTCCGACGGACGAGGTTCTCCCGCCCTGTCTGATCCTCATGTGCCTCGCTTCGCGCCGCCCCTGGACCAGGCGTCCCGGCGGCGCCCTGACCCTCCCGGCCGTCGCCCTCCCCCTGCTCGTCCTGCCGCCCGCGATCCTCCTGACCGCCTCCCAGTGGACACCGCTCTACGACGCCCGTTACGTCCTGTACGCCCTCGCCGGCGCCTCCCTGCTCGTCGCCGCCGGGGCCGACCGCGTCGCGCGGGCCGTGCCCCGGCTGCCCCGCGTGCCCGTCACCGCGGCCGGGGTGCTCGCGGTGGCCCTCGTCTGCGCGCACCAACTGCCACTGCTCCGGCAGGACCGCTCGATGGCCCAGCGCGGCGGCGACAACCTCGCCGTCGCCTCCGCGCTGGCGGCCCGGGAACTGCGCCCCGGCGACCCGGTGCTGTTCCTGCCGGCCATCGGACGGCGCTCGGCACTGGCGTACCCGAAGGGCTTCCACGGCACCCGGGACGTGGCCCTCGCCGAGTCCGCCCGCACCTCCGGCACCCTGTACGGCGTAGAGACGGACCCGGCCGCACTACGGCGCCGACTGGCGGAACTGGACCGTGTCTGGCTGGTCGCCGAGCCGTACGCCCTGAGCCCGACCTGGCACCCGGACACCCCGGCCGACCGAACCAAACTGGCGGTGGTGGAGGGAGAGTTCAAGCCGGGGAGGGAACTGAGGGGGAGAGGCGTAACACTGCGCCTCTACGAACGCGCCCCACAGGGGCGCGGGGAACCGCGCGACCAGCCACAACGGCGCAGCGGCAAACCGCCGACCTCAGGGCTAGGAGTCCAGCGCAGCTGAATCCAGCGCACTGGTGAGCTCATCGAGCCGCGCCCGCAACGCCCGGATCTCCTCCACGTCGAAACCGGTCGCCGCGACGATCCGCCGCGGCACCTGAAGCGCCCGCTCGCGCAGCGCGAGCCCCTGCTCGGTCGCCCGCACCTCCACCGACCGCTCGTCCCGGGCGCTGCGCTCGCGCCGGACGAGTCCGGCCGTCTCCAGCCGCTTGAGCAGCGGTGACAGCGTGCCGGAGTCGAGACGCAGGTGTTCGCCGAGCTTCTTCACGGGCAGTTGTCCGTGCTCCCACAGCACGAGCATCACCAGGTACTGGGGGTAGGTGAGCCCGAGGTCCTTGAGGACCACGCGGTAGACGCCGTTGAAGGCGCGCGACGCCGCGTTCAGGGAGAAGCAGATCTGCTGGTCGAGACGGAGGAAGTCCTCGGCGGAGGTTGCTGACATGTCTCCAGGGTACCTCTTTGCCCGCCATCTAGTTGTGCACAATTAAATTGTGTGCTCTACTCATCTACGTCAAGGAGCCCCGCAGGGAGCTCCTTCAACAGACTCCGAGTTCGATGAGAGGGACGGGTTCCATGGACGCGATCTACACCGCAGTCGCCACCGCCACGCACGGCCGCGAGGGCCGCGCCGTCAGCTCCGACGGCAAGGTCGACCTCGCGCTCGCCATGCCGGTCGAGCTGGGCGGCAACGGTGCCGGCACGAACCCCGAGCAGCTCTTCGCCGCCGGTTACGCCGCCTGCTTCGGCAGCGCGCTCGGCCTCGTCGGCCGCGGTGCCAAGGTCGACGTCAGCGACGCCGCCGTGACCGCCGAGGTCGGCATAGGCAAGCAGGGCGAGGGCTTCGCCCTCAAGGTCACCCTCCGCGTCGAGCTGCCCGACACCGTCGACGCGGAGACCGGCCGCAAGCTTGTCGAGCAGGCCCACCAGGTCTGCCCGTACTCCAACGCGACGCGCGGCAACATCGAGGTCGACCTCGTCATCGAGTAATCACGCCATCGGGTGATCAAGCAGTCGCCCACGAGCCCGGCGGTACGCACTTCAGGGACTGGCGGCACGCCGCTCAGGAACCGCTGGGGACACGCGTGCCGCCGGTGCCGGTCTGCGGGTGAGGCACGGTCGCGAGCGGGGCGGCGGCGAACGTGGCCGCCGCCGACGGCACCGGATGGCGCTCGGCGAGCGGAGTGACCGGCGCCTGCCCGGCCGTCCCGCCCAGCACCAGTCGCTGCACGACCCGCTCGGCGGCCCGCCCGTCGTCGTACGGACAGAACCGCTCGCGGAACGCTCCCCGCAACTGCGCGGAGCGTGAACCGCGCCAGTGGCCGGTCGCGAAGATGTCGATCAGCTCGTCCTCGCTGCGCGCGATCGCGCCCGGCGGGAAGGCCCGCAGGTCGAAGTAGGTGCCACGGGCCGCCTCGTACGCCTCCCAGTCGTCCGCGTGGATCACGATCGGCCGGTCCAGGTTGGCGTAGTCGAACATCAGCGACGAGTAGTCGGTGACCAGGGCGTCCGAGGCGAGGCACAGCGACTCGATGCTGGGATGGTCGGTCACGTCGATGAGCCGGTCGCCGGAAGCGGGCGCCAGCGGGGCGTCGTAGAGGTGGTGCGCGCGGGCCAGCAGGACGTAGCGCGGGCCGAGTTGGCGCAGTACGCGTTCCAGGTCGAGGGTGAGGCGGGGGCCGCGCAGATAGTCGCGGTGGGTGGGCGCGTACAGGATCGCGACCGAGCCCTCCGGGATGCCGAGCGACTCGCGCAGCCGGGTCACGTCCGCCGAAGTCGCCTGCTGGAACACGTCGTTGCGGGGCTGCCCGGTTTCGAGGGTGGTGTATCCGCCGGGGAAGACCCGCTCCCATACGAGGGTCGAGTGGCGGTTGGCCGACAGGCAGTGGTCCCAGGTGTCGACGTCCGCGAGGAGCGCGGTGAAGTCGGTGTCACGGGCGGCGGCCGGCCGGTCCTGGAGGTCGAGACCCATGCGCTTCAGCGGCGTCCCGGCCTGCGTCCGGATGACCGTCTGCCCGGCCCGCTTCACGAACCGTTCGTCCCAACTCGTGTTGCTCACCAGGTACTTGGAGCGGGCCAGCGCCGTCCAGTAGGCCGCGGTGCCCGGTCGCACCCGGGCGGTCGCCGTCGGGAGCGTGTGGTGGTACTCGGGGCGAGCGACCCACGCCGTCCGCATGCCCGGCACGAAAGACCGGAACGCGGCTTCCAGCGCGCCCGGGTTGCAGCCGTACCCGCGCCCCGAATGACTGGTGAAGACGGCCCGGTCAGCGCGCAGCGGCAGCCGCCGCTGGACCTTGTAGTGCAGCCGCAGCGCGGCCGAACGCACGCCGCGCGCGAAGGACTTGACGATACGGGTGGCATGCCGGCGCAGGGCGGACGCCAGCCGGACCACCCGGTACGTGCGGTAGCTGCCCGTCCGGACGAGGAGATGCCGCAGGCGCGCGTGCAGCGGAACGGAGGCGCCCGGGGTGCGGTAACGGCGGTAGTGGGCCCGGGACCTGCGCAGGAACTCAGGCCGGACGGCGCTCGGCAGCCGGTCCGGGCGGGCCAGCACCGACATCAGCTGGTCGACCATCCGGCGGAACAACACCGGCCGCCAGTGCGCGAGTTCGGGGCGCTCGTCGACGAACGCGAAGACCCGCTCGTACTGCTCGTGGATGTCGAAGTGCCCGTGATCGGCGGGGGCGCCGGGGATCTGGCGCTGCCGGCGGTGGTGGACGCACACCCGGTCCAGGGTCGCGACGGACTCGGCGGCGAGCATCGCCGCGACCGTCCAGGGGGTGTCCGTGTGGTCGCCGGGGGTGAAGGTGAGGTCCTCGCGCTCGACGAACTCGCGCTTGTACGCCTTGTTCCAGGACACCAGCGGCAGCTTGAGCAGCAGCGGCCGGTCGTCGAGGCGGAAGGGGACGGGACCCTGCTCGGTGAGCTGGTGGAGGAACGGGCTGCGGACGGTCTCGCCGGTCCACAGGGCCTGCGCGTGGTCGTAGACGACGACGTCAGGGTCGCCCGCCTCCTTGATCCGGTCGGCGATCGCCCGCAGCGCGTCCGGGGCGAGGGTGTCGTCGCCGTCGACGAAGACGAGATAGTCCCCGGTGGCCTGCTCGATCCCCGCGTTGCGCGCCCCGCCCACCCCGCCGTTCTCCGGCAGGTGCACGGGGCGCACCCGGGCGTCGCGGGCCGCGAACTCGTCGACGAGCGCACCGCAGGCGTCGGGCGAGTGGTCGTCGACGGCGATCACTTCGAGATCCTGATACGACTGGCCGAGCACCGATTCCAGGCAGTCCTGCAGATACGCCTGAACCTTGTACGCGGGGACGATGACACTGAACCTGGGCAAGGCACATCCATGGGTCGGTGGGTCGGCACGGGGCCTACTGCCCGGGAACGGCCGATGGAGTGACTTGGTTACGCCGATTGCGGCATGTGGGGGACATGGGGGTTTGGACCCGTAACCCCATAAGTGGGATGCTTATCCGTTTACTTGACCGGTACCGGTATCCCTCCGCTTCCGATTTCCTGACCGGTATCCGGTCACTTGACCGCGCCAGCCATCACCCCCGACACGAACTGCCGCTGGAACGCGAAGAACACGGCCAGCGGAATCACCATCGAGATGAACGCGCCCGGCGCCAGTACCTCGATGTTGCTGCCGAACTGCCGTACCTGCTGCTGGAGCGCGACCGTCAGCGGCTGCGACTGCGAGTCGGAGAACACCAGCGCGACCAGCATGTCGTTCCACACCCACAGGAACTGGAAGATCCCCAGGGACGCGATGGCGGGCGCGGCGAGCGGCAGCACGACCGTCGCGAACAGCCGGATCTCGCCCGCGCCGTCCAGCCGGGCCGCCTCCAGCAGCTCGCGCGGGATCTCCGCGAAGAAGTTCCGCAGCAGGAAGATCGCGAACGGCAGCCCGAACCCCACGTGGAACAGCACCACCCCGATGATGTCGCCGAAGATCCCGATCTTCCCGAACAGATCGGAGAGCGGGATCAGCGCCACCTGCACGGGTACGACGAGCAGCGCGACGACGACCAGGAACCACCCGTCGCGCCCCTTGAAGTCCATCCAGGCGAACGCGTATCCGGCCATCGCGCCGAGCAGGACGACCAGGAGCGTCGCCGGGACCGTGATCCAGACGGTGTTGAGGAGGGAACCGGTGATCGCGTCGTTCTCCAGCAGCGTCCGGTAGCTCTTGGCGGTGAGCTGCCCGGGCGCGGTGAACACCTTCCACCACCCGGAGGCGGCGATGTCCGTCGGGTCGCGGAACGACGACACGAGCAGGCCGAACGTCGGCACCGTCCAGACGAGCGCGACGAGGACGAGGAAGAACCGCATCACGCCGCCGGCGGTCCCACTGGCGACGCGGGCGGCCAAGGAGCGCTTGGCGCGCACGGGCGGGGCGGGGATTGGGGCGAGGGTCGAGTCCGCAGCCGTCACCGTTGACGCTCCTTCCTCAGTCGACGCAGATTGACGAACATCACCGGCAGGACGAGCAGCAGCAGAATGACGCCGATCGCGCTGCCGACGCCGTAGTTGCCGCCCCCGCCGAACGACGACAGGAACAACTGGAGGGCGAGGACGTTGGCGTCGTCCTGGCTGGGCTGCGGGGCGATGATGTAGACGAGGTCGAACACCTTCATCACATTGATCATCAGCGTGACGAGCACGACGACCAGCACGGGGGCGAGGAGCGGTACGGTGACCCGCCGGAACACCTGCCACTCGTTGGCGCCGTCGACCCGCGCCGCCTCCAGCAGATTCCGGTCCACGCCCGCGAGCCCCGCCGCGATGAGCACCATCGCGAACCCGGCCCACATCCAGGTGTAGCTCCCGATGATGGCCGGGGTGACCAGGGTGGGCCCGAGCCAGTCGATCCCGTTGTACGCGGCGGCGAAGTTCGAGCCCGGCAGGCGCAGCCGGGCCCCGTCGGCGTCGGCGGGCAGACTGAACGTCCCGTCGGCGCCGCTGGTCGCCGAGGCGACGACCTTCCCGTCCTTCACGGCCTCGACCTTCACCCCCTTCAGCGCCTTCTCACCCGGGTCGACCTGCCCCTTCGTACCGCCACCGCCGAGCTTGAAGTCCAGCCAGACGGTGCCGGTGACCCCGTCGGTGGATGGGGCGGCTGCCTTCGCGTCCTCGGGCGTGCCGGGGAGTTTGTTGGGTGCGATGCCTACGAGGGGCAGGAGGGCCGGGGTGCCCGGAGCGACGGTTCCGGTGGAGGTGAACGAGCCGCCGCCGGACGGCTTCAGGTCACTTGCCCGGGCGTTCGGGCGGGCCTTCGGATAGACGGAGGCGTCCACGAAGGCGTCGTGCACGGACGTCACGACCGCGTTGGCGACGCCCTGGTCCGGGTCCGCCTCGTAGACGAGGCGGAAGATGATGCCCGCCGCGAGCATCGAGATCGCCATCGGCATGAAGACGATCAGCTTGAACGCCGTACCCCAGCGCACCCGTTCGGTCAGCACCGCGAAGATCAGACCGAGCGCGGTGACCAGGGCGGGCGCGACGGCCACCCAGATCGCCGTGTTGCGTACGGCGGTCAGCGTGGCGTCGTCCGTGAAGATGTCGCCGTAGTTCTCCAGCCCGACGAAGCCCGAGCCGTCGGCGTCGTACAGGCTGCGCCAGACCGAGTAGCCGATGGGGTAGACGACGAGCGAGCCCAGCAGGATCAGGGCGGGCAGCAGGAACAGGCCTGCCACCCACCAGCGGGTGCCGGTGACGCTCTTGGTCTTGCCGGTTGTCGCAGTTGTGGCCGTCTTCGACTTCATGCCGGGGCCGTCAGCCGTTCTTGTACGCCTTGGCGGCGTCGGCCTCCAGCTTTCGCTGGGTGCCCGCGATGTCCTTCGGGTTCTTCAGGAAGTCCTGGAGGTCCTTCCATTCGCCGACGCCCTGGGTACCGCCGAAGGCGGCCGGGGCCTGGTCGGACATGTCGAAACGGAAGTCGTCGCCGGCCTTGATGAGGGCCTTGGCGATGTCCCGGGTGACGTCGTCCTTGTACGCCGACTGGTCCATGGCCTTGTTGGGGGAGAGGAAGCCGCCCTGGGCCGCCCAGATCTCGGCGGCGTCGGTCGAGCCGAGGAACGTGAGCAGGGCCTGGGCGCCCGCGCCGTCCTTCAGGGCCACGGCCACGTCGCCGCCGCTGACGACGGGTGCCTGGGCGCCGACCGCCGGGAACGGGAAGATCTTCGCGTCCGTGCCGAGCTTCGCCTTTGTGTCCGCGTTGATGTTGGCGGCCACGAAGTCGCCCTCGTAGACCATCGCCGCCGGGGTGTCACCGCTGAAGGTCTGGATGACCGACTTCGGGAACTCCGTCGCCAGCGCGCCGGAACGGCCGCCCGCGAGGAGGTCGTCCTTGCCCCAGAGTTCGGCGAGGGTGGTCAGGGCGTCCTTGACGGAGGGATCGGTCCACTTGATCTTGTGCTGGGCGAGCTGGTCGTACTTCTCCGGGCCGGCCTGCGAGAGATAGACGTTCTCGAACCAGTCGGTGAGGGTCCAGCCGTCGGCGCCGCCGATGGACACGGCGGGGGAACCGGCGTCGGACAGGGTCTGGGCGGCGGCGATGAAGTCCTTCCAGGTGGCCGGTGTGCCGGTGAGGCCGGCGGCCTCGAACGCGGCGGTGTTGTACCAGACCAGGGACTTGTTGGCGGCCTTGACGTAGATGCCGTACTGCTTGCCCTCGAAGGCGCCGAGGTTCTTCCAGCCCGCGTCGAAGTTCTTGTCGAGCTGGGCCTGGGCGTCCGGGCCGAGAGGCTTGAGCCAGCCCTTCTCGGCGAACTGGTGCAGTACGCCCACCTGGGGCAGGAACGCGACGTCCGGGGGCTTGCCGCCCTGGATCCTCGTACCGAGGAACGTGGAGGTGTTGTTGCCGGTCGGTACGAAGTTGACCTTCGCGCCGGTGCGCTTCTCGAACTCCCGCAGGACCTTGGTGAAGTTCTCCTGCTCGGGGCCCGTCCAGACGGCGGCGACCTCCAGGGTCTGGCCGTCGAGCTTGGGGAGTTTCACGGAGGCGGAGCTGTCACCGCCGGTGCCCTTGCTCGGGCCTGTGCCTTTGTCGGTGGGGCTGTCGTCGCCGGAGCCGCAGGAGGTGAGGGTCAGGGTGACGGCGAGGGTTAAGGCTGTGGCGGAGAGAGCGGTCAGGGTGCGTGTACCTGTGCGTGTGCGTGGCGTGCTGCGCATGTGTGCCCCGTTCGTCGTTCGGCGGTGAACGTGTTCGGCGCTGTCCCGTGGGCACTGGTCTACGCCGCGTCGTGGGGGTCGGCAAGTACGCCTGCGGTGTCAACCGGGTGATCGTGACCGCGTCGTGTCCTTGGTCTCCACCCACCCGCCCGTCTCGCCCTGTTTGCCGGGCACCCGAACTGCTTTCCCACCC
>NZ_LIQQ01000522.1 GCF_001418565.1 Streptomyces graminilatus | reverse complement strand
CTGCGGGCCGGTGGGGGCTGGTCGCGCAGTTCCCCGCGCCCCTGTCGGGGCGCTCGACCGCGGCCGGCATCGTCGATCCGCGTGCTCGGCGGGGCGTCGCCGTGCCTCCGTCCACGCGGCTTCCGTCCACGCGGCGCTCGGCGTCCGAGGTGGCGGCAGAGCCGGGTGCGGCTCCCGTACCCGGCCGTTACGCTGTTGGCCGGCCGCGATTCCCGCTCGCGGCGCGGCGGTGGGGCCCGCCGTACCCGAACCGCGGCAGCAGCGCCGCCAACGGTCCCTACTTGCGTTCACAGGCGTGCCCGTACGCCCGGGCGTCGGCGAGCAGGAGACGTACGGTCATGACAGACCCCGGCATCCGCACCGCGACCGTCGCCACCCGGCCGCGCCCGTCCGCCCTGCACGGCCAGGCCCCGGTCGTCGCGGTGGTCGCGGTCGGCGGCGCGATCGGCGCCTGCGCCCGGTATGCGGCCTCCCTGATCTGGCCCGCTCAGACCGGCGGATTCCCCTGGACCACCTTCTGGGTCAACGTCGTCGGCTGCGCGGTGATCGGTGTGTTCCTGGTCGCCGTCACGGAGATCCGGACCGTCCACCACCTCGTACGCCCGTTCTTCGGCACCGGAGTGCTGGGCGGCTTCACCACCTTCTCGACATACGCCGTCGACATCCAGAAGCTGGTCGGCCACGGCCGTCCCGGCACCGGGCTCGCCTATCTCGCCGCCACCCTGCTCGCCGCGCTCGCGGCCGTGACGCTGGCGGCCACGACGACCCGCCGGGTCCTGAAGCGGAGGACACGATGACCAGGCTGACCGGCAACGCCCTGCGCGTGACCGTCCTCATCGGCGAGAACGACACCTGGCACCACAAACCCCTCTACTCGGAGATCGTCCACCGCGCCCGCGCGGCCGGCCTCGCCGGTGCGAGCGTCTTCCGCGGCATCGAGGGCTTCGGCGCGTCCTCCCTCATCCACACCTCCCGCCTGCTCTCCCTCAGCGAGGACCTGCCGATCGCGATCGTCATCGTCGACACCGAGGAACACGTACGGTCCTTCCTGCCGCAGCTCGACGAACTCGTCACCGAGGGACTGGTCGTCCTCGACGACTGCGAGGTCATCAGGTACGTCGGCCGGACCGAGGATAAACCGGGCAAAGCGGGCGCGAAGGGTAAGAAGTCATTGTGAACTGGCTGCTCGTGATCACGGGCGGAATGATCGGCGCACCCCTCCGCTATCTCACCGACAGGATCGTCCAGTCCCGCCACGACACCGTCTTCCCCTGGGGCACCCTCGCCGTCAACGTCACCGGCTGTCTGATCCTCGGCCTGCTCGCCGGCGGCGCCCCGGGCCAGAACCTCCAGTTGTTCCTGGGTACGGGCCTGTGCGGAGCGCTGACCACGTACTCGACCTTCTCGTACGAGACCCTGCGGCTGACGGAGGGTGGGGCAGGTCTCCTCGCCGCCGCCAACGTCCTGGGGAGCGTGGTCGCCGGTCTCGGGGCGGCCTTCGCGGGCGTGTGGGTGGGGGGCGTGCTGTAGGCGGAGGGTGTTTGCGCCTTGCCGGGGTGTAGTAGGACTGACTCCGCCGCCACCCACCCCCTCCCCAGCAGAACTGGATTCCATGAGCGCCATCTCCGTCGGTCAGGCCGTCGTCCTCGGAGCCGTCGAGGGGGTGACCGAGTTCCTGCCGGTCTCCTCGACCGGCCATCTGAAGATCGTCGAAGGGCTGATGAACATCCCCGTCGACGACGCCGCTGTGGTCGGGTTCTCGGCCGTCATCCAGGTCGGCGCGATCGCCGCCGTGCTCGTGTACTTCTTCAAGGACATCGTCCGGATCGTCTCCGCCTGGGGGAGAGGCCTGCGCAACCGGGAGGAGCGCTACCACCACGACTACAAGTTCGCCTGGTGGGTCATCTACGCCACCATCCCGATCGTCGTCGTGGGCCTGGCCGCCAAGCCGCTGATCGAGGGCCCGCTGGCCTCGCTCTGGGTGGTCGCCGCCTCGCTGATCATCGGAAGCGGCGTGATGTGGGCCGCCGACCAGATGGGCCGGCACAAGCGCGGCGAGGACGACACCAGCCTCAAGGACGCGATGCTGGTCGGCAGTTCGCAGATCCTCGCCCTCCTCTTCCCCGGCTTCTCGCGCTCCGGCGCCACCATGTCCACGGCGCTGATCCTCGACCTCGACCGGGTCGCCGCGACTCGTCTCTCCTTCTTCCTCGGTATCCCGGCCCTGACCGGCGCGGGGATCTACGAGCTGAAGGACGCCCTGGGTGCGGGCGTGGGCGCCGCGCCGCTGGCCGTCGGCACTGCGGTGTCCTTCGTCGTCGCCTACGGCTCCATCTCCTGGCTGCTGAAGTTCGTCGCCAAGCACTCCTTCAACGCCTTCGTGATCTACCGGATCGTCGTGGGCGTACTGCTCTTCGCGCTGCTGGGAGCGGGCGTACTGAGCTGAGGCCGGACGGGACGCGGGGGCCGGGGCGAGGACCGCTCCGGCCCCTGACCTTTTGCTGTCCCGGCCAAACCCTTGACAGCTCTGTCTCTTCACCCGCAGGATCACCCCCGTGAACCTGTCAGACAGCCAGACAGGTGACTCGATACCGCGGCGCGTCAGCGCGATGGAAGCGGTCCTCGGTCATCTGCGCAGCGCCATCGAGCGCGGAGACTACGCCGTGGGGGACAAGCTCCCCTCCGAGGCCGAGCTGTGCCGGCGCCTGGAGGTGAGCCGGCCCGTGCTGCGGGAGGCCCTGCGGGCCCTGCAGACCATGGGCCTGACCGTCTCCAGGACCGGCAAGGGCACCTTCGTGGTGTCCAGCACCGTCGAGGACCCCACCTTCGGCGACTACGCGGCCAGCGACCTCCTGGAGGTGCGCCGGCACGTCGAGATCCCGGTCGCCGGCTACGCGGCCGTACGGCGGACAGCCGAGGACCTCGACCATCTCGCGCACCTGCTGGACCGCATGGAGCACGAGACCGACACCACCGCGTGGGTCGCCATGGACACCCTCTTCCATCTGGCCGTGGCCCAGGCCGCCCAGAACCCGGTGTTCCGCCGGGTGATCGAGGAGATCAGGGACGCGCTGGCCCGTCAGTCGGCCTTCCTGAACGAACTGGGCGGCCGGCGTGAGCAGTCCAACCGCGAGCACCGCGCGATCGTCGAGGCACTGATCGACCGCAGCGAGGACGACGCGGTGGCGGCCATGTCCCACCACCTCGACCGGGTCTCCACGACCCTCACCGACATCGTGCGCGCCGCGCACAAGGACAACCCCGCACAGAGATCCCCGGAAGGCGGACCCGAGGCGTGAGCGAGCAATCTTTGCAGGACGGCACGGCGGACGGCACGGCACTGAAGAAGGCCGTGCACGTCGACGCCGGTGACGCGGGCTACAGCAAGACGCTGAAGTCCCGGCACGTCAACATGATCGCCATCGGCGGTGCCATCGGCACCGGCCTGTTTCTCGGCGCCGGTGGCCGGCTGGCCGACGCCGGCCCCTCCCTCTTCATCGCCTACGCGGTCTGCGGCGTCTTCGCGTTCCTCGTCGTCCGGGCGCTGGGCGAACTCGTCCTGTACCGGCCCTCGTCGGGCGCGTTCGTGTCGTACGCCCGTGAGTTCCTGGGCGAGAAGGGCGCGTACACCGCGGGCTGGATGTACTTCCTGAACTGGGCCACCACCGGTATCGCCGACATCACCGCGGTGGCCACCTACACCCACTTCTGGGGCATGTTCTCCGACATCCCGCAGTGGGTGATCGCGCTGATCGCCCTCGCGGTCGTCCTCACCGTGAACCTGATCTCGGTGAGATTCTTCGGCGAACTGGAATTCTGGTTCGCGATCATCAAGGTCAGCGCCCTCGTCGTCTTCATGGTGATCGGCATCTTCCTGCTGGTCACCCAGCACCAGGTCGACGGCCACACCCCCGGCCCGTCCCTGATCACCGACAACGGCGGCGTCTTCCCCAACGGCCTGCTGCCCATGCTGCTGATCATCCAGGGCGTCGTCTTCGCCTACGCCTCCGTCGAACTCGTCGGTGTCGCGGCGGGCGAGACCGAGAACCCCGAGCAGATCATGCCCAAGGCGATCAACTCGATCATGTGGCGAGTCGGCCTCTTCTACGTCGGCTCGGTCGTCCTCCTCTCGATGCTGCTGCCCTGGAACAAGTACACGTCGGGCGAGAGCCCCTTCGTGACCGTCCTGTCCAACATCGGCATCCCGGCGGCCGGCGGCGTGATGAACCTGGTCGTCCTCACGGCGGCCATGTCTTCCCTCAACTCGGGCCTGTACTCCACGGGCCGCATCCTGCGCTCGATGGCGATGTCCGGCTCCGCGCCGAAGTTCACCGGCAACATGAGCCGCAGCCAGGTCCCGTACGGCGGCATCCTGCTCACCAGCGGTTTCTGCGTACTCGGTGTCGGCCTCAACTTCGTGGTCCCCGCCGACGCCTTCGAGATCGTGCTGAACTTCGCCGCGATCGGCATCCTCGCCACCTGGGGCATGATCATGATCTGCCACCTGGTGTTCTGGCGGAAGACCGAGAACGGCGAGCTGACCCGCCCGAGTTACCGCCTCCCCGGCTCCCCGTGGACCGAGCTGGTGACGCTGGCCTTCCTCGCCTCGGTCCTCGTCCTGATGTACGCCGACGGCGGCGCCGGCCGCACCACCGTGCTGTGTCTCCCGCTGATCGCCGGGGTACTGGTCGCGGGCTGGTACGGCGTCCGCGCCCAGGTGGCCCGCAAGGCCGCCGAGGCGAGCGGGTCCGCCGAGTCCCAAGGGTCGGCCGGAGCCGACGCGTGAGCCACGCAGTGATGCAGGATGACGTCATGCAGGAAGCAGCGCAGGCAGCCATGTACGGCGGCAGTTCCCTCGCGAACGCCCCCGCGATCCGCGAACCCCTCCACTCGCCCGTCGCGCACCTGGTGCGCGGCGGGGTCATCGAAGGCATCCACTACGGGTCGGTCGTCGTCCTCGGCGCCGACGGCCAGGTGGAGTTGCAGATCGGCGACATCGAGGCGGCCTTCTATCCGCGCTCGGCCCTGAAGCCGGTGCAGGCCGTGGCCATGCTCAGGGCGGGCCTGCCCCTCGACGGCGAGCTGCTCTCCCTGGCCGCCGCCAGCCACTCCGGCGAGGAACGCCACCTGGCCGGCACCCACCGCATCCTGGAGCTGGCCGGACTCACCGAGGCCGACCTGCGCAACGTGCCCGACCTGCCGTTCGACCCGGTCGTCCGGGACGGCTGGATACGCGAGGGCCGACTGCCCTCCCGCCCCGCCCAGAACTGCTCCGGCAAGCACGCCGCCATGCTCTACACCTGCCGGCTCAACGGCTGGCCCCTCGACAGCTATCTCGACCCCGGCCACCCCCTCCAGCAGGCCGTCTCCGAGATCGTCGAGGACCTCACCGGGCAGCGCGTCGCCCAGGTGACCGTCGACGGCTGCGGAGCGCCCCTCTTCGCCATCTCCCTGCACG
>NZ_LIQQ01000521.1 GCF_001418565.1 Streptomyces graminilatus | reverse complement strand
AGGGGCGCGGGACTGTATCGATGTGCGGCTCCGCCGCGTGGGCGCGACCAGCCCCCACCGACCCGCACCCAACCACCGAACCGCACATCCGCAGGTAACCGCGGGAGCTCACCGGATGCCATCAAGTTCACCCACCTCAGGAGTGGGCCGAGTCATAGCCGGCCGATACCTGCTGCTCAACCAACTCGGCAGCGGCGGCATGGGCCACGTCTGGCTTGCCCACGACCAGAGACTCGCCTGCGAGGTCGCCCTCAAGGAGATCGTGTTCCGCGATCCCACCGAGGCCGGATCGGAGCGCGCCGCGCGGGTCGCCCGGGCCCGCGCCGAGGCCCGCCACGCGGCCGTGCTGCGCGGCAACCCGAACGTGGTGACCGTGCACGACGTGCTGGAGCACGAGGGTCTGCCGTGGATCGTCATGGAGTACGTGGCGGGCGCCCTCGACCTGCGCGACCTGGTCGGACTGCGCGGCCCCCGCACGCCCGCCGAGTGCGCCCGGATCGGTCTCGCCGTCCTGGACGCGCTGACCGCCGGTCACGAGCAGGGCATCATGCACCGGGACGTGAAGCCGGCGAACATCCTGCTGGCGCCGGACCGCACCGGGACGCCGTACGCCCGGATCCTGCTCACCGACTACGGCATCGCGGTGCAGCCGGACGCGGGCGGGACACGGCACACGCTGACGTCCTCCCTGGTCGGCACGGCGGGCTATCTGGCGCCGGAGCGTGCCACCGGCGGGCCGCCGACCGCCGCCGCCGATCTGTTCTCCCTGGGCTGCACGCTGTACTACGCCGTCGAGGGTGTCGGGCCGTTCGAACGGGCCACGCAGCTCGCCGAGATCACCGCGGTGGTCAAGGAGGAGCCCCGCAGGCCCGAGCGGGCGGGCGCGCTGGGGCCGGTGCTGGAGGCGATGCTCGCCAAGGACCCGGTCCGGCGGATCCCGGCGGCCCTCGCGGAAACGGCGCTGCACCGCATCCTCACGCCCCAGGCCGACGCGTACGAGCGCGCCAGGACCGACCCTGGGTCGATGCCGCCGTGGGGTGTGCCGGAGGAGCTGAACGGGCACCACCAGGAATCCCCGTCGGCCGTACCCGAGCCGCCGCCTCCCCGGCGCTCCCACGCCCTCCCGGCCGCCGTGGGCGCGCTGGCCGGGGTCGCGCTGGCCGCGGTCGGTCTCTGGTTGACGCTGGGGAACCCGGCGAGCGGCGACGAGCAGGTCTCGGGGAAGCCGTACGGCGATCCGGTCGGGCTCGCCGCTCCCCTGGCCGAGGGCGACTGTGTGATCGCCGACTGGCCCGGCGGTACGCCCTTCCGGGGGACGCCACGGCTGACGGTGGACCCGACCTGCCGGGACGCCCCGCCGGACGGGCAGGTGCTGGCGGTCGTACGCGCCGCTTCCGTCGCCGAGGCGCGGGCGCAGGGGCCCGCCCGGTGCGAGGAGCGCACCCGGGATCTCCAGGAGAAGCTGGCGGACGTACGCGCGTTCGCCGTCGTGCCGGGCGAGGGCGGGTTCGGTGCCGCCGGGGGGCGTACGGCCTGTCTGCTGCTCGGTGCGCACGGGCCGGTGTACGGGCCGCTCGGGCCGTATCGCGAGTCCGGGCAGGCGTTCGGTGACACGGCGACCATGCAGAAGCGGGACTGTCTGCGGGCGCCCTCCGGGCGGGACGCGCGGCTGATCGCCTGTACCGAAAGGCACGACGAGGAGGTCCTCGGGTTCACGCGGCTCGACGCGGGCGTCCCCTTCGAGCAGGCGCGGGACATGTCGGACGCGGCCTGCGCCAAGGACGTGGCGCCGGCCGACTACGGCTTCGATCCGTCGGTCTACGAGGCCGGTTCCTGGACGGGGCGCGGAGCGTGGGACTCCGGAACGCATTTCGTCGTCTGCACCGTGCGGACGCGGAACGGGGGCACCATGGAGGGAGAAGAGCCATGAGGAGGGTGTCGCGATGCCCGGTTCCACGAACAGCTCGACGAAGACCATGGGGGTGCTCACCCTGGGCGGGCTCGTCGCGGTGACGGCCTACACGGTGGCGCTCGGAAGCAACGGCTGGCTGTGGTTCGGCTGGGTGGTGCTTGGCCTGATCACCCTGGGGATGGTGGTCAGCCGCCCCACCTGACGTCCTCCCCCACCCTCCGTACACCCGAATGGGCTAAGGAACCGGTGGCGCCGATGCCCGGTCGGACCGGTTCCGTTCGGATCGGTTCGGGTCGGTTCGGTTCGGGTCGGGTCGGTTCGGGTCGGGTCGGTTCGGTTCGGTTCGGTTCTGGTCAGCTCTCGAAGAGGCGGCCCGCCTTGTGGACGCCCGGCTGGTACTTCGGCAGCCTGGCGGTGATCTTCATGCCCGCGCCGAGCGCGGTCTCGATGACGAGGCCGTGGTCGTCGCCGTAGACCTGACGGAGCCGGTCGTCGACGTTCGACAGGCCGATGCCGCCGGACGGGCTGATCTCGCCCGCGAGGATACGGCGGAGCAGTGCCGGGTCCATTCCCGCGCCGTCGTCCTCGATGACGACCAGGGCCTCGGCGCCCGCGTCCTGCGCGGTGATGCTGATGTGGCTCCTGCCCGCGAACGCCGCCCTGCCCTCCAGACCGTGTTTGACGGCGTTCTCGACGAGGGGCTGGAGGCAGAGGAAGGGCAGCGCGACCGGGAGCACCTCGGGGGCGATCTGGAGGGTGACGGAGAGGCGGTCGCCGAAGCGGGCCCGAACCAGGGCCAAGTAGTGGTCGATGGCGTGGAGTTCGTCGGCGAGGGTGGTGAAGTCGCCGTGCCTGCGGAACGAGTAGCGGGTGAAGTCGGCGAATTCCAGGAGCAGTTCACGGGCGCGCTCGGGGTCGGTGCGGACGAACGAGGCGATCACCGCGAGCGAGTTGAAGATGAAGTGCGGGGATATCTGTGCCCGAAGTGCCTTGATCTCGGCCTCGATCAGTCGGGTGCGGGACTGGTCGAGGTCCGCCAACTCCAGTTGGACGGAGACCCATCTCGCGACCTCCCCGGCGGCGCGGACGAGGACCGCGGACTCGCGGGGCGCGCAGGCGACGAGGGCGCCGTGGACGCGGTCGTCGACGGTGAGGGGTGCCACGACGGCCCAGCGCAGGGTGCAGTCCGGGGCGTCGCAGGTGAGGGGGAAGGCTTCGCCGCGACCGGTTTCCAGGGGTCCGGCGAGGCGTTCCATGATCTCGGCGCGGTGGTGTTCGCCGACGCCGTCCCAGACGAGGACCGACTTCTGGTCGGTGAGGCAGAGGGCGTCCGTGCCGAGCAGGGTGCGCAGTCGGCGGGCCGAGCGGCCGGCGGTCTCCTCGGTGAGGCCGGCGCGCAGCGGGGGCGCGGCGAGGGAGGCGGTGTGCAGGGTCTCGAAGGTGGCGTGCTCGACGGGGGTGCCGAGGCCGCCGAGGCGTTCGGGGCGGGCGGTGCGCCGGCCGAGCCAGAAACCGGCGGCCAGCAGCGGGAGTACGGCCACGCAGAGCCCGGCGAGGAATCCGCTCACGTCCGCGTCACCTCCGTACGCGTGCCGCCCGCGGGACCGTGACCGCCGTGGCCGGCGTGTGCCTTGGACAACTCCTCCGGCAGGTGGAAGCGGGCGAGGATGGCCGCCGTACCGGCCGGGACGCGGCCCGGGGTGGCCAGGGACACCAGGACCATGGTGAGGAAACCCAGGGGCACCGACCAGAGAGCGGGCCAGGCGAGCAGGGCGTGCAGGGCGCCCGTGCCGGGGAAGCCGGCCATGGTCGCGGCCACGGCGAGGAGCGCGGAGCCCCCGCCGACCAGCATTCCTGCGGCGGCGCCCGGCGGGGTCAGTCGGCGCCACCAGATGCCGAGGACGAGCAGCGGGCAGAAGGAGGACGCGGAGACGGCGAAGGCCAGCCCGACGGCGTCGGCGACCGGGAGGCCGCCCACGATGGCGCTGGCGGCGAGCGGTACGGCCATGGCGATGACCGTACCGAGGCGGAAGTGCCGTACACCGCGCGAGGGCAGCACGTCCTGGGTGAGGACTCCGGCGACGGCCATGGTGAGCCCGGAGGCGGTGGACAGGAACGCGGCGAAGGCGCCCCCGGCGACCAGCGCGCCCAGCAGGTCGCCGCCGAGGCCGCCGATCACACGGTCGGGCAGGAGGAGGACGGCGGCGTCTGCGTCGGCGGTGAGGGCCAGTTCGGGGGCGTAGAGGCGGCCCAGGGCGCCGTAGACGGGCGGGAGGAGGTAGAAGGCGCCGATGAGGCCGAGGACGGCGACGGTGGTGCGGCGGGCGGCGACGCCGTGCGGGCTGGTGTAGAAGCGGACGACGACGTGCGGCAGGCCCATGGTGCCGAGGAAGGTGGCGAGGATCAGGCCGTACGTGGCGTACAGCGGTCGTTCCTCGCGGCCCTCGGCGAGGGAGGTCGACATGCCGCCGCCGGGGGCGCGGTCGGCCTGCGGCACGGCGGCTCCCCCGGCGAAGGTGAGGCGGGCGCCGGGGTCGATGTGGTGGGTGCCGGCGGGGAGTCGGAGGATCTGGTCGCGGTGCGGGCGGCCGTCGACCGTGCCGGTCACCGTGACGGTGAGCGGGGCCTTCAGCTTCAGGTCGAGGCCGTCGTCGACGCGGACGACGCGCTGTTCGCGGAAGGTGGCGGGTTCGTCGAAGGCGTGGCGCGGGGCGCCGTCGCCCTGCCAGGCGAGGACGAGGAAGAGGGCGGGGACCAGCAGGGCGGTGAGCTTCAGCCAGTACTGGAAGGCCTGCACGAAGGTGATGCTGCGCATGCCGCCGGCGGCGACCGTGGCGACGACCACGACAGCGACGATGACCCCGCCCGCCCAGTCGGGCGCGTCGGTGAGCACCGCCAACGTCAGCCCGGCGCCCTGGAGTTGGGGCAGCAGATAGAGCCAGCCCACGCCGACGACGAAGGCCCCGGCGAGCCGTCGTACGGCCTGGGAGGCGAGGCGGGCCTCGGCGAAGTCGGGGAGGGTGTAGGCGCCGGAGCGGCGCAGCGGGGCGGCGACGAAGAGGAGCAGCAGGAGATAGCCGGCGGTGTAGCCGACGGGGTACCAGAGCATGTCGGGACCCTGGACGAGGACGAGTCCGGCGATGCCGAGGAAGGAGGCGGCGGAGAGGTACTCGCCGCTGATCGCGGTGGCGTTGAGGCGGGGGCCGACGGTGCGGGAGGCGACGTAGAAGTCGGAGGTGGTACGGGAGATGCGCAGACCGAACGCGCCGACGAACACCGTCGCCACGACGACGAGGGCGACGGCCGGGACGGCGTAGTTCTCGTTCATACGACGTGGTTCTCATTCATACGGACCGCTTCCCGTCCCTGTTGCCGTTCATGGGGTCAGCGGTCCTGGTCCTCGACCAGGCGGACGAAGTCCCGTTCGTTGCGTTCGGCGCGCCGGACGTACCAGCGGGCGAGCAGTACCAGCGGCGCGTAGAGGCCGAAGCCGAGGATCAGCCACTCCAGTTGGTGGGCGTCGGGCAGCGCCGCGAAGAGCAGCGGCAGCGGGGCGATCAGGAGTGCGAGGACCGCGAACACGGTGAAGGCGGCACGGAGTTGGGAGCGCATCAGGGAGCGGACGTAGGTGTGGCCGAGGGTGGTCTGTTCGTCGATCTCGGTGCGCGGCCGGTAGTAGCCGGAGGTGCGGCGCACGCGCCGGGGCGGTCCGGTGACGACGACCCGGCGTTCGGAGGGGTCCTGGGGCATGCTCTGGTACGCCCCTTCAGCCCGCAGGCCGGCGCATCAGCAGGTCCCGCAGCTCGCGGGCGTGCCGTCGGCTGACCTGGAGTTCCTCGGCGCCGACCAGGACGCTCACGGTGCCCGCGTCGAGGCGGAGTTCGCCGATGTGGCGCAGGGCGACGAGATGGCGGCGGTGGATGCGGACGAAGCCTCGGGCGCGCCAGCGCTCCTCCAGGGTGGAGAGCGGGATGCGGACGAGGTGGCTGCCCCGTTCGGTGTGCAGCCGGGCGTAGTCGCCCTGGGCCTCGACATGGGTGATGTCGTCGACGGCGACGAAGCGGGTCACGCCGCCGAGTTCGACGGGTATGTGGTCGGGGTCGGGTTCGTGCACGGGTATGGGCGCGGGGAGGGGCCGGGCGCTGTCGCGCAGTTCGGCGGCCCGGCGGACGGCCTCGGCGAGGCGTTCCCTGCGTACGGGTTTCAGGACGTAGTCGACGGCCTTGAGGTCGAAGGCCTGGACGGCGAAGTCCTCGTGGGCGGTGACGAACACGACGAGCGGCGGCTTGGCGAACCCGGTGAGGAGCCGGGCCAGGTCGAGGCCGTCGAGGCCGGGCAGGTGGATGTCGAGGAAGACGACATCGATGGCCTCGGGGCCGCCGGGTCCCGACTCCAGGGCCCGGTTGATGCGGCGCAGCGCCTCCGTCGCGTCCCCGGCTCCCTCGGCGCTGCCGATCCGTGGATCGGCGTGCAGCAGATACAACAGCTCTTCCAGGGAGGGGCGTTCGTCGTCGACGGCGAGGGCGCGCAGCATGATGGTGGAGTGTAGGTGGAATTCGTACGGGTGCACATGTGCCCGGCATGCCGGGCGCGACCGGGCGCGGTGGCCGCCGTCGCTGGATACAGTGCCCGGATGAACATCAGGCCGGCACCTTTCGACGGAGTGGACCGGAAGATCATCACCACCCTGATGGCGAACGCCCGTACGAGTTTCGCCGAGATCGGCGCGGCGGTCGGGCTGTCGGCCACGGCGGTGAAGCGGCGGGTGGACCGGCTGCGCGAGACGGGCGTGATCACCGGGTTCACGGCGACGGTGGAGCCGTCGGCGCTCGGCTGGAGCACGGAGGCGTACGTCGAGGTGTACTGCGAGGGCGCGGCGCCGCCCCGGCGGCTGGCGGAGGTGGTGCGCAACCATCCGGAGATCACGGCGGCGATGACGGTGACGGGCGGCGCGGACGCGCTGCTGCATGTGCGGGCGACGGATGTGGACCACTTCGAGAACGTGCTGGAGCGCATCCGCCGGGAGCCGTTCATCCGGAAGACGATCAGCTACATGGTGCTGTCCCATCTGCTCCCGGAAAGCCCGGAGGCGGGCGCGACCCACCCTGCTCCGAACAACGCTTCGGGAAACGCATAACACCTGCGTTGTTGGCGCCAAAGACGCAGGATTCCTGCGCGGACACGCAATCCTCGTTGCTTGTCGGGCGTCGGGCTCTGTTTCTACCGTGGTGTACATCCCACTGGAACATCGCAGGAAGCGGAGGAACCCCTCTGTGCCCGAGAGCCGTGTGCCGCGCCCCCGGCGCTTTCTCGTCTGTGAACCCAGACATTTCGCCGTGCAGTACGCGATCAACCCCTGGATGAACCCCGACACCAGGGTGGATGTGGATCTGGCCCAGGAGCAGTGGCGCTCGCTGATCAGCGCCTACCGCGCCCACGGCCACACCGTGGACACCGTGGAGCCGGTCGCCGGCCTGCCCGACATGGTGTTCGCCGCGAACTCGGCGGTCGTCGTCGGCGGCCGGGTCTTCGGCTCGTCCTTCCACGCCCCCGAGCGCCGCCCCGAGTCGGCCGCCTACGAGATGTGGTTCAAGACGGCGGGCTTCGACGTGTACCGCCCCGAGTCGGTGTGCGAGGGCGAGGGCGATCTGGTCCCGGCCGGCCGCTGGATCCTGGCGGGCACGGGGTTCCGTACGACCCGGGAGGCCCATCACGAGGTGCAGGAGTACTTCGGCGTCCCGGTGATCGGTCTCAAGCTGACGGACCCGTACTTCTACCACCTGGACACGGCGCTGTTCGTGCTCGACGAGACCAACATCGCGTACTACCCGGAGGCGTTCTCGCCGGGCAGCCGTGAGGTGCTCGCGCTGCTGTACCCGGACGCGGTGATCGCGACGCGCGAGGACGCGATGACGTTCGGGCTGAACTCGGTCTCGGACGGCCACCATGTCTTCATCGACCCGGGCGCCACGGCCCTCGCCGCCGAACTGACGCGCCACGGCTACCTTCCCGTCCCCGTCGACCTGTCGGAGTTCCGCAAGGCCGGCGGCGGCATCAAGTGCTGCACTCAGGAGATCCGCTCATGACCGCACTCGCGAGCACGGCCTCAAGCACGGGCAACGGCACCGTCGGCAGCACCGGCACAGCCACCTCCGCGGACCTCATCCGCGCCGAGGAACCGGTCCTCGCGCACAACTACCACCCACTGCCCGTGGTCGTGGCCCGCGCTGAGGGTGCCTGGGTCGAGGACGTCGAGGGCCGCCGCTATCTGGACATGCTGGCCGGCTACTCGGCCCTCAACTTCGGCCACCGCCACCCGGCGCTGATCGAGGCGGCCCACCGCCAGTTGGACCGCCTCACCCTCACCTCCCGCGCCTTCCACAACGACCGGCTCGCCCAATTCGCCACCTCCCTGGCCGAGTTGACGGGCCAGGACATGGTCCTGCCGATGAACACCGGCGCGGAGGCGGTGGAGAGCGCCGTCAAGGTGGCCCGCAAGTGGGCGTACGACGTGAAGGGCGTCCCCGCCGACCGGGCGACGATCGTGGTGGCGGCGGACAACTTCCACGGCCGTACGACGACGATCGTCAGCTTCTCCACCGACGAGACGGCCCGGGCGGGCTTCGGCCCGTTCACACCGGGCTTCCGGATCGTGCCGTACAACGACCTGGCGGCCCTGGAGGAGGCGATCGACGAGACGACGGCGGCGGTCCTCCTGGAGCCCATCCAGGGCGAGGCGGGCGTCCTGATCCCGGACGACGGCTATCTGACCGGCGTACGCGAACTGACGCGCCGCAAGGGCTGTCTGTTCGTCGCGGACGAGATCCAGTCGGGTCTGGGCCGCACCGGGCGCACCCTGGCGGTCGACCACGAGGACGTCGTCCCGGACATGGTGCTCCTCGGCAAGGCGCTGGGCGGCGGCATCGTGCCCGTGTCGGCGGTGGTCGCGAGCCGGGAGGTCCTCGGGGTGCTGCACCCGGGCGAGCACGGCTCGACGTTCGGCGGCAACCCGCTGGCGGCGGCCGTCGGCCAGGCCGTGGTCGAGCTGCTGGAGACCGGTGAATTCCAGCGCAGGGCCGACGAGTTGGGCGTCGTCCTGCGCGAGGGGCTGACCGCGCTGGTCGGCCGGGGCGTCGTCGGGTTCCGGTCGCGGGGACTGTGGGCCGGGGTCGACGTCGACCCGGCCATCGGGACCGGACGGGAGATCAGTGAGCGGCTGATGCGGGAAGGGATCCTGGTCAAGGACACCCACGGATCGACGATCCGGCTGGCGCCGCCGCTGACCGTGACCGCCGAGGAACTCCGGTCCGCGATCGGGGCGTTGGAAAGGGTGCTCGGGAAGTAAACCGGGCGCGGCCGGCGCTCGTCCTCCTTTGGTGTCACACCGTGGGGGTGACACCAAAGGAGGGCACATGCTCCGCATCCATTTCACCCCGCACGACCTGCGCAACCTTCGGCTGGCCCGGCGCCCCGACCCGCTGTGGGAGATCCTCTGCAGTCTGTGCCGCTTACAGACGGAGCAGGGGCCGCTCGAATTCGGCGACTGGCGCAGTTCGGCCCGGCGGCGGATCCGGCACGACCCGGCTCTCGGCGACGCCCTTGAGCGGTTGCGCACCCTCGTCCCGAGCTTCGGCTACATCCCGGACTTCCTCACCCCGCCGGTGACCGGGGCCGGGCTCTTGGAAGGGCTCGACCTGCTGCGGGCCACCCCGCGCCGCCGGCTGACGCGCGAGCTGGGCCTGCTCGCCGAGGCCCGTCCGCTGCCGGGCTGGACCACGGCTCTGGGCGGCCCGCGCGACGCCGGGCTCGCTCCGCTGACCGACGCCATCGCCGAGTACTCGGACGCCCTGCTGGCACCGCACTGGGCCCAGGTCCGCACGGTGGTCGGCAACGAGATCGGCCGGGGCACCCGCGCCCTGCTGGACGGCGGGGCCCAGGCGCTCCTGGAGGGGCTGCGTCCGCTCGCCCACTGGAACAGTCCCGTCCTCGAAGTGGACTATCCCGTCGAGCGCGACCTGCGGCTCGGGGGGCGCGGGCTGCTCCTCGTCCCCTCGTACTTCTGCTGGCGGCGGCCGACCGCCCTGGCCGATCCGGAACTGCCTCCGGTGCTCGTCTATCCCGCGTCCAGGACTCCTCTCGACCTCGCGCACGCGACCCCGGGCGGAACGGCCCGGCTGCTGGGGCAGTCACGGGCCGCGGTGCTGACCGAGGTGGCCCTGCGCGGCGGTCGGACCACCTCCGAGGTGGCCGTCGCGGTGGGGCTCGCGCTGTCGAGCGCCAGCCACCATCTCGGGATCCTGCGCGACGGGGGCCTCGTGACCAGCCATCGCGACGGCAAGTACGTCCTGCACTCGGCGACCTCCCTGGGGCTGCTGCTCCTCGACGCCAACTCACCGCTCCCGGACGCCGTCCCGGTCCGCGGTCTCCGGCCGCCCCATTAGCGCCCCGCCGGTGGCCCCCGTAGGCAGCCCCCGTCGCCTGTCCCGGCCGGGACACGACCGGGACAACCGGCCCGGGTGCCCGGGACATACGGCGTCCTACGGTGCCGGGAGAACCGACAGAACGGGGGAACCGTCCATGCCGAATCCCTTCACCCACCGGCCCGGCCGCAGACAGGTCCTGCGCGGGTCCGTGGCAGGCGCGGCGCTGGCCTGCCTCGGGACCACGGCGACCGCCCGGGCGGCGGCCTCGCCCGGGTCCAGCGGGTCCGGCGGGCCCGGCGGGCCCG
>NZ_LIQQ01000520.1 GCF_001418565.1 Streptomyces graminilatus | reverse complement strand
CTCCCATGCTTCCCATGCCTTCCGGGCCATGGGGGAGCACGACGCGGGTGTCCTGCCGCTCCTCTCGCACGCCCTGCTCGCCACCTGGCAGCGGCGCAAGGGGGGCCGGCTGACGCTGTCCGGGTACCGTGCGGCCGGAGGTATCCAGGGCGCCGTCGCCGCGACCGCCGAGCACGCCTGGACCGGCCTCGACCCGGCGGCACGCAGCGCCGCGAGGCTGTTGCTGCTGCGGCTGGTACGGCTGGGAGAGGACACCCAGGCCACCCGCCGACGCTGTACGAGACGGCAACTGGCCGCCGAGTCCACCGACCCGGCCAAGACGGAGGAGTCCCTCGAAGCCCTCGTACGCGCCCGGCTGGTGACGCTCGACGCGGAGAGCGTGGAGATCACCCACGAGGCGCTGCTGCACGCCTGGCCGCGACTGCGCGACTGGATCGACGAGGACCGGGGCGGCAACCTGCTGCGCCAGCGCCTGGAGGACGACAGCAGATCCTGGGAGGAGTCGAAGCGCGACTCATCCCTTCTCTACCGGGGCTCCCGGCTGGAACAGGCGCACACCTGGGCGAAGTCCGCCGGTGACACCTTCCTGACCGGCAGCGCGGTGCGGTTCCTGGCCGCCTCGGTCCGGCTGCGCCGGCGTACCGTCCTGGTCAGCCGTGCCGCCGTCGCCGTCGTGGTCGTGCTCGCCGTGCTGGCGGCGGGAGCCGCGCTGATCGCCCGGCAGCAGCGCGACGACGCGGTGTTCGAGAACGTGCTCGCCGAGGCCGACCGCGTCCAGTACACGGACCCGTCGCTGTCCGCGCAGCTCAGTCTGGTCGCCCACCGACTCCGCCCGGACGACGCGGGCACCCGCAGCCGGCTGATCTCGATCGTGAACACCCCGCTGTCCACCCCGCTGACCGGCCACACCGGCGCCGTCTACCTCACCACGTTCAGCCCGGACGGGCGGCTCCTGGCCACCGCCAGCTACGACCGGACCGTACGCCTGTGGAACGTGGCCGACCCGTCGGACCCCAAGCCGCTCGGCGCGCCCCTCACCGGGAACGCGAGCTGGGTGAGCAGCGCCGTCTTCAGCCCGGACGGCCGCACCCTCGTCAGCGCGGGCGACGACGGCACGATCCGCCGCTGGGACGTGTCCGACCCGGCGCGTCCGCGCTCCCTAGGCCCGCCCGTGACCGGCCACGACGGCACCGTCTATCTGATCGCCTTCAGCCCGGACGGCCGTACGCTCGCCGCCGCCTGCGAGGACCGCACGGTCCGCCTGTGGAACATGGCCGATCCGGCCGCCCGTCCCAGGCCGATCGCCGCCCTCACCGGCGCGGGCGCCGCCGTGCGCGCGATCGCGTTCAGCCGAGACGGCCGGAAACTGGCGGCGGGCGGCGACGACAACACGATCCGGCTGTACGACGTATCAACACCGCACAGCCCCAAGCCGTACGCCACGCGACTGACCGGGCACACCAGCCTGATCCACTCCGTGGCCTTCAGCCCCGACGGGCGCACCCTCGCCAGCGGTGCCGCCGACGACACGATCCGGCTGTGGGACGTGTCCGACCCCGCGCACGCCGCCCAGGTCGGCGCGCCGCTCACCGGCCACACCGACGCGATCTGGTCGGTGGCCTTCAGCCCGGACGGGTCCATGCTGGCCGCCGCCAGCGCGGACAGCACGGCGAGTCTGTGGAACGTCAGCGATCCCCAGTACCCCTCCCAGGTGGGCCAGCCCCTCGCGGGCAGCAGTGGCGAGATGTACGCGCTCGGCTTCAGCCCCGACGGCCGTACGCTCGCCACGGGAAGCGGCGACAGCAGGGTCCGGCTGTGGTCGTTGCCGACGTCGGACATGATCGGCCGGCTCGGGGTGTTCCGCCCGGACGGGCGGCTGCTCGCGACGGGGTCGCGCGACGGACGGGTCCGGCTGTGGAACGTGGAGCGGCCCGACCACCCGGTGGCGCAGGGCGAACCGTTCACTCCCGGGGAGGGCGAGGTACGGACGCCGGTGTTCTCCCCGGACGGCCGGACTCTCGCACTGGTGTCCGGCAACAGCACGGTGCAGCTCTGGAACGTCGGCGACCCGAGACATCCTGTCGCCTGGGCGGACCCCGTGAAGGTGCGGACCCGGTTCGCCGCCTCGGTGGCGTTCAGCCCGGACGGGCGCACGCTGGCCACCGCCTACCAGGACTTCACCATCCAGTTGTGGGACGCGAGCGACCCGGCCCGTCCGCGTCCGCTGGGCCGCCAGCTCACCGGATACAAGGGGTACGTCAGCTCCCTCGTCTTCAGCCGGGACGGCCGCACCCTGGCCGGCGCGAGCTCGGACGGCACGATCCGGCTCTGGAACGTCACCGACCCGGCCAGGGCCACCCCGGTCGGCAAGGTGCTCAGGGGACACCTCGGTCCGGTCAACAGGCTCGCCTACAGTCCGGACGGCCGTACGCTCGCCAGCGGCAGCGACGACGGCACGGTCCGCCTCTGGGACGTCACCGACCCGGCGGACTCGCACGGTCTGGGCGCTCCGCTCACCGGGCACACCGAGGCGGTCGAGGAGCTGTCGTTCAGTCCGGGCGGCCGGGTACTGGCGAGCGGCGGCAACGACAACGCGGTCCGGCTCTGGGCGGTCGGCGATCCGTCGCGGGCCAGGTCCATCGGCCAGTCGATGAGTCCCAACGCCAAGACGGGCAACTTCCTGGCGTTCAGCCCGCGCGGCGGCATCGTCGGGGTGTCGAGCGGCTCGGACACGGTCCGCCTGTGGAACCTCGACGTCGACACGGCGGTCACCCACATCTGCTCGACCACGCGGGGCGTACTGACGGCGGAGAAGTGGCACGAGTATCTGCCGCGACTGTCGTACGAGCCCCCGTGCGGCGAGTAATTCTCCCGTCCCCGCGTCCGCATCCCGAAGTGCGCGACGCCAGCAGGCACTTGCCCGGCATCGGCCGCGGTCACCCGGGACGGTTGTACTGGAACAGGGGTGAACGGAAGTGATCCCAGTCACAACTGGTCGTCAGAGGGGAGCACTCGACTCCCACTGAGCATGCAGTCTTGTTACCCTTGGCCATAGCCCGATCGCTGGTGCATCCCCCGTCGCCAGCGGTCGGGTTCTTATTTGCCCGCCAGGGCATCCGTTGGGCGTCCCTGGGACGTCTCTGGGACGTCCGGCCCGGCGTATTTCTCAGCCCGTCGGCAGCGGTTTGTCCAGCAGGAACGCGCGCAGCAGCGCGGTGAAGCGGTGTGGTTGGCCGCCCGAGACGGAGTGGCCGGCGCCCTTCACGATCACGAGCCTGGAGTCCGGCAGGACGCTCCGGTACTCGGCGGTCACGGCGGGTTTGATGAAGTCGCACTCCCCTCGCATGATCAGGGACGGAACGTGCGCGGTGCGCAGTCTCGGCCTGGGGTCGGGGATCCGTTCGAAGTCCTTGCGGGTCATCTGGTTGTTGTAGAAGCCCTGGGGGTTGTTGTGCGTCGCGATGGGCCGCCCGCCCTTGCATGAGGTGCTGTCCTTTCCCTGGAGGGCGACCTCGTGCATCCAGTGGTCGGCCTCGCCGTCGCCGACCAGCGCGTGCGCGGCGCCGGGGTTGACCCCGAGCAGCACGCTCGCGGCGAGCATCCGGGGTGAGCTGTTCAGCTCGTCGAGCCGGGTCTTCTGGGCGGGGCTGAGCCGGTTCCACGGTTCCCCGGCCGTCGAGCCCGGGTATTCGCGGCCCCACAGCGCGCCCGGCGAGCTGAACACCGCTTTGGCCAGGTGCCGCGGGTGGGCCGCCATGTACTGGGCGGTGAGTGATCCGCCCCATGACCGGCCGACGAGGATGATCCGGTCGGCGCCGAGCCCGCGCCGGATCGCTTCGAGATCGGCGACCTGGCGGGCCACCGTGTACCCGGTGATGTCCCGCAGCCGGGTGGAGCGGCCGGCGCCGAGCTGGTCGTACGCGTATACGTCGAAGCCGTCCGCCGCGAGTTCACGGCCACCGGTGGGGACGCCCTCGCCGGGCGTGCCCGGGCCGCCGTGCAGGAAGATCACCGGGGTCGGCCTGGCCCTGCCGACGGCGGGGGCGTGGACGTAGGCGATACGCGATCCGGTCGGCAGATTCCAGAACTTGACGCCGGGTGGGGCAGGGGCGACCGGGGTCGTGGGCATCGGACGGAAGACGGTGACAGCGGCGAGGGCCGCGATCGCCGCTGTCAGACCTACCGCCGCGAACGCGGACGCCCGCAGGGCCCGGCGGCCTTCGAGGCCGAGCAGGGCGAACCCCGCCCGGCCCAGCAGCCCGGCGGCCGCCGCGCCGGAGGCGAGCGCGGCGAGGGCCAGGACCGGCACGCTCGCGGTGACGAACGCCGTGGCGAGGAAGGCCGCCGTCGCGACGGCGGGCGCCAGCAGGACCGCCAGGAACAGCAGGACGCCGCCGACGACCCGGCGGAGAAGTGTGGGTGACATGGATGGCATACGTTCGAGGCTAGGGAGACGGCTCCGGCCATCCATCCAGCTCAGGGACGGTCCGGCGGCGCTCCATCGGCCCCCCTGCGGCGGGGTGCGGACCCCGCCCCACGGCGGGGGCAGGCCACTACTGGGGGCGGGCGCCCGGGCGGATCAGGCCCGTCTCGTACGCGGCGATCGTCGCCTGTACGCGGTCGCGTACGCCGAGTTTGTTGAGGAGGACGGAGACGTGGTCCTTCACGGTGGGCGGGCTCACGCCCAGCACCTCCGCGATCTCCGAGTTGGACAGCCCGCGCGCGACCTGCCGGAGGACCTCGGTCTCGCGCGGGGTGAGCCGGTCGAGCCGTGCCGTGTCGAGCGGGCCGGGCGCGTCGGCGCACCGGTCGATCAGTCTGCGGGTCACCGCCGGGTCGAGCAGCGCCGCTCCCCCGTGGATCACCCGCACCGCGTCGATCACCCGCTCCGGTTCGGCGTCCTTGAGCAGGAAACCGGCGGCTCCGGCGCGCAGCGCGGCGAACAGGTACTCGTCGAGGTCGAAGGTGGTCAGCACCAGTACCCGGGTCTCGGGGTTCTGTTCGGTGATCCTCGCGGTCGCGGCGAGGCCGCCGATTCCGGGCATCCGGATGTCCATCAGGGCGACGTCCGGCCGTACCGCCAGGGCGAGTTCGACCGCCGTGTCGCCGTCCGCCGCCTGCCCGACGACGCTCAGATCTGGTTCCGCGTCGAGTATCGCCGCGATTCCGGCCCGTACGACGGCCTGGTCGTCCGCGACAGTCACTCTGATCGCCATGGGTGGACCTCCGGCAGCCATACTCGCGATATTCGTACCGCCGCGCGGTCGGTCGTCGTGAGGGTACCGCCGGCGGCGTCCACGATCGCGCGCAGTCGCCGCTCCGCCCCCGGGTCGGCGGGTGCCGGACCGGAGACCTCCACCCCGTCGTGGACCCTGCGTACGGTGAGCGTGGCGCCCAGGGTCATGAGCGTTGCGGCGATCCGGTACGCGAAGACCTCCACGGGGGCGGGCAACGGGCGGCGCGGACCGATGTCGCCGACATCGGCTACATCGGCGGCATCGGCTATTTCGGCTACGCCGGCTACGTCGTCGATGTACTGGACGGTGCCGCCGTGGCGCGCGGCCAGCGCGGCGATTCCGGCAGTCGTCGGGGGTGGGGTATCCTCCCTCTCCTTCGGTTCCCGCCCGTCGTCGCCTTCGTCGCTGTCGGGTGCGCGGAGCCCCGAGAGCAGGTCCCGCAGGGCGGTGAGACCCGCGCGGGCTTCCTCCCGTACTGCCCTCAGGTTTCCCGCCTCGGCCTCCGCGGCCACCGCCCGCGCGTGCCGGAGCGCCGTGCCCCGCAGCCCGGCGGCGATCCGGAGCCGCTGCTCGCGTACGGCGGCGTCGGCGTCCCCGTCGAGCAGTCGCCGCCGCCGGGTGTCGGCGGCCCGGAGTCGGTCGCGACGCCGGGCGGTCCGGCGTCCCCACGCCCAGACGGCGAAGGCCGGGAGGGCGAGCGCGCACGTCAGTACCGCCCAGGCTCCCGTACGGCTGCCGGTGATACCCGGGCCGCCCGCCAGCGCGAGGCCACCCGTGGCGGCGACGGCGAGCGGCGCGAACAGGCCCCGCCGGAACGGCAGATACACGGCGGCGCTGTACACGAGCGTCAGTTCGACCCACCCGTACACCAGGAAGATGTCGCTCACCGGTGGCCGCGTCCAGGCGGCCCGGTCGCAGGCCTGCCACAGCACCAGGGCCAGCAGCACCGCCGCCAGCGCGCGTCCCGGCGCACGCGAACGCCAGCCGAGCGGTACGGCGTGCAGGCCCGACAGCACGACCGTCGGTACGGCGGGCAGCACTCCGGCGAAGGAATCCGCCGCGTCGGCCGCACCTGCCGCACCTGCC
>NZ_LIQQ01000052.1 GCF_001418565.1 Streptomyces graminilatus | reverse complement strand
GCCGTGGGGGCCGCGATGGCCGCCGGGGGGTCGTTCGCGGGCTGCGTCACGACGTACGCGCCGCCCGCGACGATCGTCACTCCCGCGCTCAGGGCGACGGCCGGCTTGGTCAGAGCGCCGAGCATTTTGCCCGACCAGCTGACGGAGGCACCGGTGGTGGCGGCGACGGCCGTCTTGCCGCCGAAGGCCAGCGACAGGGTGAAGCCGACGGGCAGCGGGACGAGCGCGATGCCCACCAGCAGCCGTTCCGCCGGTACGACGACCGCCTCGCCGGGGCTCGCGCAGTACGCGCACCCCCTGATGTGCCGGGCCAACCGCTTGCGCCACACGGAGTCCGGGACGCCGTCCCAGCGGGCGGTGACTTCGCGCAGGTCGGGGCAGGCGCCGTCGAGCGCCCGTACGATCCCGCGCGAGGCCTCCAGGCGCTCCTTCATCCGCTGGACGCGTACGGCGGCGTGCTGTCGGCTGATGCCGACGGCGGCAGCCAGCTCACGCCGGGTGAGTTCACCCGCGACCTCCAGCCACCACAGCGACAGCAGTTGCCGGTCCTCGTCGTCGAGCCAGCGCACCGCCTCCGCGACCTCGCGCCGCTGTCCCTCCAACTGGAGTTTCAGCACGGTGAGTTCGGCGAAGTCGGCGGCGCCCCCGGCCGTCTCGTCGCGCAGGGTGTCGGTGGTGCGGCGGCGGGCGCGGTCCCGGATCTGCCGCATGGCGATCGCGACGAGCCACGACCGGAAGGAGTCCGGGTCGCGCAGGGAGCCGAGGTTGTCGACAGCCCGGAGCATGGTCTCCTGCACGACGTCGTCGACGTCCGCGTGACCGTTCAGGGCCCGTCCGACGATGTTGTAGACCAACGGCAGCCAGCCCGCGACCAGTTCGTCCAGCGCCCGCCGGTCACCGGCCTGCGCCGCAGAGATGGTAGATGTCCACTGGCGCCCGTCCACAAAAGCCCTCTCTCGTACGTGTGTGCACCTTACGTCGCCCCGTCGCCCACAGATTCCCCCCTCCAGGTCACCCGGAGGAGACGGATCGAGGGCGCCCCCGATAACGGTTTTCGCCCGCCGCGACACGTATCGCGCAGGGGGCAGCCTTCACACGGCGGCGACGTGGGCGACGGCCGGGGGCTCCGCCGTCAGCGCCTCCAGCCGCTTGATCCGCTTGCGCACGACGTACAGCGGGATCACCCCGATCACCCCGAACGACATGTCGATCACCGTCCACCAGAAGGGAATCCCCCGGATCGGCCCGCAGACCAGCGCGAGCGGAACGATCCCGGCGCAGGCGATCATCCCGAACTCGACGACCCAGATGTTGCGTACGGGGTCGCGGTAGGGCCCGTAGAAGGCGACCGCGATGACGAGGTGGGCGAAGGCGAGCCAGTCCGTGCCGTAGAGGACGAAGGGGTAGCGCTGGTCGGCGGCGTCGAGGCCTTCGCGCACCCGCCCGATCCACGCCGTCAGCCCCGGCAGGTGATCGGGGACGGACAGGGCCTTCAGCAGGCTCTCGGTCCAGCGCAGTTCGTGCACGAGGGGGAATGCCGTGGCGCCACTGAGCACCAGACACACGACGAAGAGGACCAACCAGGCGCGGATGCCCTTGAGCAGGGCGGCTCTGTCGCTCATGGAGGCAGCGTACGCCCGAGTTGAACATGTTCAAAAGCGCCCCCTCGACATGCGAGCGCACAGCCGTGCGGCCCCGGACGAGAACTCCCGTCCGGGGCCGCACAGGTGACACGGTCGGAACTCAGCCGCCGAGCGACGTCATCACGTGCTTGATCCGCGTGTAGTCGTCGAAGCCGTACCCCGAGAGGTCCTTGCCGTAGCCGGACTTCTTGAAGCCGCCGTGGGGCATCTCCGCGACCAGCGGGATGTGGGTGTTGATCCACACGCAGCCGAAGTCCAGGGCCTTCGACATGCGCATCGCACGCGCGTGGTCCTTCGTCCACACGGACGACGCGAGGGCGTAGTCCACGCCGTTGGCCCACCGCACGGCCTGCGCCTCGTCCGCGAAGGACTGGACGGTGATGACCGGGCCGAAGACCTCGTTCTGGATGATCTCGTCGTCCTGCTTCAGGCCCGAGACGACGGTCGCGGCGTAGAAGTAGCCCTTCTCGCCGACCCGGTGACCGCCCGCCTCGACCTTGGCGTGGGCGGGCAGCCGTTCGATGAACCCGGAGACCTGCTTGAGCTGGTTCGGGTTGTTGAGCGGCCCGTAGAGCACGTCCTCGTCGTCCGGCTGCCCCGTCTTGATCTCCGCGGCGGCCTTGGCGAGCGCGGCGACGAACTCGTCATGGACGGACTCGTGCACGAGCACGCGCGTGGCCGCCGTACAGTCCTGGCCCGCGTTGAAGTAGCCCGCCACCGAGATGCCCTCGACGGCGGAAGCGATGTCGGTGTCCTCGAAGACCACGACCGGAGCCTTGCCGCCCAGCTCCAGGTGGACGCGCTTGAGGTCCTTCGACGCGGACTCGGCGACCTGCATACCGGCCCGTACCGAACCGGTGATCGACGCCATCGCCGGGGTCGGGTGCTCGACCATCAGGCGGCCGGTGTCACGGTCGCCGGTGATGACGTTGAAGACGCCCGTGGGGAGGATCGAACCGATGATCTCCGCCATGAGGACCGTGGACGCGGGAGTCGTGTCCGACGGCTTGAGGACGACGGTGTTGCCGGCCGCGAGCGCGGGGGCGAACTTCCACACGGCCATCATCATCGGGTAGTTCCAGGGCGCGACCTGCGCGCAGACACCGATCGGCTCGCGCCGGACGATCGACGTCATCCCGTCCATGTACTCGCCGGCGCTGCGCCCTTCCAGCATCCGGGCCGCGCCCGCGAAGAAGCGGATCTGGTCCAGCATGGGCGGGATCTCCTCGTCCCGGGTGAGGCCGATCGGCTTGCCGGTGTTCTCCACCTCGGCCGCGATCAAATCCTCGGCGCGCTCCTCGAACGCGTCCGCGATCTTCAGGAGGTACTTCTGCCGCTCGGACGGCGTGTTGTCCCGCCAGGCGGGGAACGCGGCGGCGGCGGCGGCCATGGCGGCGTCGACGTCCGCCTGCCCGGAAAGCGGCGCGGTCGCGTACGCCTCACCCGTCACGGGGTTGACCACCTCGGTGGTCCGCCCGTCGACGGCGTCCCGGAACTCACCATCGATGTAGTTGCGCAGACGACGCAGCTCGGTGCTCACTGCCGGCCCTCCAGATCTCGGGTGCCGGTCGGCTCGGGGCCGATCGGCTCGGACGTCCATTGACTGAGACACCACCCTATTCCGCAGCGCGACGTTTTCAACACCCCCATTCCCCTTCTGGCTGCGAAATCCGCAAGACTGACACCTGTTAACAACGGATTTCATCGATTCAGCCTTGCGAAACTGCCGACTCCTCGTGCACAGTGAGGGCGTGGCCAGTCGAAGCGCAGAGCACAGGGACTCCCGCGAGTCCACCCCTCGCGAGCCTCGGGCCCGCGAGTCCAAGGGCGGCGGTCCCCAGTTGGACGCGGTCTCCCTCGCCATCATCGAACAGCTCCAGGAGGACGGCCGCAGACCGTACGCGGCGATCGGCAAGGCGGTGGGCCTCTCGGAGGCGGCCGTGCGCCAGCGCGTACAGAAGCTGCTCGACCAGGGAGTGATGCAGATCGTCGCCGTCACGGACCCGCTCACCGTGGGTTTCCGCAGGCAGGCGATGGTCGGCATCAACGTCGACGGCGACCTGGACCCCGTGGCCGACGCGCTGAGCGCCATGCAGGAAGTCGAGTACGTGGTGATGACCGCGGGTTCCTTCGACATCCTCGCCGAGATCGTCTGCGAGGACGACGACCACCTGCTGGACGTCATCAACAAACGCATACGGGCCCTGCCCTGCGTGCGCTCCACCGAAAGCTTCGTCTACCTCAAGCTCAAGAAGCAGACCTACATGTGGGGAACCCGATAACCGTGACGACAACCGACAGCCACAGCTCAAGCACCAAGGATCTCAGCCGCACCGCGTACGACCACCTGTGGATGCACTTCACCCGCATGTCCTCGTACGAGAGCGCTCCCGTGCCGACGATCGTCCGGGGCGAGGGCACCTACATCTACGACGACAAGGGCCGCCGCTACCTCGACGGTCTGGCCGGTCTGTTCGTGGTCCAGGCCGGTCACGGCCGCACCGAGCTGGCCGAGACCGCCTTCAAGCAGGCGCAGGAACTGGCCTTCTTCCCCGTGTGGTCGTACGCCCACCCGAAGGCGGTGGAGCTGGCGGAACGTCTCGCCCACGAGGCGCCCGGCGACCTCAACAAGGTCTTCTTCACCACCGGTGGCGGCGAGGCCGTCGAGACCGCCTGGAAGCTCGCCAAGCAGTACTTCAAGCTGGTCGGCAAGCCCACCAAGTACAAGGTCATCTCGCGTGCCGTCGCCTACCACGGCACCCCGCAGGGCGCCCTGTCGATCACCGGCCTGCCGGGCCTGAAGGCCCCCTTCGAGCCCCTCGTCCCCGGCGCCCACAAGGTCCCGAACACCAACATCTACCGCGCCTCGATCCACGGCGACGACCCGGAGGCCTTCGGCCGCTGGGCCGCCGACCAGATCGAGCAGGAGATCCTCTTCGAGGGCCCGGACACGGTCGCCGCCGTCTTCCTGGAGCCGGTGCAGAACGCGGGCGGCTGCTTCCCGCCCCCGCCCGGCTACTTCCAGCGGGTCCGCGAGATCTGCGACAAGTACGACGTGCTGCTGGTGTCCGACGAGGTCATCTGCGCCTTCGGCCGCCTCGGTACGACGTTCGCGTGCGACAAGTTCGACTACATCCCGGACATGATCACCTGCGCCAAGGGCATGACCTCGGGCTACTCCCCGATCGGCGCGTGCATCATCTCGGACCGCCTCGCCGAGCCGTTCTACCAGGGCGACAACATGTTCCTGCACGGCTACACCTTCGGCGGGCACCCGGTGTCCGCGGCGGTGGGCCTGGCCAACCTCGACCTGTTCGAGCGCGAGAACCTCAACCAGCACGTCCTGGACAACGAGGGCGCGTTCCGCTCGACCCTGGAGAAGCTGCACGACCTGCCGATCGTCGGTGACGTCCGCGGCAACGGCTTCTTCTACGGAATCGAACTGGTCAAGGACAAGACGACCAAGGAGTCCTTCGACGCGGAGGAGACGGAACGTATCCTCTACGGCTTCCTCTCCAAGGCCCTCTTCGAGAACGGCCTGTACTGCCGTGCCGACGACCGCGGCGACCCGGTCATCCAGCTCGCCCCGCCGCTGATCGCCAACCAGCAGACGTTCGACGAGATCGAGCAGATCCTGCGCGCGACGCTGACGGAGGCGTGGACCAAGTTGTAGGCGTCCGGAGCCTTCCCCTCTCCCGGCGGTTCAGCTGTTCATACGGCCCGGGTACACCCGTACGAGTGAGAACGGGTGGGCCCGGGCCGTGTGCTGTCCAGCCTCGCGCCGCCCAATACCTAGCGTGCCTGTAACCGATCGGCCCTGCCTTCGTTCCCCCGCACGGGGGGTTTCGCGGATTCCGCCCGCGATCCGCACGGCATTTCTGATCCGAACCGAGGTGTACGCGATGGTGGCCCCGCCGGACAACGACGTGCTCTGGGCACGCGCCCTGCACTTCCAGCACAACGACGGCTCGCCCGCGCTGAGCGGCGTGTCGCTCGGTGTCAGGGAGGGCGAGATCCTCGCCGTCAGCGGCCCGCGCGGCAGCGGCAAGACGACCCTGCTGCGCTGCCTGTCCGGGCTGGTACGCCCGATGCGGGGCGAGGTCTGGTTCAACAGCGTGCCCGTGCACACGATGGGCCCGCTCACCCGTGAACGGCTGCGCCGCGACCGGTTCGGCTGGATCGACCCGGCCCCGGTCCTCGTACCGGAACTGAACGTCTGGGAGAACGCGGCCCTGCCCCTGATGCTGCGCGGCACCAGCCGCCGCCGCGCCAAGACGGCGGCCCTGGAGTGGCTGGAGCGCCTCGACATCGGCGATCGGGCCCGCAAACGCCCGTACGAGCTGCGCCAGTCCGAACGCCAGCGGGTCTCGATCGCCCGGGCCCTCGCCCCCGCCCCGACGGTCCTCTTCGCGGACGAACCGACGGCGCCCCTGTACCAGGCGGACCGCGCACAGGTACTGCGGACGCTGACGACAGCGGCCCGCTCGCACGGCATCACGGTGATCCTCGCGACGCACGACGCGGACACGGCGGCCCTGGCGGACCGCAGGGTCTCCCTGCTCGACGGCCGCCGCGTGACGACCGTCCACCTGCCCCCGGTCGGCAAGACCGGCAAGGCAGCCGAGGCCGACGGGGACACCGGCACGGACACCGGTACCGGCGCCGGTACCGACACGGAAGGCCGGGCCGCGTGCTCGCTCTCCGTCTAGCCCGCGGCTCCCACCCGGGCGTCCAGCTCCGCCGACTGCTGGTCGCGACGGCGTCGGCGGCCACCGGCTTCCTCCTCCTGGGCACCCTCGGACATGCCCTCGCCCACCAGAACACCCCCGGCGGCTCGGCCCTGCGCCTGGCCTGGTGCGTGGCCCCCCTGGCGGCGACGGTCTACTTCGCGGTGACGGTGGCCCGCACGGACCCCGGCACGAAACCGCGCCCCGGCCTGTCGGCGATCGGCCTGGGCCCGGGTCGCCTGATGGCCGTCTCGGCGACGACCACGGCGCTGTCCTGCACCCTGGGTTCGATGCTGGCCCTGCTGTTCTTCCTCCACCTGCGGGGGGACCTGACGGGCATGCCGTTCGACGGGGACGCGGCGGACTTCCTGGCCGCCGACCACCCCCTCCCCCTCCCGGCCGCCCTGACCCTCCTGACCCTGGTCCCGGTGACGGCATCCATCGCGGTGGCCCTGACCCTCCGCCCCCGGGACACCCGCCCGACATCCGGCAGGACCGGCACCCGCCTCAGGACATACGGCCGCTTCACCCGCCAGGCGCCGTCCGCGAGCAGCGGCACCGCCCAGCCCGCAGAGCCCACGGGCAACCGCGCCGCCGGGCCGACGGCCGGTGGCGCCCCCCAGCCTGCGGGCAGTCGTACCGCCCAGCCTGCGGCCGGTGGCGCCACACAGTCCGCGGAGTCCGCGGGCAGTAGCCCCGCACGACCCGGGCAGTCCGCGGGCAACCGCGCCGCCCAGCGTGCCCAGCCCGCCCAGTCTGCGGGCGGTCGTGCCGCTGGGGCGGCAC
>NZ_LIQQ01000519.1 GCF_001418565.1 Streptomyces graminilatus | reverse complement strand
CGCCCCATCCGTCCCGTCCGTCCCGTCCGTGGGGTACAGCACGGCCGCGTGCTCGGCGGTGACGACGCGGTGGCGCGGGTGACGGGGGGTCAACGCGCGCGTGGAGTGGTACGCGGAGGCGAGGGTCACCTGTTCCACGCCGAGCGCGGCGATCCTCCGGGCGGCGTCGGGGTCGCCGTTGACGTCCCAGGGATAGACGAACGCGGACGCCTTCACGCGCTCCCCCCGGACTCCGCCCCAAGCAGTGCGTGGCCGCGCTCCACGAGCCGTACGAGCTGCGCGACATGTTCCTCGGCCGGCTCGTGCAGCGGCGGCCGGACCTCTCCGACGTCGAGCCCGGTCTGCCGTACGCCGGCCTTGACGAGCGAGACGGCGTACCCGCGCCCCTGTGCCCGCAGCTCGACGAACGGCCGGTAGAAGCCGTCCAGGAGCCGGTTCACGGTCACGTCGTCACCGGTGCCCAGCGCCTTGTGGAAGGCGAGCGCGATCTCGGGCGCGAAGCAGAAGACGGCCGACGAGTAGAGGGTGACGCCGATGCCCCGGTAGGCGAGCCCGGTAAGTTCGGCGGTCGGCAGCCCGTTGAAGTAGAGGAAGTCGCCGGGTTCCTCCGTGCGTACGGCGCTCACGATCCGCTGCATCAGGTCCAGGTCGCCGAGCCCGTCCTTGAGCCCGATGATCCCCTCGGTGCGCGCCAGCTCGACGACGGTCCCGGGGGTGAACACGGCGTTGTCGCGCTGGTAGACGATGACCGGCAGGGCGGTGGCCGCGGCCAGCTCCCGGTAGTGGCGCAGCAGCCCCTCCTGCCCGGCCACCACCAGATACGGCGGCATGGCGAGCAGCCCGTCGGCCCCGGCCTCCTCCGCGAGACGGGCGTAGCGCACGGCGAGCGCGGTGCCGTATCCGGCGCCCGCGACCACGGGCACCCGCCCGGCCGTCTCCTCCACCGCCGCCCGTACGCAGTCCTGGAACTCCTCGGGCGTCAGCGCGTGGAACTCCCCGGTGCCACAGCACGCGAAGACGGCGGCGGCCCCCGCCGCGACGCCCCGGCGCACATGCGTACGAAAGACGTCGAGGTCGAGCGAGCCGTCGGGCCCGTACGCGGTGACGGGGAAGAACAGCGGGCCACTCGGGACGGTGAGCCGGGTGGCGAGATCGGCGGCGAGAGGGGCTGGCGTCACGGGCTCTCCCTGAACGTGCGTGTCATGCGTGCCATACGTGTCATGCACGACACACATCCGTACATACTCATGATTAGCGTCTACATCTCTGAACATTCTCAAGCTAAGGGCCCACCACAGGGCGGGTCAAGCCGACCGGCGGCCATCCCGGGGGCGGAATTCACGGCCCCGCGTCACACTTGACGGCACCGGCCACCCCTCCCTAGCGTGCCCACGGATGTGAATGCCGTACACGCATACGACCTTCACCTCTGAAGGAGACCCCTCCGGAGCCCCAAGGAGACCCGAGGATGCCCGCCCCCCGAACCCTTCTGCTCACCGGCGCCGCCGGCGGACTCGGCACCCTGATGCGGGACCTGCTCCCCCGCTACGGCTACGAACTGCGCCTGTTCGACCAACTCCCCGTCGAGGGCGAACCCGACGCGATCACCGCGGACCTCGCCGACCGGCCGGCGCTGCGCGAAGCGGTGCGCGGTGTCGACGCGATCCTCCATCTCGCCGGGATCTCGGTGGAGTCGTCCTTCGAGAACATCCTCCGGGCGAACATCGAGGGCACGTACAACCTGTACGAGGCGGCGCGCGAGGAAGGCGTGGGACGCGTCGTCTTCGCCTCCTCGAACCACGCGGTGGGCTTCACCCCCCGCCCCCAGGGCGCCGATCCCCTGATCCCGGTCGACACCCCGCGCCGCCCGGACACCTTCTACGGCCTTTCCAAGTCCTTCGGCGAGGACCTGGCCCAGCTCTACTGGGACAAGCACGGCGTGGAGACCGTCTCGGTCCGCATCGGCTCCTGCTTCGCCGAGCCGAGAACCGTGCGCATGCTGTCCCTGTGGCTGAGCCCCGCCGACGGCGCCCGTCTCTTCCACGCGGCCCTGACCGCCGAGGGGGTCGGCCACACCGTGGTCTACGGCTCCTCCGCCAACACCCGCCTGTGGTGGGACCTGGGCGCGGCGCGGGCACTCGGTTACGCGCCGCAGGACGACTCCGAGCCGTACGCGGAGAAACTGATCGCCGAACAGGGCGACCTCACCCCGGAGAACCCGGCCCACGCCAACCTGGGCGGCCACTTCGTGACCGACCCCCCGATCTGGCCCCCGGGCGCCTGAGGCCCGGGCCCCTGTTTCCCACCCACCCGCTTACCGTCTCCTTCCAGCGCGACCCCAGGCACCGTTCAGCCCGTTGGGGGTCCCCCCTCTGGGGGAGCTTGAGGACGAGGCCCCTTC
>NZ_LIQQ01000518.1:3491-4678 GCF_001418565.1 Streptomyces graminilatus | reverse complement strand
CGGGCTGGGGGTGCCTGGGCCTGGGTTGGAACGGCGGTCAGGAGGGAAGGCCGCTCGGGCTGGTGGTGGCTGGGGTGGCACGATGGGGGTATGGCATCTCTTTGTGATCATCCCGGTGAGCAGGTGGCTCTGGAGCCCATCAAGCTGGTTGCCGTTCGGGACGTGCCGCTGTCCCTGGACGAGGTCTTCCGGGCCGTGGGGGACGCGTCCGCCGGGGGGACCGCTCTGTTTGTCGGGACCGTGCGGAATCATGACGGGGGTGCCGATGTCGCGGCGCTCGGGTATTCGTGTCACCCCAGTGCCGAGGCCGAGATCCGGCGTGTCGCCGAGAAGGTCGTCGCCGAGTTTCCGGTGCGGGCCCTCGCCGCTGTGCACCGGGTGGGGGAGCTGGCCGTGGGGGACCTCGCTGTCGTGGTCGCCGTGTCCTGCGCGCACCGGGGCGATGCCTTCGCCGCCTGTCGCAAGCTGATCGACGATCTCAAGCACGAGGTGCCCATCTGGAAGCACCAGACGTTCTCCGACGGCACCGAGGAGTGGGTCGGCGCCTGCTGAGCCGGGCGGGTGACTCCGCGCGGGAGGCGTCTCCGGTTGCGTAACCGCCCCCCGCGCGTGAGCGTTGACACGGCGGAGGTTAATCTGCTGATCAGTCAGTAGCGGTCGCTCTTTGGGGTTGGGAGGTCGGCATGGCGGCACTCGCCTGGTTGCTGATTCCGCTTGTGGCTGCGATCGGCGCCGGCCTGTGGGGCAGTTGGGCCAACCGGACGCGCAGGACGCGCGGTGACGGCCCCGAGCTCGACGGCTACGAGCGATTCCGCGAGGCCATGGAGAAGTCCCGCACCTGAGACACCGAACAGGCGGCCCTGACGGTGTGCTGACAGGACCGTCCCGTACTGTCGTGCCATGCCACGCCGCACCGCGACGATGCTCGCCTCCACCCTGATGCTGATCGCGCTCCTGTGCGCCGGAGTGTTCATCACCGTGCCGTATTCGGAGATGTCACCGGGGCCGACCGTGAACACTCTCGGGGACCACGGCGGCGAGCCGGTACTCCAGATTTCCGGGCGCAAGACCTATGCGACCACCGGGCACCTGAACATGACCACCGTCCGTGTGACGAGTGCCGACTACCGGATGAACCTCGTCGAAGCCGTGTACGGCTGGCTCTCGCACGACAACAAGGTCGTGCC
>NZ_LIQQ01000518.1:0-3484 GCF_001418565.1 Streptomyces graminilatus | reverse complement strand
CGGCGACGTCGCCAAGCTGGTGACCAAGCACAAGGCCGGCGAGAAGGTCGTCTTCACCATCGTGCCCGCAGCCGAGCAGGCCGCCGCCGAGAAGGCGCACCGGGCGGCCACCAAGACGCAGGACATCACCGTCACCACGACGAAGTCCGCCGACGACGGAGCCGAACGCGCCATCGTCGGGATCTCCGCGGGGACCGACCACACCTTCCCGTTCACCGTCGACATCAAGCTCGCCGATGTCGGCGGGCCCAGTGCGGGGCTCATGTTCGCCCTCGGCATCTACGACAAGCTGACGCCCGGAAGCCTCACCGGCGGCAAGTTCGTGGCCGGCACCGGCACCATCGACGATGACGGCAAGGTCGGCCCCATCGGCGGCATCGAGCTGAAGACCGTCGGCGCCCGGGACAAGGGAGCTCAGTACTTCCTGACGCCGGCCGACAACTGCGCGGCCGCCGCCAAGGACACCCCCGACGGGCTCACTCTCGTCAAGGTGGGCACCATCGGCGACGCGCTGAACGCCCTCAAGGACATCCGCTCCGGTGACACCGGTGATCTGCCGAAGTGCACCACCAAGTAGGCGGCACCGGGTAGCCAGGCGATACCGGTGGGCAGTCCGTAGGACCGCCCACCCGTTTTCGCTAGTCCGCGAACGTCGCCGACAGGGCCTCCGCCAGGCCCGGTACCAGGCCCGAGCCCGTGAGCACCTCCGTCGCAGCGTCCTTCTCGCGCAGGCGCACCGCCGAGTCCCGTGTGCCGTCGCGCAGCACCCCGACCGTCATCCGGACCTCCTGACGGTCCGGGTGCGCGGCGACCCAGGCCGTCAGCTTCTTGTCGCTCAGCCCCTGCGGGACCGACGCCTCCGCGGACGGCGGGAGCATCAGACGCTCGACGGTGAGTGCGCAGCCGACCACCGCGTCCGGCCAGGCGATGGTGGCGAGGAACTCGTCCAGCGGTTTGCCCGCCGGGATCTCCTCCTGCTCGATCGGGGTGAGACCTGCGGTGGTCTCCTGCTCTTCCGCCAGGCCGAGCTGGGCCGCGAGGACCGGTTCCTGGACCCGCAGCCGGGCGGTGTCTACGAGGGCGAAGAGACGAGCCGGCTGGTCCCAGCCGAGGCCGGAGGCGTACTCGTCGATCTCGAGTACGGCCCGGGTGAGCGGGTTCGCCGCCATGGGAGTGTTGGACATGGTCACAATCCTGCCTCGTTCATGGCCCGAACCGGGAACCGAGTAAAGCGTGAGTAAGTTGCATAGGTGAGGCCTCTACGATCACGAGGCCTGACGGATGGTCCGCGATCACGGGGGCCTGACGGACCGACAGCGACTTTTGAGGTGCCGACCTTGGCTTTCCAGATGCCGGACCGCGGCGGAGGCCCGCAGGGGCCACGGATCAGAGTGGGCCGCCCGTCCCGGCGCGTCCGGACCCTGCTCATGACGCTGGGCGTCCTTGCCGTCCTCGGCATGGCGTTCATCATGTTCGCGGGTTTCTGGACGGACTGGCTCTGGTACCGCTCGGTCAACTACTCCTCGGTGTTCACGACCACACTGTGGACCAAGATCGGCCTCTTCTCCGTCTTCGGTCTGCTGATGGCGACCGCGGTGGGCGTGAACATCTGGCTGGCGCACCGGCTGCGCCCGCCGCTGAGCGCCATGTCGATGGAGCAGCAGAGCCTCGACCGGTACCGCATGGGCATCGCCCCGTACAAGAAGTGGCTGCTGCTCGGTATCACCGCCCTGGTCGGTCTGATCGCGGGCGCCTCGGCGTCCGGGCAGTGGCGGACCTGGCTGATGTGGGTCAACGGGGTGTCCTTCGGACAGAAGGACCCCCAGTTCGGTCTGGACGTGTCGTTCTACGCCTTCGACCTGCCCTGGTACCGCTTCATGCTGGGCTTCGGCTTCGCGGCCACGATCCTCTCCCTGATCGCCGCCGCCCTCACCCACTATCTGTACGGCGGCCTCCGCGTCACCAGCCCGGGGGCCCGCGCCACGGCCGCGGCGACCGGACACCTGTCCGTGCTGCTGGGCGTCTTCGTCGCCCTCAAGGCGGTCGCGTACTGGCTCGACCGGTACGGCCTCGCGGTGAAGTCGAGTGACTTCAAGGCGACCGGCAACTGGACGGGCCTGCGGTACGTCGACGCCAACGCCTATCTGCCGGCCAAGACGATCCTGTTCTGCATCGCCATCATCTGCTCGCTGCTGTTCTTCGCGACCCTGTGGCGGCGTACCTGGCAGCTGCCCGTCATCGGCTTCGGGCTGATGGTCCTCTCGGCCATCCTCATCGGCGGGCTGTACCCGGCGATCGTCCAGAAGTTCCAGGTCCAGCCGAACGAGCAGGCGAAGGAAGCCCCGTACGTCGAGAAGAACCTGAAGGCGACGCGCGAGGCGTACGGCATCGACGGCGCCAAGGTCAGCGAGTACCCCGGCCGCAGCGACACCAAGGACAAGAGCAAGCTGCGCGACGACGTCGACGCCACGGCGAGCANNCGACGTTCCAGCAGCTCCAGCAGATGCGCAACTACTACGCGTTCCCGACCAACCTGGACGTCGACCGGTACACCAAGGACGGCAAGGACCAGGACACGGTCATCGGTCTGCGCGAGCTGAACCTCAACGGCATTCCGAAGAACAACTGGATCAACGACCACTTCCGCTACACGCACGGATTCGGTGTGGTCGCGGCTAAGGGCACCACGGCCGACGAGGGCCGCCCGGTCTTCACCGAGTCCGACCTGCCGTCCACGGGCGACCTCGGGACGTACCAGCAGCGGATCTACTACGGCGAGAAGACCAACCAGTACTCGATCGTCGGCGGTCCCCAGAAGGAGATCGACTACTCCGACGACACCGGTGAGAAGACGACCAGCTACAAGGCGAAGAGCGGCGTCAACCTCTCCAACCCGATCAACCGCGCCGCGTACGCCGTCGCGTTCAGCGAGCCGCAGATCCTCTACTCCGGTGCCATCGGCAAGGGTTCGCGGATTCTGTACAACCGCACGCCCAAGGAGCGCGTCGAGGCGGTCGCGCCCTGGCTGACCATCGACGGCGACGCCTACCCGGCCGTGGTCGACGGCCAGATCCAGTGGATCGTCGACGCGTACACGACGACGAACGGCTATCCGTACGCCTCCCGCACCACCCTGGGCGACACGACGGCCGACTCCCTCACCGCCAACAACAACCAACGTGCGGTGGTGGCCCAGCAGAACCAGGTCAACTACATCCGCAACTCGGTGAAGGCGACCGTCGACGCGTACACCGGCGAGGTCAAGCTCTACCAGTGGGACACCAAGGACCCCGTCCTGAAGACCTGGATGAAGGCCTTCCCGAAGACGGTCGAGCCGAAGAGCGACATCTCGGCCTCGCTGATGGCCCATCTCCGGTACCCGCAGGACCTGTTCAAGGTCCAGCGCGAGCTGCTGACCCGCTACCACGTGGCGGACGCGGATACGTTCCTCAGCGGCTCCGAGGTGTGGCAGGTGCCGGACGAC
>NZ_LIQQ01000517.1 GCF_001418565.1 Streptomyces graminilatus | reverse complement strand
CGGCGCCAGCCCCAGCTCCTCCCGGATCGCCCGCTCCTTCGCCCCCGGCCCGGCGAACCCCCGCCGCTCCAGCGCGAGAATGTCCTGTTCCCGACGCTCGAGCGGCCGCTTCCCGCCCCTGCCGGTACCCGCGTCGCCGCCCGTGCCCGCGTCCTCACTCATGCGCCGAACCTACTACTCCACGGCTTCGCGCTTCCGCGGCTTCGCGCTTCCGCGGCTTCCTGCTCCGCGGACGCCTCCTCGCTCTCCACCGAGTTCGCCTGGCCCGCGCTGACCTGCGCCCATGACGTCTTGCATAAATATGTTCATCGGTACGTCTATTTTCCTGCCCTAAAGGTCTACACCGCGCAAGTGGACTAGACCTCTTACGGTCCACGGGCCACACTGTCCCCGTGAGACATGTCATCGCCCTCGACGTGGGCGGCACCGCGATGAAGGCCGCCCTGATCGGGCCGGACGGCGCCCTGCTCCACCAGGCGCGCCGGGCGACCGACCGCGAGCGCGGCCCCGATGCCGTGGTCGAGGCGATCCTCGGCTTCGCCGCCGACCTGCGGACCCACGGCATCGGCCACCTCGGCGAGGGCGCCACCGCCGCCGGGGTCTCCGTCCCCGGCATCGTCGACTCCGAGCGCGGCCTCGCGGTCTACGCGGCGAACCTCGGCTGGCGTGACGTACCGCTGCGCGAGCTGCTCACCGAACGGCTCGGCATGCCGGTCGCCCTCGGCCACGACGTCCGCACGGGCGGGCTCGCGGAGGGGCGCATCGGGGCCGGGCAGGGAACCGACCGTTTCCTCTTCGTCGCCCTCGGCACCGGGATCGCGGGCGCGATCGGCATCGACGGCCGGGTGGAGGCGGGCGCGCACGGCTTCGCGGGCGAGGTCGGCCACATCGTCGTACGGCCCGGCGGGATCCCGTGCCCGTGCGGGCAGCGCGGCTGTCTGGAGCGGTACGCGTCGGCGTCGGCGGTGAGCGAGGCATGGGCCACGGCCTCCGGCATCCCGGGCGCGGACGCGGCGGACTGCGCCCGGGCGGTCGACGCCGGCGACCCGCGAGCCCGCCAGGTCTGGCAGCACGCGATCGACGCGCTGGCCGACGGCCTGGTGACCGCCCTCACCCTTCTGGACCCCCGCACCCTGATCATCGGCGGCGGCCTGGCGGAGGCGGGCGACACATTGCTCACCCCCCTGCGCACAGCCGTACAGGAACGGCTCACCTTCCAGAAGCTCCCGGCCATCACCCCCGCAGCCCTGGGCGACACGGCAGGCTGCCTGGGCGCGGGCCTGCTCGCCTGGGATCTCCTCACCATGACCGACCTGACGGAGGCAACGCCCTGATGACAACCCACCCAGGGACGCGGGGCTGTGCCGAATTCGCAGCTACCGCCGCGCGAGCACGACAAACCCCCACCGGCCCCCACGACCGACTCACCCGAGCCCTCCCGACCCTGACCAACCTCACGGAGGCAACGCCCTGATGACAACCCACCCAGGGGCGCGGGGAACTGCGCGACCAGCCCCCACCGGCCCGCACCCAACCCACAACCTGGTGTTCAGAGGCGCCCGAGCAGTACTCCCCGAAGGCATCACCACCACCGGTCAACTGGCCGTAGCGGGAACCAAGTTCACCGCACACCCGCACCCGGACGCCCAGGAGATCGACGTACGGGGCCACTGGCTGATCCCCGGTTTCGTGGACCTCCACAACCACGGCGGCGGCGGAGCCTCCTTCACCTCCGGCACCGCCGAGGACATCCTCAAGGGCATCCACACCCACCGGACCCACGGCACCACCACCCTCGTGGCCAGCACGGTCACCGGCGACATGGCCACCCTCACCGCCCAGGCCGGCCTCCTCTCCGAGCTCGCCGAGCAGGGCGACATCGCCGGCGTCCACTTCGAGGGCCCCTTCATCTCCCCGTGCCGCAAAGGCGCCCACTCCGAGGCGCTGCTGCGCGACCCGGACCCGGCGGACGTACGCAAGCTGATCGACGCGGCGCGCGGCCAGGCCAGGATGGTCACCCTCGCCACCGAACTCCCCGGCGGCCTCGACTCCGTACGGCTGCTCGTCGAGCACGGCGTCCTCGCGGCGATCGGGCACACGGACGCGACGTACGAGCAGACGGTGGAGGCCATCGACGCGGGCGCCACCGTCGCCACGCACCTCTTCAACGCGATGCCGGCCATCGGCCACCGCACCCCGGGCCCGATCACGGCCCTCTTGGAGGACGAACGGGTCACCGTCGAACTCATCAACGACGGCGTCCACCTCCACCCCGCGGCCCTCCGGCTCGCGTTCCGTCACGCGGGCGCGGACCGCGTGGCGTTCATCACCGACGCGATGGACGCGGCCGGCTTCGGCGACGGCCGCTATCTGCTCGGCCCGCTGGAGGTCGAGGTCAGCGAGGGCGTGGCGCGGCTGGTGGAGGGCGGCTCGATCGCGGGCTCGACGCTGACCCTGGACCGGGCCTTCCGGCGGGCGGTCACCGTCGACCGGCTCCCGGTCACGGACGCGGTCGCCGCTCTGTCAGCCACCCCGGCCCGCCTGCTGGGTATTTACGACCGGGTGGGCTCCCTGGAACCGGGCAAGGACGCGGACCTGGTTCTGCTCGACGCGGACTTCATGGTCAAGGGAGTGATGCGCAAGGGAAGTTGGGTGGTCGAACCCCAACTCCCCTGAACGGAAGGAGCGGAGAAGCCGGCCGGCCGGTCGACGGACCGGCCGGCGGACCGGAGAAACCCAATCCCCAGGTCAAATCACGTCACGTCACGTCACGTGACATCACGTCAGGTCAGGTCAGCTGTCGACCCAGCCCTTGACCAGCCACAGTTGATCGATGTTCGCGTCGCACTGATTGCCCTGCTCGCAGGAGATCTTGATGACGTTCGTCCCCTTGTTGAGCTCGACGTAGTTGTAGGTCTCCGTCCAGCCCTTCGCGTAGTCGCCCTCGGCGGCCCGCGCGTGGTTCTTCAGCCTGACCTCGCTCGTGGAGGCCGCGCCGTTGACGCTGAGCGTGGCGGTGGCGTCCTTGCCCGGTACGCCGTATCCGACGTAGAGCGAGTACTTGCCGTCCGCCGGAATACCGCTCACGTTCCACGTGACCGACGCGCCCACGTTGTTGAAGTTGCCCACGTAGACACCGCCGGCGGCCTTCGCGCCCGCGACGTCCGAGGCGGCGGCGGCACCGCCGCCGAGCAGCAGCGTCTTCGCGTCGGCGGCCGGAAGTTCGCCCGTCGAGGGCGCCGAGGTGGTGGGCGACGGGGACGGCTTGGCACTCTGCCCGGTCGTCGGGGTGGTGCTGGGAGCGCCGCCGTTCGCCTCCTTGTCGCCGTCGCCGCCCATCATGGCCACACCGATACCGATGACGACCGCGGCGACCACCGCGATGGCACCGATCAGCAGCCCCTTGGTGTTGGGGCCGGAGCCCCGCCCGCCTCTGCCGCCACCATTGCCGTACCCGTGCTGCTGCGGGGCCGCGGGGCCGCCACCGAAGGCCTCGGGCGCCTGGTAGTGCGCGTTCGGGCTGCCGTACGCCCCCTGCGCCCCCTGCTGCTGCGGGATCGCCTGGCCGTACTGTGCGGTCGGCGCGGTCTGGCCGTACGCCTGCTGCTGGCCCGGCCCGGGAGTCTGGACCGAGCCCGCCGGCTGGCTGTACTGGCGCTCACCGACCGGCCGCACCCTGCCGACCGAGTTCGGGTAGCCGTAGCCGCTGCTCGGCGGCTGGGCTCCGTTGGCCCGCCCGTCTTCGTACAGGTAGCCGAACGGGTCGTCGTCCTCGGGCGTGCTCGCGCCGTTGTTGCCGGGCGTCATCCCTTGGTCTCCTCAACAGGTACGGGGTGGGACTACTGCGGGTGGGACTGGTGCGGTGCGGACCATTGCGGAGTGAGACCGCGAGATGTTGCGGGGCCCCGGGAAACATGCAATGGGAATAGCGAGCCTACCCGCTTCCACTGCCCCAAACGGGTGACTCCGGCAGCACGGAACCGCTACAAGATCGCTACAGGGCCACTGATCTGGTGATTCTGCTGATTCTGCTGATCATCCCGCACGACGGTGCTGTTTTGGCCGAGATCGCTTCTCGATGTACATCCGCTCGTCGGCCGATTTCAGCACTTCGTCCGCGGTCATCCCGCAGTGTGCCCACCCGATGCCGAAGCTCGCGCCGACCCGCATCGCGCGGCCGTCGACCCGGATCGGCTGGATGATCTCGTTGCGCAGGCGTACGGCGAGGTCCTGGGCGTCGGCGCGGCCGAGGCCGTCGGCGAGGACGACGAACTCGTCGCCGCCGAGCCGGGCCACCGTGTCACCGTCGCGCACGGCGCCGCTGAGCCGCCGGGCAACCTCGATCAGCACCGCGTCTCCGGCGTTGTGCCCGAAGCGGTCGTTTATCGACTTGAAGCCGTCGAGGTCGCAGAAGAGGACCGCCATCCCCTTCGTCCCGTCGTCCTGCTCACCCTCGGGGGCGATGGCGTGGACGTGGTGGTCGTACACCCCGTACGCCTCGGGAACGGCCCGGAAGTCGAACCCGTGACCCTCGCCATGTCCGTGACCGTGACCATGACCATGACTGTGGCTGTGGCCGTTCACGTCGTACGGCTGGATTCCGCCGTCCGTCCCGGGCGCCGCCGACGGCTCGGGCACCGTCGTGTACTGGTCGTGCGTGCCGTACGAGTCCAACTGGCCGTGTCCGTAGGCCGCGTCGACCGACTCGGCCGACTCGACCACGCTCGGCTCCGCCGTCTGCGGGCGCTGGCAGAGGCGGGAGCTGAGCCGGGTGCGCAGTTCGGCGGAGTTGGGCAGGCCGGTGAGGGAGTCGTGGGAGGCGCGGTGGGCGAGCTGGAGCTCGCGGCGCTTGCGCTCCTCGATGTCCTCGACATGGGTGAGCAGGAAGCGGGGGCCGTCGGTGGCGTCCGCGACGACGGAGTTGCGCAGCGACACCCATAGATACGAGCCGTCCCGGCGGCAGAGCCGGAGCTCGGTGCGCCCGCCCTCGGCGGAGGTGCGCAGCAGGGTGCCGATGTCCTCGGGGTGCACGAGGTCGGAGAAGGAGTAGCGGCGCATCGCGGAGGCGGGGCGGCCCAGCAGCCGGCAGAGGGCGTCGTTGGTCCGGAGTATTCGCCCGTGCTGGTCGCCGCCCATCTCGGCGATGGCCATGCCGGAGGGCGCGTACTCGAACGCCTGCCGGAAGCTTTCCTCGCTCGCGCGAAGCGCCTGCTGCTCGCGTTCGAGTCTGACCAGTGCCCGCTGCATGTTCGCGCGCAGACGGGCGTTACTGATCGCGATCGCGGCCTGGAACGCGTACATCTGGAGCGCTTCCTTGCCCCACGCGCCCGGCCGGCGGCCGTTGCGCGGCCGGTCCACGGACAGTACGCCGATCAGCTCGCCGCAGGTGCCGCCGGGCACGCCCGGGGTGTACATGGGCGCGAAGAGCCGGTCGGAGGGGTGCCACTCGTCCTCGAAGCGCGGGGCGGGGCCGTCGGTGTACCACTGCGGGACGTCGTCGTCGTCGAGGACCCAGCCCTCGCTGTGCGGGATGAAGACCAGGTCGCCCCAGGTCTCGCCCATCGCGAGCCGGCGTTCCCAGGAGTCGCGGGAGCCGACCCGGCCGGTGATGAGGGCCTCGGCGGCGGAGTTCCCGGCGAAGGCGGCGACGACGAGATCGCCGTCGGGGCGGACGAGGTTGACGCACGCCAACTCGTAACCGAGGCCGTTGACGACGCCGTCGGCGACGGTCTGGAGGGTGTCCGCCAGACTGCGCGCGGTGTTCATGTCCGCCATGACCTGGTGCAGTTGCCGCAAGGTCGCGAGACGGACGTACGGCTCCTGGTCGGTCTCCATTCGCCCTCCTTCCGCCTATCCCACCTTCCCCGCCACTGAATCACAGCGCGCTGCCCACTCGGTACACAGGGTCAACAAAAAAGGTCACCTGTGACTCAAGTCACAACGAAAGATGAGCAATTGAGTGGAGTTTCCGAGTTCTCCCTGTGCGTTTACCGCACGCAAACTTTGTATCCGCGCGCAAACTTTGTATCCGCGCGCAAGCTTTGTATCCGCGCGGATACAAAG
>NZ_LIQQ01000516.1 GCF_001418565.1 Streptomyces graminilatus | reverse complement strand
GCTCCGCGCGGAGCGTCACCGTACCGCTGGAAGGGCTCGAAGATGCGGTCCTTCGCCTCGTCCGGCACGCCCCTCCCCCGGTCCACCACCCGCACCTCCACCCGCTCGGCGATGGCGCTGGCGGCCACGAGCACCGTCTCCCCCGCCGGGCTGTACTTGACGGCGTTCTCGACCAGGTTGGCCACCGACCGCTCCAGCAGCCCGGGGTCCACGGCGACCATCGGCAGGGTCTCGGGAATGTCCAGCTCGACGCTGTCCTCGGGTACGCCTCCCAGCGCCATCGGCACCACCTCGTCGAGGTCGATCTCCCTGATCAGCGGGGTGACGGTGCCGGTCTGGAGCCGGGACATGTCCAGCAGGTTGCCCACGAGGTGGTCCAGCCGGTCCGCCCCGTCCTCGATGCCGGCCAGCAGTTCGGCCCGGTCCTCCTCGGACCACGCCACGTCGTCCGACCGCAGCGACGAGACCGCCGCCTTGATCCCGGCCAGTGGGGTACGGAGGTCATGGCTGACGGCGGCCAGCAGCGCCGTGCGGATCCGGTTGCCCTCGGCGAGGGTACGGGCCTCGTCGGCCTGGGACTGGAGGCGTCGGCGGTCCAGCACCACGGCCGCCTGGGCGGCGAACGCGGCGAGCACACGCCGGTCGGCGGCGGGCAGTACCCGGCCGGACAGCGCGAGCGCCAGGTTGTCGCCGACCGGCATGTCCACGTCCGCGTCCTCCGGCCGCTCCACCGCCTGCCGGGTGCCGACGCTGCCCGCGCAGGTCCACGGATCGACGTCTGAGGCGCGTTCCAGCAGGGCCACGGACTCCATGCCGAAGGTCTCCCTGACCCGGTCCAGAAGCGCCTCCAGGCTGGTCTCCCCGCGCAGGACACTGCCCGCGAGGAAGGAGAGGATCTCCGACTCGGCCCGCAGCCGGGCCGCCTGGTGCGTGCGCCGGGCGGCCAGATCCACCACGGACGCCACCGACACGGCGACCCCGAAGAAGATCACCAGGGCGACGATGTTCTTCGGGTCGGCGATGGTCAGCCGGTGGTACGGCGGTGTGTAGTAGTAGTTCAGCAGCAGGGAGCCGACGGCCGCCGAGGCCAGCGCCGGGAAGAGGCCGCCGAGCAGGGCCGCCGCCACCGTGAGCGCCAGGAAAAGCAGCATGTCGTTGGCGAGGCCGAGGTCGACGGCGTTCAGCAGCAGCGCGAGCAGCACCGGACCGGCCACGCCGACCAGCCAGCCCCACACGATCCGCGCCCGCCCGAGCCGGGCCCCCCGGGCCACCGGCAGCCCGCGGCCCTTGCCCGCCTCGTCATGGGTGATCAGATGGACGTCGAGGTCGGGCCCCGAGTCCCGGGCCACGGTCGCGCCGACACCGGGACCGAAGACGTACTGCCAGGTCTTTCGCCGGGAGACACCCAGCACGATCTGCGTGGCGTTCACCCCCCTGGCGAAGTCCAGCAGCGCCACGGGGACGTCGTCCCCGACCACATGGTGAAACGTTCCGCCGAGGTCCTCGACCAGCGTCCGCTGGACGGCCAGCTCCTTCGGCGAGGCGTTGGTCAGACCGTCGCTGCGGGCGATGTAGACGGCCATGACCTCGCCGCCCGCGCCCTTCTCCGCGAGCCGTGCGGCCCGCCGGATCAGCGTGCGGCCCTCGGGCCCGCCGGTCAGTCCGACCACGATCCGCTCGCGCGAGCCCCAGATCCTGGAGACCTGGTGCTCGCTGCGGTACTCGGTGAGGTACTCGTCGACCCGGTCCGCCACCCACAACAGCGCCAGCTCCCGCAGAGCGGTCAGGTTCCCCGGCCGGAAGTAGTTGGCGAGAGCCGCGTCGACCTTGTCGGACTTGTAGATGTTGCCGTGCGCCATCCGCCGCCGCAGCGCCTGTGGGGACATGTCGACCAGCTCGATCTGATCCGCACGCCGGACCACCTCGTCGGGGACGGTCTCCTGTTGACGTACACCAGTGATCGACTCAACCACATCACCCAACGACTCAAGATGTTGAATGTTGACAGTCGATATGACGTCAATACCCGCGGCCAGCAGCTCCTCCACGTCCTGCCAGCGCTTGGTGTTGCGCGAGCCGGGGATGTTGGTGTGCGGCAGTTCGTCCACCAGGGCGATCTGCGGCTTACGGGCGAGTACGGCGTCCACGTCCATCTCGGTGAACACGGATCCGCGGTAGGGCAGGTCCTTGCGCGGGATCTGCTCCAGCCCGTGCAGCATCACCTCGGTGCGCGGCCTGCCGTGGTGCTCCACGAAGGCCACCACGCAGTCCGTCCCGCGCTCGACACGGCGGTGCGCCTCGGACAGCATCGCGTACGTCTTGCCGACGCCCGGTGCCGCACCGAGGTAGATCCGAAGCTTGCCGCGACCCATGGCCTCATTGTCTTCCCATGTCTACTGCTCACGCAGCGTCGACCCTACGTCCAACAATGTCGACAAATGGGACAGCGGGCAGGCCGAAGCGGCTCTTTGACACAACCCTGACGCCCGGGCGAACGGAACACGGGCCGCACTCCTCACCCGAGGAATACGGCCCGTGCCACAGAACGTGCGCTGCGCGTCCGCGCCCCAAAGGGGCGCGGGGAACTGCGCGACCAGCCCCCACCGGGCCCGCGGCGAACAACCCGCGTAACCGGCGGAGCCCTCAGCGAACCTCGGTGATCTCCGGCCCACGCTGGAGCTGGCCCATGCCACCGCCGAAGCGGGAACCGGCCTCCTCCTCGACCTGCTGCACCCCTTCGGGCACCATCTGCGCGTCGTTCGGCAGCTTCAGGACGATCGGGTCGCGGGGCGCCATCGGCCCCTCGCCACGGACGACGACCGTGTCCCGGAAGATCTGCTCCAGGAGACCGGCCGCCTGCGGCTGCACGGCGCCCTGCCCGGAGATGACCCCGCGCAGGAACCAACGCGGACCGTCCACACCGACGAACCGCACGACCTGGAAACCGCCGGTGCCGTCCGGCAGCTGCACCGGCACCTGCGCCCGCAGCTCCCAGCCCAGCGGCCCCTCGACCTCGTCGACGATGCCACCCTGCTGGGTGATACCGCTGGCGATCTCCTCGCGCACCTCGCCCCAGATGCCCTCGCGCTTGGGCGCGGCGAAGGCCTGGAGCTGCACGGCGCTGTCGCGCAGCACGACGGTCGCCGCGACGATCGCGTCGCCCGCGACCTCTACCCGCAGCTCCATGCCGTCGACCCCGGGCACGAAGAGTCCGCCCAGGTCCACCCGGCCCTCGCCGGGCTCGCGCACCTCGGTGTCGTCCCAGGGCCCGTCGGGACGCGGCTCCGGCTCCAGCCGGACGCGCGTACGCGAACCCACTGCTTCGTCCGCCTCAGTGTCGACGCTGTCGACGACCTGCTCGGCCTCGCCGGCCGCGTCCCCGGCGGCACCCTTCTTGTTGCGACGTCCGAACACGTCACTGTCCTTCCCGGTCGGATACGACCGAAGCGTATCGATTCCCACCCGTAGTGCCGCCTACTGCGGCCTGACCGCTGTGACCGCCCGCACCGCCCACCGAGGCGTGACCTCCGGTGGACCCGAAGCCCCCCTCGGCGCGCGCCGAGCCGGGAAGTTCCGCGACCTCCCGGAAGCGGACCTTCTCGACCTGCTGGACGACCAGTTGGGCGATTCTGTCGAAGCGCTCGAACCGCACTGTTTCGTGCGGGTCGAGATTCACCACGATTACCTTGATCTCCCCACGGTACCCGGCATCAACCGTCCCCGGGGCATTCACCAGAGCGACACCGCACCGGGCCGCGAGGCCCGAACGGGGGTGCACGAAGGCCGCGTACCCGTCCGGGAGCGCGATGGAAACCCCGGTGGGGAGAACAGCGCGTTCCCCGGGCGCCAGTTCGCAGTCCTCCGTGGTCCGCAGGTCGGCTCCGGCGTCGCCCGGCTGCGCGTACGCCGGAAGCGGTACGTCCGGGTCGACGCGGCGGATGGACACGTCCAGGGGCTCACGGCCCATGGGGGCGGGGATCACGGGTTCACCTCGAATGCGCGGGCGCGCCGGAGCTGGTCCGGGTCGCTCATGGCGGCCCGGATCTCCTCCGGGCGGCCGTTTTCGATGAAGTGGTCGACCTTGACCTCGATGAAGAGGGCCTCGGCGCGCACCGCGACGGGCCCGTCGGGGCCGCCGATGCGTCCGGTGGCGGTCGAGTAGATCTTGCGCCGGGCCACCGCCGTGACCTCGGCCTCCAGGTGGAGCAAGGTGCCCACGGGCACGGGCCGGACGAACTCGGTCTCCAGCCGTCCGGTCACGGCGATGGTGCGCAGCAGCCAGTTCAGCGAGCCGAGCGTCTCGTCCAGCGCGCTGGCGAGGACGCCGCCGTGGGCGAGGCCGGGGGCGCCCTGGTGGGCCTCCCGCACGGTGAACTCGGCGGTGACCGTGACGCCCTCTCCGGCCCGGGCGGCGAGGTGCAGCCCATGGGGCTGCCCGGCACCGCATCCGAAACACTGTTCGTAGTGGCTTCCGAGGAGCTCGCCGGGCGCGGGCGCGTCCGGTTGCCGCACGGGCGCCACGGCGTCGGCGGGGGGCTTCAGAGCTGCGGAAGTACCACTCACAGCCGCAGACCTTACCCGCGAGTCGGCTCCCGGCCGACACCGTGCCAAGCTTGGCTTCATGCAGCTTTCCGCCTCCCCGTACGAAGAACGCCTCACGGCCCCCCGTTCCTGGTGGCTGATCTCGTTCCTGGTCGGCGTCTCCTTCGCCCTGATCCTGCTTCCGTTCGGCACGCTGCCCCTGCTCGGCGGCCTGGTGGGCGGCACCGCGGTGGCCTCGGTGGCGGCGAGTTCGTACGGCTCGATCCGGATCCGGGTCGTGGGGGACGCGTTGATCGCGGGCGAGGCGAAGATCCCGGTGTCGGCGCTGGGCGAGGCGGAGATCCTGGACGCGGAGGAGGCGCGCGCCTGGCGCACCTACAAGGCGGACACCCGTGCCTTCATGCTCCTGCGCTCCTACATCCCCACGGCGCTGCGCGTGCAGGTCACGGACCCCAAGGACCCCACGCCTTATCTGTACCTGTCGACGCGGGAGCCCGAGCGGCTGGTGGCGGCGCTGGAGTCGGCCCGGGAGGCCACGCGCGACGCGGGCTGAACCGGCCCGCGCGGCGGCTCGGCGCGCGTCGGCAAATTCTTCTCCGGCGGCGGGCAAAGACTTGCCCGCCGCACCTTTGTCCGGGGTCGTGCGGGCCCGCCGAGGCCTTTACTGCCCGAGTTCCCTCAGCCCGTCCCCGAGGGTCAGCGCGTCCTTGGGCGGCTCCAGCGGGGGCAGTTCCGGGAGCTCGTCCCAGGGGACCTGGAATCTGCGCAGGTCCTTGCGGATGCGCTCCGCGAGCTTCTTGGTGTCGCGCCGGTTCATGACCGCGCCGACGGCGGCGCCCACCATGAACGGCATGAGGTTGGGCAGGTCCCGGATCGTCCGCTTCATGATCTGCTGGCGCAGTTCGCGCTTCATCTGGCCGCCGAGGGCGACGTTGATCGTCGACGGTCTCGTCACGTCGATCCCGCGCTCGCCCGACCACGAGTTGAGGTAGGCGGTACTGCGCTGCTTGAGGTTGCCGGGCGGGCGTACGCCGTAGACCTCGTGCAGCTCGGCGATCATCTTCAGCTCGATCGCGGCCACGCCGGTGATCTCCGCGGCCAGCTCGGTCGGCATGGCCGGAGGCACGGGCAGCATCGCCGCCGCGCCGATGCCCGCGCCGACGGTCGCCGTTGCGCTCGCGGCGCCCACGACGAGCTTGTCCGCGAGTTGCTCGGGGCCGAGGCCCGGGAACTGCCGTCGGAGGGTGGCGAGGTCGCGTACGGGGATACGCGGGGCGTTCTCGATGATCCGGTCGGTGACGTACGCCAGGCCCGCCCTCGCGCGGCTGCGGCCCTTGCGGATGCCTTCCATGGCCCTCGCCCGGATCGTGGCCGTCCGCCACCCGGTGACGGGTGCGGAAGGCTCGGCCGGCACCGGGAGGTCGTCCCTGTGGTCGGCCGGCCCGGCGGCCGGTTCGAGCGAGGCCGATCCTGTACCGGATGAGCCCCGCTCGTCGTCACGCACACCATGAGGGCCGTCCTGCGGCCCCTGGTCCGCTCCCCGCGAGGGGAAGCGGCGCTTCCAAGGAGGGGTCGAGCCAGTCACGGCCGACCCTGCCTCAGTCGCAGTCGCGGCAGATCGGCTGACCGTTCTTCTCGCGGGCCAGCTGGCTGCGGTGGTGCACCAGGAAGCAGGTCATGCAGGTGAACTCGTCCTGCTGCTTGGGCAGCACCCGGACGGCCAACTCCTCGTTCGAGAGGTCCGCTCCGGGCAGTTCGAGGCCCTCGGCGGCCTCGAACTCGTCGACGTCCACGGAGGACGTCGACTTGTCGTTCCTCCTGGCCTTCAGCTCTTCAAGACTGTCCGAGTCGACGTCGTCGTCGGTCTTGCGTGGGGTGTCGTAATCCGTTGCCATGTCGCGCTCTCCCCCTCTGGGTGTCTGCGGTGTCTCAGCGCAGGTAACGCGTGAGAGGCCGGACTTGTGCCCGACCTGAGGCGGAGATTTTGCCTCACATCAAGGTCTGTTACTCAATCGACACCCAACCGACCCCCTTGAGAGAGATCAGCATGGATGGCGATCGGGACCGTACACGGTCCGAATGCCACACTTCAAAGGCCCCCACCGTGTACTTCCCGTGATCAAGACCCCCGAAAACCCGGAATTACCGGGCCTTACGAGGACTTGCACAATCACGGAGAGTGGATGGCCGAAAATTCGCCCTTGTGATCGATCACACACAAGGTAGCGGGGAGGGTACCCCGGAAATTCCGCGCAAAGCGAACATCCTCGCGTGTCGGCGACATGATCTCAGATCGACAGGGCCACTCGCATCACGAGTCCACCTCCCTCACGCGGTACGGCCGAGATGTGGCCACCGTGGGCGCGCGCCACAGAGCGCGCGATCGACAGGCCTAGGCCCACACCCTTGTCACTGCCCGTACGCTCCGTACGCAGCCGTCTGAAGGGCTCGAAGAGGTTGTCGATCTCGTACGCCGGGACCACGGGACCCGTGTTCGAGACAATCAGCACCGCCTGCCCGTGCTGGACCTCCGTCGTCACCTCGACCCAGCCGTCCTCCGGGACGTTGTACCGCACCGCGTTCTGCACGAGGTTCAGCGCGATCCGCTCCAGCAGCACGCCGTTGCCCTGGACCACCACGGGATCCCGCTTCCCCCGGAACACGACCCCCTTGGCCTCCGCCTCGGCGTGCACCTGGTCGACCGCGTGTTCGGCGACCTCGGCGAGGTCCACCGGCTTGCGCTCGATGATCTGGTTGTCGCTGCGGGCGAGCAGCAGCAGCCCCTCGACGAGCTGCTCGCTGCGCTCGTTGGTGGCCAGCAGCGTCTTGCCCAGTTGCTGGAGCTCCGGCGGCGCGCCCGGATCGGACAGGTGCACTTCGAGGAGCGTGCGGTTGATCGCGAGCGGTGTTCTCAGCTCGTGCGAGGCGTTGCCGACGAATCTCTGCTGAGCGGTGAACGCCCTCTGCAGCCGCTCCAGCATCTCGTCGAAGGTGTCCGCCAGCTCCTTCAGCTCGTCGTCCGGGCCGTCCAGCTCGATGCGGCGAGACAGGTCCGAGCCCGCCACCGCGCGCGCGGTGCGGGTGATCCGGCCGAGCGGTGACAGGACCCGGCCGGCCATGGCGTAGCCGAAAGCGAAGGCGATGATCGCGAGGCCGAGCAGGGCCAGCAGGGAGCGGCTGAGAAGGTTGTCCAGGGCGACCTGGCGCTGACCGTCGATGCAGGCGCTGATCGCCTGGTTGAAGGTGTCGAGCGACAGGTCCGTGGCGTTGTTCACAGCGGGGCAGTTGTCGCTGGTGACCTTGATGGCGTTGCCGTCGACGATCTTGAAGAGCGGTTCGTTGCCCGTGTTCAGCGCCTGGGCGGCCAGCAGGTAGATGATCGACAGCAGCAGGATGCCGGCGATCAGGAACATGCCGCCGTACAGCAGCGTCAGGCGTATGCGGATGGTCGGGCGCAGCCAGGGCAGTTGCTGCGGCTTCCTCGGGTCCCAGGTGGGCTTCGGAGGCGCCTTCGGGGGGACGGGTGTCGTGGCCATCGATTCAGATCCGATAGCCGGAGCCCGGCACGGTGACGATCACAGGGGGCTCGCCCAGCTTGCGACGCAGGGTCATCACGGTCACGCGGACAACGTTGGTGAACGGGTCGGTGTTCTCGTCCCAGGCCTTCTCCAGGAGCTGCTCAGCGGAGACGACCGCGCCCTCGCTGCGCAGCAGCACCTCCAGGACGGCGAACTCCTTGGGCGCGAGCTGGACTTCCTTGCCGTCGCGGAAGACCTCCCGGCGGTTGGGGTCGAGCTTGATCCCGGCGCGCTCCAGGACGGGCGGCAGCGGCAGGCTCGTACGCCGGCCGAGGGCACGCACGCGTGCCGTCAGCTCGCTGAAGGCGAAGGGCTTGGGGAGGTAGTCGTCGGCGCCGATCTCCAGGCCCTCGACCCGGTCGCTGACATCCCCGGACGCCGTGAGCATCAGCACGCGCGTGGGCATGCCGAGTTCGACGATCTTGCGGCAGACGTCGTCGCCGTGCACCAGCGGGAGGTCCCGGTCGAGGACGACCACGTCGTAGTCGTTGACGCCGATGCGCTCCAGGGCCGCCGCGCCGTCGTACACGACGTCGACGGCCATGGCCTCCCGGCGCAGTCCGGTGGCCACCGCATCGGCGAGCAGTTGCTCGTCCTCGACGACGAGTACGCGCACGTCGTTGTCCTTCCTCGGGGTCGCCCGCGGGCCGGGACGGCACGTTGGCGGAAACATTCCTGTGGTCAAGGCCTCCATCCTGCCGCTTTCGCCCGTAAACCGGTTGTAAGGGGCTCGCGGCGGGATCGCCGCTTTGCGGCTTCCCGGCCGGCCCTGGCCGCTCCTGCCGCCGGGCGGGGGAAGAAATCTTGATGGGTGGAGGTTTCCTCCGCGGGGAGCGGGGGGAGGACGGCTTTACACCCCGCGATCACGCTCTGCATGTGCCATGACACCTTGTGGCACGACAGGCCGCATTCCGCAGAGCGGGCGTGGGTGTCCGGCACCGTCGCCGCCCGGCAGGGCAGCGCTGGGCACCCAGTCCGAGACGTGATCGCCCCTTCCGGACGGCACACCCCCGTGCCGTCGACCCACGACCCAGGACGAGGGGGCGCAGCATGGACGCATTCACCGCAGGACTTCTGCAGCGCATTAGGGCGACCGAGACCGACCTTGCACGGGCTCGCGACGAGGGCGACGACTTCCTCGTCGAGGTGGAAGAGGCCGACCTCGACGAACTGCGCCGTCTCGCGGCGGAACACGGCGTGGAGGTCGGCGCGACCAGCGTCTGATCCAGTCCGTATTCAGTCCGTAGTAGAGAAAAAGGGGAGCCCCGGCATCGATCCAGTGCCGGGGCCTCCTCTTTTTCGTTGGCTCTTCGGGGCCGGCCGTCGGTCAGTCGTGCCAGGCGCCGAAGTCCTCCAGGAGGTGCTGGAGGGGCTCGAAGACCCCCGGGGTGCCCGCGACCGTCAGATCGCGTGACGGGCGCTCTCCCGGGCGTCCACCAGTCAGCGCGCCCGCCTCCCGGGCGATGAGGTCGCCCGCGGCGAAGTCCCAGGCGTTGAGGCCGCGCTCGTAGTAGCCGTCCAGCCGGCCCGCCGCCACATCGCACAGGTCGACCGCCGCCGAGCCGCCGCGCCGGATGTCGCGCAGCAGCGGGATCAGCCGCCGGGCCACCTCGGCCTGGTGGGCCTTGACCTCGGCGACGTAGTTGAAGCCCGTCGAGACCAGGGCCTGGTCCAGGGGCGGGGCCGGACGGACGGCGAGCCGGCGTTCGCCCTCCCAGGCGCCGGTGGCCCAGGCTCCCCCGCCGAGCACCGCGTGGTACGTCTCGCCGCGCATCGGCGCCGCGACCACGCCGACGATCCGCTCGCCGTCCCGCTCGGCGGCGATGGAGACGGACCAAGTGGGCAGTCCGTACAGGTAGTTGACCGTGCCGTCGAGCGGGTCGATGACCCAGCGGATGCCGCTGCTGCCCTCGCTGGAGGCACCTTCCTCGCCGAGGAAGCCGTCGTCGGGGCGGTGGCCGGAGATCACGTCGGTGATCAGTTTCTCCGCCGCGATGTCCATCTCCGTGACGACGTCGATGGGGCTGGACTTGGTGGCGGCGACGGCGAGATCGGCCGGCCGGCCGTCCCTCAGCAGCGCTCCCGCGCGGCGGGCCGCCTCCTGGGCGAGCCGGAGCAGTTCGGGCAGCAGGGGGTCGCTCACAGGGATCCTCACGCGTACGGGCTGTCGGCGCCCGCGGCGGCGGGCCTGGGGGCACGGGACGGGCAGCAGCCCACGGGGCAGAGGTTCCGGGTCGCGCCGAGCGTGCCCAGGGCGCACGGCGTGATGTCCTGGCCGTTCTCGGTGGCGGCGCGCTCCAGGACGAGGTCCCGGATCGCGGCGGCGAAGCGCGGGTCGGCGCCCACGGTCGCGGCGCGGCGCATGGGCAGGCCCAGTTCCTCGGCCTTCGCCTTCGCCTCCGTGTCGAGGTCGTACAGGATCTCCATGTGGTCCGACACGAACCCGATCGGCGAGATCACGACGGCCGGGACACCGGCGCCGTGCAGCTCCTCCAGGTGGTCGCAGATGTCGGGCTCCAGCCACGGGATGTGCGGGGCTCCGGAACGGGACTGGTAGACGAGCCGCCAGGGATGGTCGACGCCGGTCCGCTCGCGCACCGCGTCCACGATCAGCCGCGCGGTGTCCAGGTGCTGCTTCACATAGGCGCCGCCGTCCCCGTGGTCCTCGACGGGCCCGGAGGTGTCGGCGGACGCGGTCGGGACGGAGTGGGTCGAGAAGGCGAGGTGCGCGCCGTCCCTGACGTCCTCGGGCAGCTCGGCGAGGGAGGTGAGCACGCCGTCGATCATGGGCTCGAGGAAGCCCGGGTGGTTGAAGTAGTGCCGCAGCTTGTCGACCCGGGGCAGGTCGAGGCCCTCGGCCTCCAGGGCGGCCAGGGAGTCCGCGAGGTTCTCGCGGTACTGGCGGCAGCCCGAGTACGAGGCGTACGCGCTGGTGGCGAGGACGAGGACGCGGCGTCTGCCGTCCTGGACCAGCTCGCGCAGGGTGTCGGTCAGATACGGGGCCCAGTTGCGGTTGCCCCAGTAGACCGGCAGATCCAGACCGTGATCGGCGAAGTCCTTGCGCAGGGCGTCCAGGAGGGCGCGGTTCTGGTCGTTGATCGGGCTGACCCCGCCGAACAGGAAGTAGTGCTGTCCGACCTCCTTGAGGCGTTCCTTGGGGATGCCCCGCCCGCGTGTCACGTTCTCCAGGAACGGAACCACGTCGTCCGGGCCCTCGGGGCCGCCGAACGAGAGCAGGAGCAGGGCGTCGTAGGGGGTGGCGTCGAGCACATCTGGCATGGCTCCGATCCTGCCACCCCCCTCTGACAGCCGGGATCCCGGCCCGCCCCGGGAGTGTGCCGGGTCCGCCCGACTCGTAAGCTGTATTGGCTCGCTTCACGCCTTACGCGCGTTTCGCCACGCCTTACCGGACCGACCGGAGACCCCCGTGCCCAGCCCTTACCGTGCTCTGTTCGCCGCCCCCGGCTCCAGGCGCTTCACCGCCGCTGGGTTCCTCGGCCGGATGCCGCTGTCGATGATGGGCATCGGCGTGGTCACGATGGTCTCCCAGCTCACCGGCCGGTACGGCCTCGCGGGCGCGCTCTCGGCGACCATGGCCCTGGCGGCGGCGGTGGTGGGCCCGCAGGTCTCCCGCCTGGTCGACCGGTACGGGCAGCGCCGCGTGCTGCGTCCGGCGACGCTCTGCGCCCTGCTGGCGTCGGCCGGGCTGCTCTGCGCCGCGCACTTCGGATGGCCGGACTGGCTGCTGTTCGTGTGCGCTGCCGGCATCGGCTGCGTCCCGAGCGTCGGCTCGATGACCCGGGCCCGCTGGGCGGCCGTCTACCGGGACACCCCGCAGTTGCACACCGCGTACTCGTTCGAGTCCGTGGTGGACGAGGTCTGCTTCATCTTCGGGCCGATCCTGTCGATCGGTCTGTCCACGGTGTGGTTCCCGGAGGCGGGTCCGCTGCTCGCGGCCTGCTTCCTGGCGGCCGGTGTCTTCTGGCTGACCTCTCAGCGCGACACCGAACCGGAGCCGCATCCGCTCTCGCAGCACCGGGGCGGCTCGGCGCTGCGCTCCGCCGGGCTCCAGGTCCTGGTGGTCACCTTCGCGGCGGTCGGGGCGATCTTCGGGGCAGTCGACGTGGTCAGCGTCGCCTTCGCCGAGGAACAGGGCCACAAGGGCGCCGCGAGCGTCGTGCTGGCCCTCTACGCGGCGGGCTCCTGCGCGGCCGGAGCCGTGTTCGGGCTGCTGCACCTCCCGGGAGCCCCGGAACGCCGGTGGTTGCTGGGCGTATGTGCGATGGCCGTGAGTATGATCCCCCTCCTACTGGTCGGAAACTTGCCGTCTCTGGCCGTGGCGCTGTTCGTTGCGGGTCTGTCCATCGCTCCCACGATGATCACGACGATGTCCCTCGTCGAACAGCACGTACCACGCGCGCAACTGACCGAGGGCATGACCTGGGTGACCACCGGGCTCGCGGTCGGTGTCGCGCTCGGCTCCTCCGTGTCCGGCTGGGTGATCGACGCCGCCGGTGCGAGCGCCGGGTACGGGGTTCCGGTGGCGTCCGGGGCCGTCGCGGTAGCGGTCGGTTTCCTCGGGTACCGCCGGCTCAGCAGGCCGGTTCCGTGTCGGGGAGGCACCGTTGAACAGCGCAGTGAACGGCAGGAGCGGCACGTGGCGTAACTGGGCGGGCAACGTCACCGCCCGGCCCGTCCGGGAGGTCACGCCCGCTTCCGTGGAGGAACTGTCCGCGGCCGTGCGGCAGGCAGCCTCGGACGGCCTGAAGGTGAAGGCCGTGGGCACCGGGCACTCCTTCACGGCGACCGCCGCCACGGACGGGGTGTTGATCCGCCCTCAACTGTTGACCGGAATCCGCAACATCGACCGGGCGAACATGACGGTCACGGTCGAGGCGGGCACTCCGCTCAAGAGACTCAACATGGCTCTCGCCCGCGAGGGCCTGTCGCTCACGAACATGGGCGACATCATGGAGCAGACGGTCTCGGGCGCCACCAGCACCGGCACGCACGGCACGGGCCGCGAGTCGGGCTCGATAGCCGCCCAGATCAGGGGACTTGAACTGGTGAAGGCGGACGGTTCGCTGCTCGTCTGCTCCGAGAAGGAGAATCCGGAGGTCTTCGCGGCGGCCCGGGTCGGTATCGGTGCCCTCGGGATCATCACGGCGATCACCTTCGCCGTGGAGCCCCTCTTCCTGCTCACCGCCCGCGAGGAGCCGATGACCTTCGACAAGGTCACCAGCGCGTTCGACGAACTCTGGGCCGAGAACGAGCACTTCGAGTTCTACTGGTTCCCGCACACCGGCAACACCAACACCAAGCGCAACAACCGCAGCGCGGGCCCCGAGAAGCCGGTCAGCCGGATCAGCGGCTGGATCGAGGACGAGTTCCTCTCCAACGGCGTGTTCCAGGTGGCCCAGTTGGTCGGCCGCACGGTGCCCGCCACGATCCCGGCGATCGCCCAGGTCTCCAGCAAGGCCCTGTCCGCGCGGACGTACACCGACATCCCGTACAAGGTCTACACGTCGCCGCGCCGGGTGCGGTTCGTGGAGATGGAGTACGCCGTTCCGCGCGAGGCCCTGGTGGCCACGCTGCGCGAACTCAAGGCGATGGTCGACCGGTCGGACCTGCGGATCAGCTTCCCCGTGGAGGTGCGCACGGCCCCCGCCGACGACATCGCCCTGTCCACGGCGTCGGGCCGCGACAGCGCCTACGTCGCCGTGCACATGTTCCGGGGGACGCCCTACCAGGCGTATTTCACGGCCGCCGAGCGGATCTTCACGGCGCACGAGGGACGGCCGCACTGGGGCAAGGTGCACACCCGGGACGCCGAGTACTTCGCCGGCGTCTACCCGCGCTTCGGCGAGTTCACCGCGCTGCGGGACCGGCTCGACCCTGAACGCCTGTTCCAGAACGACTACTTGCGGCGGGTGCTCGGCGCGTAGCGCGGCAATTGGTGCCGTTTCCGATGTTTACGCGAACCCGGCCGCGTCCGAGGTCACGGAACCGGCGGGAGAACGGCCAACTCGCACTCCCCGGCAGCAATTGGATGGCGTGCCAATCCACGCACGTGGCCCAAATGGAGTACTGTTGCGAGCCCTGGGTCCGGTCTCCCGCCTGGGCGTCCGGGGCCTTGCAGGACCGTCAAGAGGGGGCTCGTTGCACAGGGTGACGGAGTTAGTCACTTAGCGTTGCGAATAGATAACCGTGACATAACGGCGGCCTCGGGCCCTCACCCGACACGCCGGGCAACTCGGCAAGGTTGTGGCAGGCTGCACCCGGGCAGGCCACACTCGACTAGCGGAAGCAGCGACGCACGTGACGTCGGCAGGCACCACCCGGGAGGTCCCCATGCCCGAACTGCGTGTCGTGGCCGTCTCTAACGACGGCACACGGCTGGTGCTGAAGGCTGCGGACAGCACGGAGTACACGCTTCCGATCGATGAGCGTCTGCGCGCCGCTGTACGCGGCGACCGTCCCCGCCTCGGCCAGATCGAGATCGAGGTGGAGAGTCATCTCCGCCCCCGCGACATCCAGGCACGGATACGTGCCGGCGCGTCCGCGGAAGAGGTGGCACAGCTCGCCGGGATCCCGGTGGACCGCGTACGCCGCTTCGAGGGCCCCGTGCTGGCCGAGCGCGCCTTCATGGCCGAGCGGGCCAGAAAGACTCCGGTCCGCCGGCCCGGCGAGAACGCCGGTCCCCAGCTCGGCGAGGCCGTGCAGGAGCGGCTGCTGATCCGTGGCGCCGACAAGGACACCGTCCAGTGGGACTCGTGGCGTCGCGACGACGGCACCTGGGAAGTCCTGCTGGTCTATCTGGTCGCCGGTGAACCCCACTCGGCGAGCTGGACGTACGACCCGCCCCGGCGGCTCGTACAGGCGGTCGACGAGGAGGCCCGCTCGCTGATCGGCGAGTCGGACGATCTCGCGGCACCCGAGCCCAGCTTCCCGTTCGTACCGCGCATCGCCCGGCTGCCGCGCGACCGCCCGCTGGACCGCCCTGCCCTGCCCGCGCCGTCGTCCGAGCCCGTCGAGGAGGGCGTGAGCGCGAGCGAGCGCGATTCGCTGACGAGCCTTCTGGAGGCGGTACCGAGCTTCCGCGGTGACATGGTCGTACCGGAACGGCCCGCCTCGGCGGAAGTCCCGGAGGAACCGGACACCGAGCAAGAGGTGGAGGAGCCCCCGGCTCCGGCGGCCTCGGCCGGTTCCGCGTACGCGGACGTACTGATGCCCCGCTCGGTCGGCGCCCACCGTGACCGGCTCGTCGGCGCCACCGACCGTCAGGCCGAGGCGGACGGTGTCCGGCCCGGCCGCAGGGCTGCGGTGCCGAGCTGGGACGAGATCGTGTTCGGTACGCGCCGCAAGAACAAGGAGTAGCCCCGCGGGGTGGCTCCGCCGGGTAAGCAGGTCGTTCACCGCGGGCCCGGTGGGGGCTGGTCGCGCAGTTCCCCGCGCCCCTGACGGGGCGCGTTCCGCGCCCGTCCCCGCCAGTTTCAGGCCCGCGCGCCCGACAGGTGGCTGTGTTCCCCGTTCAGGTGAACGGGGAACACAGGGACTGCCGATCCGGTGGGCTACTGGGGGTCCGGGCCCACGGCCACCGGGCGGGTCGGGTCACTCGACCATTCCGACCAGGAGCCGACGTACAGGGCGGCCGGGATGCCCGCCACCGCCAGGGCCAGGACCTCGTGGGCGCCCGAGACGCCCGAGCCGCAGTACACGCCCACCGGGGTGGCGTCCGTCGCGCCCAGGGTCTTGAAGCGGGCCGTCAGTTCCTCCGCGGGCAGGAAGCGTCCGTCCGGCCCCACGTTCTCGTTCGTGGGCGCGGAGACGGCGCCCGGGATGTGTCCGCCGACCCGGTCGATGGGCTCGACCTCACCCCGGTAACGCTCCCCCGCGCGCGCGTCGAGCAGCACCCCGGAGCGGGCCAGCGCGGCGGCCCCGTCCGCGTCGAGCAGCTCCGCCGCTCCCGGCACCGGCGTGAAGTCGCCCTCGGCGGGCGCCGGTGCGTCCGCGTCGAGCGCCCCCTCCCAGGACGGCAACCCGCCGTCGAGGACCCGCACGTCCGGGTGACCCGTCCAGCGCAGCAGCCACCAGGCGCGGGCCGCCGCCCAGCCCTGTCCGCCGTCGTACACGACGACCGGGACGCCGGACGAGACGCCCGCGCGGCGCATGGCGGCGCCGAACACCTCCAGGTCGGGCAGCGGATGGCGGCCGGCCGGTCCCGCCGCCGAGGCGAGTTCCCGGTCCAGGTCGACGAAGACCGCCCCGGGAAGGTGCCCGGCGGCGTACTCGGCACGCCCGTCGAAGGGCGCCGCGCCGGCCGCGGCGGCCATGCTCAACTGCCAGCGGACGTCGAGCAGGACGGGCGGGACGGAACCGGCCAACTCGTTCACGAGTTCGGGTGCGGAGATGATGGCGTTCATGACCCCATCCTTGCGCACGGGGTGGCCCCGGCGGCCAGGTCGGGCTACTCTCCCGCCGGACAGGTTCGATCACACGGTGTACGGGATCGAGCACATGCTGTACGACTGGTGGACACCTGCGTCAATTGGGTGGAAACAGGCGGGAAACGCCGGGTCAGGCACCCTTGGGACGAGGACGTACGGGGTCGGCGCGGCCCGGGCGCGCGGTACCGCGCGTGGTGCGAGCATCGGCACGGAGCGTGCGTGCGCGAGAACGCGGCACGGTACGGCGGACGTACGCGATGGAGCACGCCGTACGACGGCATGCGGCAGGTCCGCCGACGCGGCGGACAGCGGAAGTGACACGGCCACCGCGAGGGGTCGAGAAGAGAGTGACGATGACCGAGGCACGGGAGTCGGCCGACCGGAACAGCGAAACGCCGGCCCGGCACGCGCCCGGCACACCCTGCTGGGTGAGTCTGATGGTGCACGGGATGACGGCGACCCAGGACTTCTACGGGGCGTTGTTCGGCTGGGAGTTCGAGCTGGGCCCGCAGCAGCTCGGCTGGTACGTACGGGCCCTGCTCGACGGTCAGGAGGTGGCCGGCATCGGCCAACTGCCGCCGGACCGCCACCTTCCGGTCGCCTGGACGCCGTATCTGGCGACGGACGACGTGGACCACACGGCGGAGATGGTCCGGCACTCGGGCGGCACCGTGGGGGTGGGCCCCCTGGACGCGGCCGAGGCGGGCCGGCTGGCGATCGCCTCCGACCCGATGGGCGCGGTGTTCGGCATCTGGCAGACCGCCGCCCATCTGGGCACGGGCATCACCGGTGTGCCCGGCACCCCCGCCTGGAACGAGCTGGTGACACGCGACTCGTCGAGCGTCGCCAAGTTCTACGAGACCGTCTTCGGCTACGAGGAGGAGCCCGTCGTGTCGGCGGACTTCGACTACGTCACCCTGATCGTCGGGGGGCGGCCGGTCGCCGGCATCCACGGGGTGGGCAACTTCCTGCCCCGCGACCGTGGTCCGCACTGGCTGACGTACTTCGAGGTGGCCGACACGGACGCGGCGGCCACTCGTCTGGTGGACCTGGGCGGCCATGTCGTCGAGCCGCCGCACGACAGCGCGCACGGCCGTGTGGCGACGGTGACGGACCCGGAGGGGGCGATGTTCTCGCTGATCCAGGGAGCCCGCTGACGGCCTCCAGGAAGGCGCCTACGCGGGTCGCAGGACGCTGTGGATCGCCGCCTCACCGGCCGCGAAGATCGAGTCCTCGCGCACCCTCGCTCCCGGACTGGGGGCGTGCATCATCATGCCGTCACCGACGAAGACGCCCACATGACCGACATGGCCCGCCTCACCGTGGAAGAAGACGAGGTCGCCGGGCCGGACGTCGGCCACGTTGATGGCCATGCCGGCGCTCGCCTGCTCGTGCACGGAACGCGGGAGGGCGACCCCGGCGGCCTTCCACGCGGCCTGGATGAGACCGGAGTTGTCGTACGAGCCCGGCCCGACCGCGCCCCAGACGCACGGCCTGCCGATCTGGGCGCGGGCGAAGGCGACCGCCTTCGCGGCCTTGGCGCCGGGCTCCAGACCCAGCGCGAGGCCGATGGCACCGCTCATGCCCGTCGCGGCACCCGGAAACGGCTCGGTGGCGAGGTGATAGGTCCCGGTGGCGTAGGCCGTCTGTGTGCCGTGGGAGGGGGTGTGGGCCGCGTGGGACGGGGTAAGGGTCCCGTGAGGCGCCTGCTGGGGCGCCTGTGTGCCAGGGGGAACGGTCGGCGTGCCGTAGAACGCCTGCGTGTCCTGCGGCGCCGTGGGCGTTCCGTAGGACGTGTCCGGCGCGGGGAAAGGGGTGGCGGGGGGCAACGGTGCGGTGACGAGGGGAAGTTCGGTGACCAGGGCGTAGTCGCCGTCGCGGAGCGTGCCCGCGTAGAGGGGTGTGGCCGTGTCGCGGAACGCGTCAGCGCCCAGGGGCGCGGGCTGGGGCAGTTGCCACTCCGGGGTGGGCTGGGGGCGAGCCTCCTCCACGGAGTCGGGC
>NZ_LIQQ01000515.1 GCF_001418565.1 Streptomyces graminilatus | reverse complement strand
GTGGACCCCCGACCGCAACGCGGGCTTCTCCTCCTGCGACCCCGGGCGACTGGTCCTGCCCACGATCATGGACCCGGTCCACGGCTACCAGGTCACCAACGTCGAAGCGTCCATGTCGTCCCCGTCCTCGCTCCTGCACTGGACGAGGCGCATGATCGAGATCCGCAAGCAGAACCCGGCGTTCGGCCTCGGCTCCTACACCGAGCTCCCCTCCACCAACCCCGCCGTCATCGCCTTCCTCCGCGAACACAAGGACGACCTCGTCCTGTGCGTCCACAACTTCTCCCGCTTCGCCCAGCCCACCGAACTCGACCTGCGGTCGTTCAGTGGCACGCACCCGGTCGAGCTGATCGGCGGGGTCCGCTTCCCGGCCATCGGAGAACTCCCCTACCTCCTCACCCTCGCCGGCCACGGCTTCTACTGGTTCCGGCTGCGGAAGGAATCGGGGGAATCGGGGGAGCTGAAGGACTCGATGGAGCCGAGGGAGCCAAGGGAGTCGAGGGGCACCGCGTAGTACCCGGTGTAGTACTCGGTCGTATGTGCCGATCCCAGGCGGGCCGGTTTCTCCCGTCCCGCCCGGGGCACGCATCAGTCACACCCCGCCCCCGGGGAAAGGACGCGACGCCATGTCGGAAGCCATCACCCGCTCCGCCGCGACAGGTCCCGGCCTCCTCACGTCCCTGGAACCGCTGCTGCGCGAGTGGCTGCCGAGACAGCGCTGGTTCGCCGGCAAGGGACGTCCGGTCACCGACTTCTCCCTGGTGGCAGCCACCGAACTACTCCCTGCCACGACACAGCTGGGCCTGTACCACCTCCTCGTACGCGCCCATCAGCCCGCGTTGCAGGGCCCCGGAGACTGCTACCAGCTCCTCATAGGCGCGCGCGAGGCGCTCCCGCCCCGGCTGGCGCCCGCGCTGATAGGACACGTCGACCGGGGCCCGCTGACCGGACGGACGGTTTACGACGCCCTGTACGACGCCCGGCCGGCCGAGGTGCTCCTGGAGGCCATGCGGACCCGGGCCCGGATCGGCGCGCTGCGCTTCGACAGGCGCGAGGACCCAGACGGGGGCGAGGGAGAGAGGGAGGACGGGGGCGAGAGGGAGGAAGAGGGCGAGATACCGGCGGGGCTGGTGGCCCGGGTGATGACCGCCGAGCAGTCCAACTCGTCGATCGTCTACGGCGATACGTTCATCCTGAAGCTGCTCCGCCGGGTCCTTCCGGGCGTCAACCCCGACCTGGAACTGCCGCTGGCGCTGGCCCGCGAGGGCTGCCCCCGGGTACCGGCCCCGGTGGCCTGGATCCACACCGACCCCCTCACCGACCCCCTCGGGCCGCCCGGCCCCGACGCGGAGACGAGCCCCGAAGACGGTTACGTACTGGGAGTCCTCCAGCCCTTCGTGCGGGGCGCCACCGACGGCTGGGAGCTGGCGTTGCGCGAGCTGGCCAAGGGGGAGGACTTCAGCGCGGAGGCACGGGCACTCGGGCGGGCCACCGCCGAGGTGCACCTGGCCCTCGCCCGCGCCCTGCCCACGGTGACCCTGGGCCACGCGCGGCTGCGCCCGCTGATCGACGGCATGATCGCCCGCCTGGACGAGGCGGTCCGCACGGTGCCAGCCCTCCATCTGTACGCGCCCGGCCTGCGCTCGGCATACGAGGCGCTGGCCGACCTCGCCGCCGAGGGCCAGACCTGGACGGCCCAGCGCATCCACGGCGACCTGCACCTCGGGCAGTGCCTGCGGGCGCCGTCCGGGGAGTGGTCGCTGATCGACTTCGAGGGCGAGCCGTCGAAACCACTGGCGGAACGGCGCCTGCCGCAGCCCCCGGCCCGGGACATCGCGGGCATGCTCCGCTCCTTCGACTACGCGGCCCACTCGCTCCACCCCCGGCTGCCCGGCTGGGCGGCGCGGTGCCGGGCCGCGTACTGCGCCGGATACGCGGAAACGGCAGGCCGGGACCCACGTACCGATCCGGTGCTCCTGCGGGCGTACGAAACGGACAAGGCGGTGTACGAGGTGGTGTACGAGGCCCGGCACCGCCCGGACTGGCTCCCGGTACCGATGTCGGCGGTCCGCCGCCTGGCCGCACCGGGCTGACCCCCACGCAA
>NZ_LIQQ01000514.1 GCF_001418565.1 Streptomyces graminilatus | reverse complement strand
CTCCCGCCCGCCCCCGAGCACTTCGTCGGCCGCGTCGCCCTGCTCGCCCGCGCCGGCGCCGTACTCGCCCCCCGCAGCGGACTGCGCGGGGTACTGCTGCAAGGCATGCCCGGTGCCGGAAAGACCGCGTGCGCACGGGAGTTGGCCGCGACGCACGCGCACGCCTTCGAGCGGGTCGTCTGGTTCACGGCACCCCAGGAACAGGACCACCGGTACCCGGAGGGAGCCCTCACCTCCTTCGCGCTGACCCTGGAACAGGCGGTACCGGGACTGCGCTGCCTGCATCTGCTGGATTCCGGCGGGGGGACCGGGGAGCCTGCGAGGGAATTCACCGACGCCGTCGCCGCATGGCTGGAGCGGGAGCGGGTGCTGCTGGTCGTCGATGGCATCGACGCGCTACTGACCCCCGACAGGGCCTGGTGGGACCGGCGTTGGGGGAATCTGATCCGTGCGTTGTCCGGGTACTCCGGGGCAGGCGCCGGGCTGGGCTCCCGAGCGGGCTCTGGGGCGGGCCCCGGCGCGGGTTCCGGGGCGGACTCCGCGCCGGGTTCCGGGGCGGGCTCGTGGTCGGGGCGCCTGATTCTCTGTGGGCGGGTTCGGCCGGCCGGGATCGGGCCTCTCTTGCGGACCGAACCGGTTGACCTGCTGACCTCCGACGAGGCCCTGCTGCTCGCCCGTGAACTCCCCCATCTGGCCCGGCTGATCGACGGACGGCTCCCCGGGACGGCGCCGGACGCCGCCCGGCGGCTCGGTGCCGGGCTGCTGCAACTCGCCCAGGGGCACCCGGGGTTGCTGAAGCTGGCCGACGCGCAGGCCGCCGAGCCGGAGCGGCTGGGCAGGCTGCTGGCCACCTGGAAGCAGGCATCGGCGGCCGATGGCATCGACGGCAACGGCACCAGCGACAACGACGGCGACGGCGACGGCGACGGGCAGCTGCGCGTACTGCGTGCCTGGGCCTACGGTGTCGTCGCCGAACTCGCCTCCGCCGAGCGGGACTTGTTCCATGTGCTGTGCTGTCTGGAGGAGACCGACCGTACCCGTCCGGTCGTGGACCACAACTGGCCCGGCCTGTGTGAGCGGCTCGGGCACCCGGAAACGCCGGTCGACTCGGCGCTGCGGACACTGGTGGTGCAGGGCCTGCTCACTCCGCGGCCGGGACAGTCGTACGAGATCCAGGCCGCCGTCGCCGCCGAGGGGCGGGCGCGGGCCGGTGCGCGGGTCCGGGAGCTGGTCGATACCCAGTTGTCGGGGTACTGGCTGCGGGTGTTCCAGGTGGCGTGGACCCGCGAGGGCACCGACGCCGAAGACGCCCGGCTGGCCGGGCCGTTGCTCACGCACGCCGCGCTCGCCGCCGCGCCCTATCTGATCCGGCTGCGGCAGGAGTCGTCCGCCGCGACACTGCTGGAAGCCGTGCTGCGCCGGGACACCTCTGGTCCCACCAGGGCCCGCGTACTGCCCCTGCTGCGCCGGATCGCGGCCCGCGCCGCGTCCGCGCCGGGCACCGGTGTCGTACCGCCGGTGGAGGCACTCGCGCGGGTGCTCAGCGAGACCGACCCGGCCCTCGCCGAGCGGCAGGAGCGCGCCGTCCTCGCCTCGGCGCTCGAACGCGGCGACCACTCCACCGCCGCCGGCGCGACCAGCGGCCTGGTCGACATCTGCGTACGCACCGGACGCCTGGCCGAGGCGCTCACCCTCGCCGGCCAGGGCGTCGACCACGCCCGGCGGGCCGGCCTGGGCGTCTGGACGACACTCCTGTACGAGGTCCAGCGGCTGCATGTCCTCTCGCAGACCGACCGGGCCACCGAGGCCCTCGCCGAGGCCGACGCACTGCACCGGCGGATGCGTGACGTGCCCCGCGAGCGCGGCCCCCGGGAGGGAGTCGACTGGTGGGAGGTCTGGGAGGAACTCTGCGACACCGGGCAGCGGGCCGCGATCGACGCGGGCGCCTGGCGGCGCGCACTGGAGTACGCCGACGACCTCGGCAACTCCAAACAGGCACGCGGCGCCCCGGTCACCGACTTCGCGCGGGCCCGGCTGCCCGCGTACATGCCGTTGCTGCGGCTGGGCCGCGCCGAGGACGCGCTGCGGCTGCTGGAGGAGTGCCGGGAGGTCTTCGAGGCCACCGGGGACTTCCCTTACCTGGGCGAGGTGTTCGGGGCGCTCGCCAATGTGGCGGACGTGCGCGGGCACGGGGAGGTGGCGATCGCCCGGGAGCGGGACAGTCTGCGGTACGCGTACCGGGCGGGTTTTCCGGCGATCGTGGCGGTCGGGCACACCAACCTGGGCACCTATCTGCACAACCACGCGCGGGACGCGGCGGGCGCGATCGCCCACCATCTCGCGGGCGCGCTGCTCGCCAGGCTCAGCGGGGGCGGCCGGACGATGAACGCGGCGCTGTCCCTGGTGGGCGACCTCCGGGAGTTCGGCGCCGACGCGGAGGCACAACTGCCGTCAGGCGTCGATGAGTTGTGTGCTCGGGTGGGCGAGGTGCCCGGGGTGTTCCTGGACCGGCTGCTGGCCGGCCTGGACCCCGGGCTCGCCCGCGCCCGGGAGACACTGGCCACGCTGGTCCGGGAGGCTCGCGAGGCCTGCGAGAGCGCGGCGGAGACCGGGCAGGACGATCAACTCGCCGCCGCCGTACGGGCTGCCGCGTGGGGCATGACCTGGGAGCCGGTGCTCGCGGCGCTGGTGGCCGCCGAGCGGCGCAACACGGCGGCGAAGGTGAAGCTGCGGCAGCGGCTCGCCCATCTCGCCGGGCTGGACCCGATGTTCGGCCCGCTGGCCGGCGTACTGGACCGGATCCTGGGCGGTGAGCGGGGGCCAGGTGTCCTCGCCGGGCTGGAGCCTCTCGACGCCGGGGTGGCGGGGCGCGCGCTCGACGCGCTGGCCGGCCG
>NZ_LIQQ01000513.1 GCF_001418565.1 Streptomyces graminilatus | reverse complement strand
GCCCCTTGGCCCACCGAAGCCGAACGCACCCCCGACCACACCGCCGCCCAGCTCTACGCCGAGCGCTGGATGTTCCACGGCCCGGCGTTCCAGGGGGTCACCGAACTCACCGCGCTGGGCGAGGCGCACGTACGGGGAGTCATCACGACCCCGCCCGCGCCCGGCTCGCTGCTCGACAACGTCGGGCAGATCCTCGGGTACTGGATCATGGCGACGCGCACCGAGCGGACGGTCGTGTTCCCGGTCGGGATGCGGGAGATGAGGTTCTACGGGCCGCACCCCGAACCCGGCACCGACGTCGGCTGCTTCGTGCGGATCACCTCGCTCACCGACACCGTCCTCGAAGCCGACGTCCAACTGACCGTCGGCGGCCGGGTCTGGGCGGTGCTGAGCGGCTGGCAGGACCGGCGGTTCGACAACGACCCGCAGACCAGGCCGGTCGAACGCTTCCCCGAGCGCAACACCCTCTCCCAGGGGCGTCCGGGCGGCTGGGTGCTGCTCCACGAACGCTGGCCCGACCTCGCCTCACGCGACCTCATCATGCGCAACTCCCTTGGCGGGGACGAGCGTTCGCGGTACGGGCGGCACGCGCCGCGCGGTCGTCGGCAGTGGCTGCTCGGCCGGATCGCCGCCAAGGACGCCGTACGGCGGTGGCTCTGGGAGCAGGAGGGCGAGGGCGATGTGTTCCCGGCGGAGATCCAGGTCCACAACGACCCGACCGGACGCCCGTACGTCACCGGCCTGCACGGCCGCACCCTGCCCCCGCTGGACATCTCGCTCGCCCACCGGGCAGAGGCGGCCGTCGCGATCGTACGACCGCACCGGCCCGATTCCGCTCCGGGCTCCGCTCACGGCTCCTACCCCGGCATCGACATCGAGGAGGTGGTCGAGCGGGACGCGTCGACGCTCGCCACCGCCCTCGGCCCGGCCGAACTCGCCCTGATGCGCGCCCAGTCGGCCGCCACCGGCGAGTCCGAGGCGCTCTGGTTCACCCGCTTCTGGGCCGCCAAGGAAGCCGTCGCGAAGGCGGAGGGCACCGGATTCGGCGGCCGGCCGAGGGACTTCGAGGTGCGGGAGGCCACGGAGGCCGGCGACCGGCTCACGGTCTCCGGACGCCTCGCACCCGCCTACACCGTGCATTGCGAGCAGACGGGCAATCCCCCCGGGTTGCCCGACAGGAAGTACGTCGTGGCCTGGACGACCGGATCAACCGAGTCAACCGAATCAACCGGATCAACCGGATCAACCGGATCAACCGCGTTATCCCGATCAACCGGATCGACGCGGTCGGCCGAATCAGTCACCGAGGAAAGGGAGTTGGAGCGATGAGAGGCCTCAACGGGCACACGGGCACAGCCGTCGGCGAGGAGACAGTGCTCGCCGACATCACGGGCATGCTCGCGACCCTTCTGGACGAGTACGGCCTCGACGACGTCGACATCCGTATGGAGACCACGTTCAACCGCGACCTGGAACTGGAGAGCATCGACCTGGTGACGCTGGCCGGGCTGCTGGAGGAGAAGTACGGCAACCGGGTCAACTTCGCGGAGTTCGTGGCCGACATGGACTTCGACGAGATCATCGAACTCACCGTCGGACGGCTCGTCGAGCACGTCGTCGCCAGTCTCAAGGCGACGGAGGCGGGCTGACCATGGCGATCGTCGACATCGGCGGCGGCCTCGCGCTGCACACCCAGCGCGTCGGCCCACGCGGCGGGCAGCCGGTCACGGCCACGGCCGTACTCGTGCACGGCCTGCTCACCGACAGCCTGGCCAGCTACTACTTCACCGTGGCACCGGCGTTCGCCGCCTCCGGCATCGACGTCGTGATGTACGACCTGCGCGGCCACGGCCGCTCCACCCGCCCCGCCACCGGTTACACCCTCGACGACAGCATCGACGACCTGGAGGCCCTCCTCGACCGTCTGGAGGTGACCGGCCCGGTGCATCTGGTCGGCAACTCCTACGGCGGGACAGTCGCGTTCGGATACGCGGCCCGCCATCCCGAGCGCGCCGCCAGTGTCACCCTCATCGAGTCGGAACCGGCCTCTGTCTCCTGGGCGGCCAAACTCGACGGCGCCCTGGGCCGGGTCATGCACGAACTCGCCCACAACGAGGCCGAGGCCATCGCGTGGATCACCGCCAACCGTAGCCAGAACACCGCCCGCCTCGCCAAGGGCGCCGCCCGACTGGCCCGCGAGACCAGCCTCGCCCGGGACGTCCCGGCCAGCCGCGTACTGACCGACGACGAGATAAGTTCCGTACGCTGCCCGGTACTTGGCGTGTACGGGGGTGACTCGGAACTCGCCGGACTGGCGCCGTGGATGGAGTCCGTGCTGCCCGACTGCCGGACCGTCGTCGTGCCGGGGCACGAACACTCCGTGTTCGTCGAGGCGCCGGGGACCATCGGCGGGCACATCCTGTCGCTCGTTCTCGGTGCGCCCGTTCCGGTGCGACTGGCAGGGGCGGAGGCACGATGAGCCGGTTCCTGTTCGTCGTACCGCCGCTCGTCGGGCACATCAACCCGGCCGTCGGGGTCGCCGCCGAACTCACCGCGCGGGGACACCGGTCGGCCTGGGCGTGCGCCGACCCGGCACTCGTACGGAGGCTCGCCGGGGCGGACGCCACCGTCTTCCTGTGCGCCGGGCCCGCCCTCGGCTCCGGTGGCAGCGAACGGCCGCCGGACCTGCGGGGGCCCGAGGCGCTGAAGTTCCTCTGGGAGAGGTTCCTCTCCCCGCTCGCCGAGGAGATGGCCCCCGGAGTCACCGCCGCCGTGGGGGAGTTCGAGCCCGACGTCGTCGTCTCCGACCAGCAGACCCTGGCCGGCGGCCTCGTCGCCGAACGGCTGGGCGTGCCCTGGGCCACCTCGGCCACCACGTCCGCCGAGTTCACCGACGTGCTGTCCGGCATGCCCAAGGTCGAGCAGTGGCTGTTCGAGCGGCTCGCGGGGCTCCGGAACCGAGTCGGCGACCCTGCTGGCACCGCCGATCCACGGTTCTCCCCGCACCTCGTACTCGCCTTCAGCACACCGGAGTTCGTCGGCCCCGGCGCCCGTACGGGTGAGCGGATCCAGTACGTCGGCCCGTCCGTCGCCGACCGGCCGGCCTCGTCGGACTTCCCCTGGGACTGGCTCGACCCCGCCCGTGCCACCGTCCTCGTCACCCTCGGCACCGCCAACACCGATGTCGGCGAACGCTTCCTGACCGAGTGCCTGACCGCCGCGCGCGAGCGGGCCGACCGGACGCAGACGGTGATCGTCGACCCGGCCGGCGTACTCGGCCACACCTCGGGTGGGCCGGACGGCGAGGACGGCAAGGACATCCTGATCGTCCCCTCGGTGCCCCAACTCCCGCTCCTCGAAAGGGTCGACGCTGTCGTCTGCCATGCCGGGCACAACACGGTGTGCGAGGCGCTCTGGCACGGCGTGCCGCTCGTCGTCGCGCCCATCCGGGACGACCAGCCGGTCGTCGCGGGGCAGGTCGTGGCCGCCGGGGCCGGGGTCCGGGTGCGGTTCGGGCGGGTCACCGCGCCGAAACTCGGCGCCGCGATCGACGCCGTACTGCACGAGCCCGGCCACCGCCTCGCGGCGAGCCGCGTCGGCACCGCGTTCCGGGCCGCCGGAGGTGCCTCAGCGGCGGCCACCCATCTTGAGCAACTCGCAGGCGGCGCGCCCGCCCAGGAGCCGAGGGCATGAAGGAGACGGAGACGGCATGAGCGACGACGAGCACCCGCACGACAACGGGCACGGGCACGGCCACGGGACCGACGCGCCGGAGGCCGCACAAGCACAGGCACAGGCCCCGGCTCCGGCTCCGGCTCCGGCCCCGGCTCCGGCACAGGCCCCGGCACAGGTCCCGGCGTCGGCCGCCGCCCCGACCCGTGACGAACAGGTGGCAGCCCTCCGGCCCCTCTACCAGGCCGACCTGGCCCACGGTCTCGACCGGTTCTTCGAACCCCCGCAGACCAGTTGCCCCTGGTGCGGCTCCGCCCGGCTCGCGACGCGGCTGCGGACCACCGACCTGCTCCAGCACAAGCCCGGACGGTTCGTGCTCGACCGCTGCCAGGACTGCCGGCACACCTTCCAGAACCCCCGGCTCAGCGCCGCCGGGCTGGAGTTCTACTACCGGGACTTCTACGACGGCCTGGGTGAGAAGCAGCTCGGCAACGCCTTCGCGGGCCGTACGAAGATGTACGAGCAGCGGGCCCAGGCCCTGCTCCCCTTCGACGACGCGCCCAAGAAATGGCTCGACGTCGGTACCGGCCACGGCCACTTCTGCGAGTCGGCCCGGGTCGTCCACCCGGGCACGACCTTCGACGGGCTGGACTTCACCGACGGCGCCGAACTGGCCGAACGGGCCGGACGCGTCGAGCGCGGCTACCGGGGCAGCTTCACCGAACTGGCCCCCGAACTGGCCGACCACTACGACGTCGTCAGCATGTTCCACTACCTGGAGCACAGCACCGAGCCCCAGCTCGAACTGGAAGCCGCACGGCAGGCGATCCGCCCCGGCGGTCACCTGGTGATCGAGGTCCCCGACCCCGACAGCCGCTACGCCCGGCTGCTCGGCCGCTGGTGGCTGCCCTGGCTCCAGCCCCAGCATCTGCACTTCGTGCCCGTCGGCAATCTGCGGCAACGGCTCACCGACCTGGGTTTCACCGTCGTCCTGGAGCAGCACGCCGAGCCGCACGACCCCGTCGACCTGCTGGCCGCCGTCTGGCTGGCCCTGGACAACGCGGCCTTCCGCGACAACCTGCCCTGGCTCCCGCACCCCCCGAACGCCCTGCGCCGCACCCTGCGCGGAGCCCTGCTGCTGGCCGGCGTCCCGGCACTGATCCTGGGCACCCTGCTGGACCGCTTCGCCGTCCGGCCCCTCTCGCACCGGCTGGGCGTCTCCAACGCGTACCGCCTGGTGGCGCGGCGGGACTGAACCGAGGAGGCCCGGGCGCTCTACAACACCTTGTTGCGCACGAGCAGCGACAGCACGAGGGCGCCCGGCAGCAGCGGCAGCCAGACCGTCAGGACACGGAAGCCGACGACGGTCGCGGCGGCCAGGGACAGCGGGGCGCCCATCGCGGCCAGGGTGAACACGAGGGCCGCGTCGACGGGACCGATCCCGGCCGGCGCGGGCACGGCGCCCACGGCGGCGCTCGCGGCGAGATAGGCGAAGAGGACGTCCGGCCAGGCGATCGGCAGCCCGAGCGAGGCCCCGACACTGGCCAGTACGGCCGCCTGGCACAGCGAGAATCCGGCGGCACCGCCCCACAGCGCGGCGACCCGGACCGGCCGGGTGTGCAGCCGCCGCGCGTCGGTCAGGGCCGTGCGCAGACCGTTCAGCAGGGGGCGCCGCAGCGGACGTACGAAGGCCAGCACCAGCGTCACGACGACCACCGCGCCGCTCACGCCGAGGGCGACGGGCACCAGTGTCCCCTCGTCGGGGAGGAGGTCGGTGGTGCCCAGGGAGGTCGGGAAGGTCGCCAGCAGTACGAGGATCACCAGGAGCTTCGCCACCGGCTTGACCAGCGAGTACAGGGCGAGGGAGGCGGTGGCACGGGCCAGCGGGATGCCACGGCCGGTGAGGAAGCGCAGGGTGACGGCATGGGCGCCGAGACCGGCCGGCAGGACGTTGTTGGCGGCGCCGGCGGCGAACTGCGAGGCCATCAGCAGTCCGGGCGGCAGCCGCTCCGGGATCGCGCCCTGCCGGGCGAAGGCGGCGGACACCCAGCACAGCATGGTGAACGCGCCCCCGATCGCCAGCCAGCCGGGGTCGGCGGTGGTGAGCTGCCAGGCCCCGTCGTGCAGGACCTGCCAGTTGTCCGCCGCCCAGATCCCGATGAGCAGGAGCGGCAGCACACACAGGACCCGGCGGGCGTGCCGGGCGACGGGGAACCGGGCACAGAAGGAGGCACGGGGAGCGGGGCTCTGGACCGTCGGAGCGGGCGGAGCTATGGGGACAATCGGCAATGAGGACACAGCGCGCGTCGTCCTTCCACGGTGCGCCCACGCGCTGCGGGGGCGGACGGGGGGATTTGGAGAGCGAGGCAAGGGGGGACGGCAGGAGCGTTCCCAGTCCGCGTGACGGTGTGGTGTCCAGGAAGAGAAGCGGCGATGAGGGCGGACCGGCGACACAGGTGATGGCTGGAACAGGGGGTGTCTGGAGCTGTCTGGCAGAGTCTCCCCTCCTCGCGTTCCGTCAACCAGTCAATACGTCCCATTCACGATGTCCGTTCAACGCCCCCGCGCGGCCGTCGGTTCCCACGGCTCCTCACCGGCCTCTCACCAGCTCCTCACCGGTCCTCCGGCACCGGCTCCCCGTCACCGGAGGACCGCTGGGCGCGGGGGTGGCCGAACTCGCTCAGCGCGCCCTCGACGATCGCCTCCAGCCGCGCGTGATGCGCGCCCCGCCAGTACAGACGTTCGCAGTCCACGCACTGCGCGAAGACGTCGTACGTACGCCGCGTCCCGTCCTCCAGCCGCTCGCCGACCGTCCCCTTGTCGGCCTGCTCCAGCCGTCCGTTGCAGGCGGTGCACCGGGTCCAGGGCGTGAGACCGGGCGCGAACCGGTCCAGTACGTCCCGGAGCTGGTCGTCCGGCCGGTGGCTGTACACGTACGCGCCCGCCCACAGCTCCCGGCGCCGCAGCAGCCCCCGGTCCCGGGAGAGCAGCACCCGCCGCTCGGCCGCCGACCGCGCGGCCAGCGCCGGATCGCCGATGTCCTCGCTCTCGTACGCCGTGTCGATGCCCAGGAGCCGCATCCGGCGGGCCAGCGTGCCCAGATGCACGTCGAGCAGGAACCGCAGGGGCGCCCCCGGCACCGTCTGCGGTCTGACGACGGCGGTGACCTCCACCGTCTCGCCCGCGCCCGGCACATGGGACACCGAAACCTCCCGGCCGTCGACCAGCAGCCGCCCTGCCTCGGTGAGCGGCACGCCCAGCGACTCCACCACGTGCCCCAGTGAGGACGACCCGTCGGTGACGAGGGCCGTCGGCCCGGCGCGCCGCTCGGACGGGACGAAGAGCCCCAGCTCGGGGGCGAAACTGATGACGATCTCCGGTCTGCTCACCGGGCCAGCATGGCATCGCCCGGCCCGGGCACGCCCACCGGATTTCCGGTGCACTACTCTCGGCGCTCTCGACAACACCCTGGTCCGGTTCCGTGGCCGGGCGCTCGGCCTCGCTGGTGGGGGAGTACGGCAGCATGCAGTTCGAACGTACGGGCGTGCCCGGCTACGAGGTCGCCGAGGTGCTCGGCCAGGGCGGGTTCGCCACCGTGTACCGGGCCCGCCAGCTGTCCGTGGGCCGCGAGGTCGCCCTCAAGATGGACAGTCGCGTCCTGGCCACCGGACGTGACCGGCAGCGGTTCCTGCGCGAGGTCACCGCGGCGGGCCAACTGTCGGGCCACCCGCACGTGGTGGCGGTGTACGACGCAGGGGTCCTCGACGACGGCCGCCCGTACATGGTCCTGGAGCTGTGCCCCGGCGGTTCGCTCGGCGACCGCCTCCACCGGCAGGGCCCCCTCCCGGCCGCCGAGGCCCGGGACATCGGCGTACGCATCGCCGACGCGCTCGCCGCCGCCCACGCGAGCGGTGTGCTGCACCGCGACATCAAACCGGGCAAC